>CAYRBI010000025.1:0-50654 GCA_964422415.1 uncultured bacterium | reverse complement strand
GTGTGACGCAAACAAACTACTCCCCCTTCCTTTTGGGTATCATGCCTACTGGCATGAAAAAAAAGGTTAGGTCTTCTTCAATCCTCCAGATGTCCCACCGAACGGTGGCAGCGGATGCACGCCAGTTCATCTTTTCCGGTATGGTTGGTGTCGATCTCTTGAACAATATCAGCATGGCAGGAGCGGCAGGCCTGTTCGGTGATATTCTGGTTGCGTTCCTTGATTTGGATCGGTTCATGGAAATTGCCGGTGGTGAAGGCCAAAGAGTGGTGGTAACCGTTAATCCCCTTGGTCATATACTTGCCGATGAAATCATGTGGGGTGTGGCAGTCGTTACATACCGCCGCCTGGTGGTGGCTGCCACGTGACCACCCGGCAAACTGCTCGTTCATGATGTGACAGTTGGCGCAGGTGGCTGGATCGTTGTTCAGATAAGAAGCCCCACGCGCGTAGACGAAGGTGAATAAGCCTACTCCCATGGCGCTCCCCATGGCCATTCCTGTCAGGAGGGCGGCCAGGACCACAGTCCGGCTGGGCTTTTTGAGAGGAAGGAGCATCAGGTCCCATCCATTCCATGCCGTGAGTAGTGTTGATTGAATCAGCATATTTGACCTGCATATTTTGTGTTGTCAAGCTCGAATTTGACTCTTTTTAAGGTGTTGTGGGCCTTTTGACAGGGGTGGAGAACCTGCCGTTTACCTTGACTCCTGGAGGAACGGCCCCTAGGATGATTCTCAAACGGGGGGAAACCGTCAAGGAATCCTCCTTTTGTTGTGTTTCTAACTATGGCGAATGTTGCATTTGTTTCCCTTTTCGATGAATGGTGTCTCGGCTTGAGGGGGATGTCTTCCATCCTCAAGAACAAAGGACATAAGGTCTCGATCACCTATTTCCGGGATATGAACTCTCTCAACGATTCGGAGGGGCTGGAGGATCCGAATGGTTATCATAACTCCCCTGGTAGTGTTCACAGCCGGGATGTCGAAGCCCTCTTACGTCATATCCGGGCTCTCGAACCCACCCTGCTTGGCTTTTCGTTCATGTCGACTTTCTATGGGTTGGCGTGTTTCCTGACGGAAAGGATCAAACAGGAGTTCCCGCATCTACCAATTGTGTGGGGAGGCCCTGATCCCACTGTCAATCCAGACCTGGGGATTCGTGTGGCGGACTATATCTGCCAAGGAGAGGGTGAGGAGGCGGTTGTCGACCTCGTCGAGGCGATCGCGGCTGGAACCAGTACTAGATCCATCCCGAATATCTGGATTAAAACAGGGGAGACCTTCATTTCCAACGCTCCCCGGCCCACCCAGAAGGATTTGGATGTTTACCCCTTCTCCGATTTTGACCGGCGAGGTAAGTGGCATCTGCACTCTGGCCTGGTGGAGGAGGGTGTCTATCAGGCTGGCAGTCATCTCAACACCAACTACCCGACCCTCACCTCGCGTGGTTGTCCCTTTAGTTGCAGCTTCTGTTGCAACTCCAACTACCGGGAGCTGTATGGATCAACGAACTATGTCCGCCGTCACAGTGTGGATTATGTGATCCGGGATCTGAAATACCGTATAGCAACCTATCCGAACCTGAAATTTGTCGAGTTCTATGATGATGTGTTCACCTTTAAGTCGTCATGGCTCCAGGAATTCGCGGCCCGGTATCGTACGGAGATCGGCATCCCCTTTTTTGCGTACACACACCCTTCCATGTGCAAGAACGAGGATCTGGAGGCCCTGCACCAGGCTGGGTGGGTTACCACTGTGATGGGGGTACAATCGGGCAGCCAACATGTCCTCAAAATGTATGACCGGCGTACCGCGCGCCACCGCCTGATCGAAACTGCCCACCTCCTCCACCGGATCGGTGTCCAGCTGGTCATCGATCTCATCGGCAACAATCCGATGGAAACCGAGGAGGACATGCGCGAGACCTTCGAGGTGCTCTTGGAGTTTCCCCTCGATTTCACCCTGCACGAGGTCAATCCGCTGGCGCTTTACCGCAACTTTGAAATCACCCGCCTCGCCATGGAGCAGGGACTGATCGGAAAGATGCTGGAGGGGTGTAATGGCGCCTTGGCACAGGAGAAGGTGGCTTATAAATTCTGGAACGCAATGTGGACTTTGACTCAGTTCGGTTCGATTCCAAGAGAAACCTTGCGCGCCATGGCGGATGATCCCTACCTCTACGAGCATCCGGAGGTGATTGAGGGGCTGGTTCAGGGATTCCGGAAAACCACTTATCTTCCGGGTACTCTGGTCCGGAAAGATGTCCGCCTCCAACAGCTCCAGGATGAGCGGCAGTCCCTGGAGGGCAGCCGTGCCTTCCGTTGGGCTACCCAATTCCGCAAGGCTAAAAATTATGTTCTTTCCCACTTGACCACCCACAATGGCGACACGCACCCATCTTCGGTGTGTACCCCCCCGACCGCGCAGAACAACTGACCGCATGAGCGCGCTTCCCGGCCCGCTTCTGGTTTTCCGCCCCCTGTGCTAGCTTGTGTTCCGTCAATTGATTGAAGGGCCTTGGCATCCCGGACACTCCCGGGGACGGGACCCCGTTTGGACATATCTCAATTCACCCTAAAGGAGAAAAGGTTATGCAGGAGAAGGAGAGAACTGGTTTGACTCGGAGGGATTTCGCCAAGATGACGGCGGCGGCGGCGGGATTCGCCATTCTTTCATCCAAAGGGGCTACGGCCGAGACCAATTCCGACACACTGAAGGTCGGGCTTTTGGGTTGTGGAAACCGTGGAACCGGCGCTTGTATGCAGATGCTGCGCGGCAATGAGAATATGAAGGTTATTGCCTTGGCTGACCTGTTCCAGGATCGTCTCGATTGGGCACGGAATAAGATCAAAAACTCAAAAGACGAACGGACCGCCAAGAGCTATGCGGTCGATGATGACCATTGCTTCACTGGTCTGGATGCATACAAGAAAATCCTCGCCACTGATGTCGACATCATCGTCGAGGGAACTCTCCCCTACAGCCGCCCCAAACATGTGGCTGCCATTATCGAAGCCGGCAAGCACATCTTCACCGAGAAGCCGGTTGCCGTCGATCCGGTTGGTATCCGCATGGTCATCGACGCGGCCAATAAGGCCAAGGAGAAGAAGCTGTGCTTTGTCGCTGGCACCCAGCGCCGTCACCAGAAGGAATATGTCGAGACCCTCAAGAAGATCCATGATGGCGCCATCGGCGATATTCTGGCCTTGCGCGCCTATTGGTGTGGTGGCCTGCCGTTCTGCTATGACCGCAAGCCGGAATGGTCGGACTTCGAGGACCGTGTACGCAACTGGTATGCCCACTGCTGGGTTTGCGGTGACAACATTGTCGAGCAGCATGTCCATAACCTGGATGTCTGTAACTGGGTGATGAATGCCCATCCCACCGCGGTATTCGCTTCGGGTGGACGTGCCTGGAAGCCGAGGGAAGAGAAGTATGGCGATCTGTGGGATAACTTCAGTTGCGACTTCGAGTATGCCAATGGAGTCCACATGATCAGCTTCTCACGCCATTGGGATGGTTGCGCCGAGGGTGTCTTCGAGGATGCGGTGGGTACCAAGGGACGCAGCAACTGCTGTGACTTGGGTACACCCGGCGAGGATCCCTATGTCCAGGAGCACATCGACCTGGTCAACGCCATCCGGGGCAAGGCCGAGTATATCAATGAAGGCGTGCGGGTGTCGGAAAGCACCATGACCGCGATCATGGGACGCATGGCGGCCTATACCGGCAAGAAGGTCACCTGGGATGAGGCCATGGCCTCCGATCTGAGCATCGTTCCGAAGGAATGGGACTTCAAACTGTCCTATCCTGTTGGGCCAATCCCGGTCCCAGTCGTGAAGTAGTCTCTTCGTGTCTGGCCCCGGAGCTGTGCTCCGGGGCTAGATTGATTGTGGAAGTACAACCCCACTGGAACGGGAATCCCTTTCCGTTCCCTCTCGTGGTGCGTTAAGAACGCATCCCACAGTTTGTTAAGAGGTCCATTCCCATGTCAGAACAAATCCAATCTATCGGCTTCATCGGACTCGGGATCATGGGTCTGCCGATGGCCCGCAACCTATTGAAGGCGGGTTTCGATTTGACCGTCTACAGCCGGACCCGGTCCAAATGCGAGGCGCTTGAGACCGAGGGAGCGCAGGTAGCGGGCAGCCCAGCGGAGGCGGCCAAGGGGGTGGATGCAGTCATCACCATGGTCACCGACACCCCCGATGTCGAGCAGGTCATTCTCGGTCCCGAGGGGGTGATCCACTCGGTGGGGCAGGGAACAGTGGTGATCGATATGAGCACCATTTCACCCAAAGCCACACGGCGGATGGCCCAGGCACTGGCCGCCCAAGGCGCTGGGATGCTCGATGCCCCGGTCAGCGGCGGGGATATCGGCGCGCAGAAGGGAACCCTGACCATCATGGTGGGGGGCGAGGGCGCGGATTATGAGCGCGCACTGCCTGTCTTCCATGCGCTGGGCAAGACCATCACCCATGTCGGCCCCTCGGGGGCGGGACAGTGCACCAAGCTCTGCAACCAAGTCCTGGTGGCGATTCATCTGGTGGCGGTTTCAGAGAGCCTGTTACTTGCGAAGGCTTCCGGGCTGGATCTACGCAAGACCCTGGCGGTACTCACCGGCGGTGCGGCGAACTCCTGGTCGTTGCAGAACCTCGGCCCGCGCATCGTGGATGGCGATCACAACCCCGGTTTCATGGTGCGCCTCCTGCTTAAGGATCTGCATCTGGTGATGGAGGCCGCCGCCGATGGCGAGCTTCCACTGATCGGCACCTCATTGGCTCAGCAGATGTTCATCGCGGTGGAGAAGATGGGCTGTGGAGATCTTGGTACACAAAGCGTCATCCGCGCCTTCGAGCAACTCTCGGGGGTGAAGATCGTATAAGATGGGGCTGGCCCCTCCGGGGACTATCGAACCGGCCCAGATGGTGGGGGGAACTCCACCTTGTTCCTCAAATCAAAAACATGGCGGAAGGAGACATCATCAATATCATGCACCGTAGAGAATTTATCCGGACATCAATGGCGGGAGTTGTCAGTGCAAGTGTCTTTTCCTCGTTGGCGCGGGCGGGTACGAGCGCGAATGAGCGCATACAGGTAGGCATGATTGGCGTGGGCGGCATGGGTCAAGGAGACATGAAGGAATACCTTGTGCATCAAGATGTGGATGTGGTGGCACTGTGCGATGTGGACAAGGGGCATCTTGAGGAGGCTCGGAAGATCGTTAAAGACACCCGTGGGCTTGAACCGGAAACCTTCCATGATTTCCGTGAACTGCTGGCAAAGAAGAATATCGATGCAGTGTCCGTGGCCACGCCGGATCATTGGCATTGCATCATCACGGCCTTGGCCTGTAAGGCGGGGAAGGATGTGTATGTGCAGAAACCCTTAGCTCATAACGTGGCCGAGGGCCGTATGGCGGTTGAAGCCGCCAAGGAAAACTCCCGTATTACCCAGTTGGGGACGCAAGTGCACTCAACGGATAATTACCACCAGGCAGCAGCTATTGTCCGTTCGGGAGCTCTCGGCACCATCTCCCATGTTCGGGTGTGGATTGGCACGAACCTGACACCCGATGGGATCGGCGCTCCCCCCGATGGACCGGTGCCAGAGGGATTGGACTATGATTTCTGGCTCGGGCCCGCGCCCAAACGTCCCTACAACAAGAACCGTGGGCATTACTTCTTCCGGTTTTTCTGGGACTACGCCAATGGCCAACTCGGTGATTTCGGCTGCCATTTCATCGATCTGGTGTACATGGGGATGGATCCCGGCACTCCCACCACTGTCACCTCAGTGGGGGGACATTATCTGCTTCGAGACAACGCCGAGACACCCGAAACGCAGACAGTGGTGTGGGAATACGGTCCGCCCCCCGGTCAGAAGACTCCCTTCCAAATGGTTTGGAATCATTGCCAAGTGAATGACCAAGGCCAGGATGGCCGACGTTTCGGCATCAAGTTCTACGGTTCAGAGGGAACTCTGGTGGCTGATTACGACACTTTCCAGCACCTCGACAGACAGGGCAAGGTGGTCAAGGAAAATCGTGCCCCTGGCGAGCACGTAAGAGATGCGGGTATCCATCACAAACGCGAGTTCCTGGACTGTATTCGTTCACGCAACAAGTGCAGCTGTGATATTGAGTATGCCCACCGGTTGACCACGATTCCCCTGATTGGGAATGTGTCTCAACGGTTGGGCAAGCGATTGACGTGGGATGGCGAGAAGGAGCAGTTTGTTGGGGAGCCTGGTGCTAACGACCTTCTGACTCGCAAGTACCGCAAGGGATGGGATCTGGTGGCGCTGGGTCTCAAGGAGAAGCCCTCAACTCCATCCGGTCAGAGCCAGCAGAGAAGTGGCTGGCCATCTTATTGGGGTGGCAGATGTTCCAGTTAAGAAGAGAGATTCAACAACGGGGCGGGTTCAAAGACCCGCTCCGTTGAGATTGAGGTTGTCACCGTAAAAATCAGAGGAGTAGAGTGGGTCCGGCCCCACGGTCTCTTTGAGGCACTGATATCCTACTAGCAAAGGAGGTTGTTGTGGATGCGCCCTTGGAGGCAATGGTTTATCCAGTTACGGTAACCCTCCTCTTCTTCTGTGCCTGGGTACTGGTTTTTCCTGTTCTGCTCTGGTCCTTTTCACGGTTTCCACTTTCAAAGAGAAGGCTCTCTCTCCTTAAATCTTTCCTGCTTCACCTCGTCAGCCTCCCCGTACTATTTGTTTGGGGATTGGTAGTGATTCCAGTTTTTTTTAAGCCTGATACAATTTTCTCGATTGGCTTGGGTCTAGTGGTCTTCGTCCCCATCTCCCTCTACTGCCCGCCCATTCTGTCCTGGTTGCTGAAGACGCGATTGCTTGCGGGTCTGACCTTGGGAACCGCCGGGAGTCTGTTTGCAGCGGTCACGTTTCTGGCCATCACCTGGATCTGGCCCTTCCCTCGTTTACATCCCATTGTCCGTGCGCCAGATGATATGTGGCACTTGAGCACTGATCTTTTTGATTTTGTCCAGCTTACCAAGGCAACAGAAGGTGAGGGACGTTTTCCCATCCCGGAGGATGGAGAAGGGCATCGCATTTCTGGCAGTCTTCCAGAAAGCGTTTCAGTGACAGCGGAAACCTACACGCCGGACTCTGGCCTTATATATTATCGTGGCCCAAGTTTCGTGCCTGAGGAACTGACCACCCTGAGTCCCTACTGCACAATTCCACCTGATCCCTTCGATGAGAAGGAAGAGAGACCCTATGGATATGCTGTGGGCCCTCTAAACCCGGAAAAAGGTGGAGTGTTTATCCTCTCATGCTATGGACCAGATGGAATCAGCCAGGCGGAACATCTGGAAACCCTTCTGTTTCAAAAACACAACGGGAACACGGGTGCTTTCAAGAATGACCTTGAAGTGTTGAATCGGATATATAGCCCCTCGAATGGGACTGGATCCGCGGGCGATCTTATTCGAGTAGAACCTGGCTGGTAGGGTGGGTCTACCCCCATCGCCGGATTGAGGCACTGTTATCCTGTTGGTGGGGGAGGTTGTTGTGGATGGGGCATTTGAAGTGTTGGGTTACCTGATCGAGACGGTGCTTTTCCTGATCGGAGCCTGGGTGGTTGTGCCTCCTATCGTGGTTTCAGCCCTTTCGAAAACGGCTCTCTCTGGTGAAGAAATCAGACTCGACCGGTCTCTTGGTTTCCACTTCGCAACCATTCCAGTCCTTGTCCTTTGGCTCTTCCTCTTTCGTTGGTTTCCCCAAGCGGGTGCGTTCGTTTTGGGGTTGGCCATACTCATGACCACCCTCCTTTACCAACCCCTCATCCTGGTCAGACCGCTTGGAACCAACTACCGCCATGCGGTTTTGATCTGGTTTCTGAGTGGAGCCTCTCCGTGTCTCCTGCTCCTGATTTACTGCATCATCTACCCGCCTCCCGGAACAGGGCGCGTACAGCGGGCGGCTAACGATATGCGGAATCAGGCCACGGCTCTCTTCGACTATCAGACCGCTATGTTTAGCGCTGGAAGACCAGCGTGTTTTCCTATCCCTTGCGATGAAGTGGGAGATCCCGTGACGGGGACCTTGCCAGAGGAACTGGAGCAAGCGGAAATTACCTCCGCCAGCGACAGCCGTCTTCTGTATTATCGCGGTCCCAGCTTTGTCCCGGATATCCTTATCCATATGGATGTCATTCAAGCACTCCCAGCGGATGTCTTCGATCCGGATCAAGAGCGGCGGTATGGTTATGGTGTGGGACCGCTCTGTGGGCCCAGTATGGTTTTCATGCTGAGCAGTATGGGCCCGGATGGAACCAGCCAGGCGGAAGAACTAGAGCGCTTGTTCTTCGAGAAACACAAGGGTGATGGCTATTCAATGAGAAGAGATCCTGAAGTCCTCAAGTTGATCTACAATCCGTCCAATGGAGTGGGAAGCTCCGGGGATCTCTATAGGACGCAGGAGTAGTGGGTAAGGCTTGTCCTACCTTTGTGTCTCTAACCGCCCCTTCCTTTTCCATTCTTTCTTCACTCCCGCCGTGTAAGAATATCACCATGAAATACCGACGCTTCGGAAAGACTGAACTCCGTTTCCCCATCTTCACCTTCGGCGCCATGCAGGTTCCTGTCCCCGAGGATGAGAACCTCGCCGCCGAGACCACCCGCCGCGCTATCGAGGCGGGGATCAACCACATCGAAACCGCCCAGGGCTATGGTACCAGCGAGGAGCGGCTCGGACGCATCCTCAAGGACTACCGCCGTGAGGACCTCCTCATCACCACTAAAATCGGCCCGGTCTCTGGACGTGATGAGATGTGGAAGCGTATCGAGAAGTCCCTTAAGCGACTGCAGATGACCTCTGTCGAGAACCTCGACATTCATGGGATTAACACCTTCGATTCCCTTAAGCTGACGATGCGTAAAGGTGGCTGCATGGAGGCGGTACGCGAGGCCATCGATCAGAAGGTGGTCGGACACATTGGTTTTTCCGGGCATGGCCCCTGCGAGGTCATCCTCGCCGCGATCAACACACTGGAGTTCGAGTCAGTCAATCTCCATTACTACTACTTCTTCCAACGCAACAACCCCGCGATTAAACGTGCGGCGGAGCTCGATATGGGAGTCCTCATCATCTCCCCCAGCGACAAAGGGGGACTGCTCTACAAACCCTCAGAGAAGCTACTCGGTATATCCGATCCCTTCACCCCCATCGAGATCCACCACCGCTGGCTCATGGCCCAGCCTGAGATCACCACCCTCACAGTTGGCTGCACTTACGCCCAGGAGTGGGATGATTATCTCTTCTTCGCGGACCGGGATGGTCCTTTGACTGAAGAGGAGACCGCCGCGGTTAAACGTTGGGATGAGCAATACGCCACGCTCGGTAACACCTTCTGCTCCGTGTGTGGGAACTGCTTGCCCTGTCCGGAGGGAATCCACATTCCCGAGGTGCTACGCCTACGTAATCTCACCAAGGCCTTCGACATGAGTGAGTATGGGCAGTACCGCTACAAGATGTTTGAGAATGCGGGAGATTGGTACCCTGGCAAACGTGCCAACAACTGTACGAAGTGTGGGGAGTGCCTTCCCCGCTGCCCTTTGCACCTGGAGATTCCCAGGCTTCTCTTGGAAACGCATGACCTACTCTGGGAAGGTGTGGATGGGAGAAGACGATGGGTGTAAGGAAGAAAGAGTTGACTACTCCCTCCGTGGATTCCCGCCTTCGCGGTAATGACGATGAGGGTGATATTGGCGGTGATGATAAGGTGGGCGGTTCCGTTAAGAGATCGTCATTCCCGCGAAGGCGGGAATCCACAGTCTCATCACCTCCCCCCCCGGCAGGGAAGGGGGAGGGATTGATTGTAGCCAGAAAGAAGGTGGCGGCAGCTGCTCCGGCTCGAACCAAGAAAGAGAAACCGGCCCCTCTGGGGGGTGAGGCAGTGCCACGTTCTCTCTCGGTTCCCCCCTCCGCCGTGAGTAACGGGGAGATTGTGATTTACACCGATGGAGCCTGTTCGGGTAATCCTGGTCCGGGCGGCTGGGCGGCGGTGTTGGTCTGGAATGAACACCGGAAGGAGATCTCCGGATATGAGGCCCATACCACCAATAACCGCATGGAACTGCGCGCGGCCATCGAGGCGCTCAAGACCCTCAAACGCAAGAACCTGCCCGTGCGCATCATCACCGACTCACAGTATCTTCAACATGCCTTCACCAAGAACTGGCTTGAGTCCTGGGTCCGTAAGGGGTGGATGACCTCCTCGAAGGAGCCAGTCAAGAACCGTGAACTGTGGGAGGAACTGTTGCGAATCACCGCTCATGTCAAGGTCCAATGGGCCTGGACACGCGGCCATGCGCTTAACGAGTTGAATAACCGTTGCGATGAACTCGCACGCGCCGAAATCGAGAAGCACCGGAAATGACATTGCCCGGCGAACGTCCCATCGACCACCTGACCTCCGCTACGCGTGTCTTCGAGGAAATGCGTATCCTTGGCGGCAGCCCCAATCCCTTGCTCGGTCAGCACTTTCTGGTTGACCGCAATGTCTTGGATGGTTTCGCGCATAGCCTCAAGGTCCTCCCTGGTACGACGGTCCTCGAAATCGGGCCGGGATTGGGCCATCTGACACGCGCCCTCGTGGATGCTGGGGCACGGGTTCTCGCGGTAGAGAAGGACACCCATCTGGCCGGCTCGCTGGCGGAGCGTCTCAACTTCCCCAGCACACTCACTGTGTGGGAGCGGGATATCCTCGAGGTCAGCCGTGAGGAGATCCATGCCTGGGCGGGGGAGGAGGAAATCATCCTGGCTGGCAACCTTCCCTACTACTGTTCGTCAGTCATCCTGGGCAAGGCCTTCGAGGAATGGTTTGATCTGTGGGAACGAGCCGGTTTCTTGTTGCAGGAGGAGGTGGTGGACCGGATTGTCTCGCCGCCGGGGGTGAAGGCATATGGACGCCTCTCCCTCCTGGCCCAGGTGTTCTCGGTTCCGCATAAGACACGCCGGGTTCCAGCCCATCTCTTCATCCCGGAGCCGGAGGTGCATTCAGCCTGGTGTATCCTGGTCCGCAAGGCGGTTCAACCCCCGGTAACACCCCTCCAGATCGCGGAGGTCTCCGGGATCTGTTTCGCCGAACGGCGCAAGACTCTGCTCAACAACTTGTCCCGCCATCTCGGGCGGGAGAAAGCCTCTGAGCTCCTGCAAGCCCTGGGGATTGATGGCCGCCGACGGGCGGAGACACTTAATGTGGAGGAGTTTGTGAAGTTGACACAGGCGGTGGCGGTCATTTCAGTCTAGGCCGGGATGCTGCCTAATCACTTCTTGGTACCACCCTAAAAATCATCTAGCGGCTTCGAGGTAGTTGGTGGGGAATGCGTGCGTCTCGTGGACTTCTACAGGGGTGGGTTTGATAGGCTTTACCACACGTACCTGTGGATCATCCTGCCAACGATATTTTAACGGAATCTCGCGGAGACCTGAGGTGCGGGAAAGCTTCTCAAGAATCGAGGCTTCTCGAACCAAGAATATGAAGTCCAATTCTCTTGACTCCTCGATCCGATGAACTCGAAGGATGATTTCATCGATGAAGGAAGCCGAGATCATGGGTAAACCATACAATTCGATAACAATCGTCTCATGAGTCAAACTCCGAATGCGATTCTCCAACACCTCAGCGGCATCAGTCCCTCTCTTTCGAGTGACTGCGGACTCTGTCAGGTCGGTGAGCTTGATATCAATGGCGGACATGACAGCTCCTTTTCTGGGAATCCGAATTCCATTTGGACACCTGGGAGGTTGAATGGCATCTTGCCCGTGCTGATCCTCCCTTCTTGTATCATATAGTAGCCATCATCAGAGGAACAGTACAAGTATCCCTTTGACGCGATGATATAGTCCCGGAGATCAGAAAGCCCTGTTCCACCCTCAGATCTACGGCTCACCAACGGCTTGAATGCCTCGGTGAGAGCCACTGAAGCCTCCTTGGTCTGGAGGTACCTGAATCTGAGGTTTTCTGAAAGGCTTCCCTTTATCCCGACACCTGTGTCACCTATCGCCACACGGAAGGACTTGGCGTTGGGAAAATACTGGACAAGGAATGCACCAAGTCGTTCTCTGGCATGGTTAGAAAAGTTGTCAACGACCTCTGCGATATGTTCAGACACCACACTGGTCTCGATTTGGACACGATTGTCGTGGAGTAGTTCAAAGACTCGCCGGCTCACCTCGTCTCCGAGGTAGGAATCGGGTGTGATATCAAGGATATCGTTTAGCGAGGAGGATTTCTCGATCCGCCGAAGGTTCTGCTCGTTGATCACTTGGTGATTGAAGTTGAAGCGTTTATAAAAGTTGTGGCGGCTGAGATAGTCGCATACTTTTTTGTTCTCAGGTAGATCAATATCAAAGAAGTTGCCACGACTGTTGTGATATCGAAGCACCATTCCCAGATAGACCACCGCGAATGGTTGGAGAAAGGTAACATCTCTCAGATCCAATCTGATCCTTTCTTTGGTCCAATCTAAAGAGGCAACCTTTTGTGATACTGAGAAGAACGACAATCCGGACATCTCTTCCCCCTCTGCTACTAGTTTTCTTTCACCTTTCAGGTTTTATCTAAAACCGTAAATGCCCATACTCCAAGATCTCATCCCCATGAGAGATCGCATATAGTCCTATTCCTGCCGCTCTGACCACAGGTTGTCAAGCATATATTGTGGATGAATTGTTAATCAATACAAGATATAGGAGTGATGCAGGAGCATCAATGAATCAAAAATTGTCACAAGAGATGGGAGTCATCTCCGTTATGGACAAGGAAAAGACCATTTCCTGAAACTCAATGGACTCCATACCGATAAATGGGCTTTCAGCCCCCCCTCCCCCTCAATTCATCCCCGTTTTCTTGTACTCTTACTTTTAAGTGCGTTCCGCCGACCCCCTTATGGAGCCGCTGGGATTTGCATCTGACTACTCCAATACACTTGAGGAACTGAAGAATGGACAAGGCACAGATCGGGTTGGTCGGGTTGGCCGTGATGGGCGAAAACCTGGCCCGCAACATTGAACGCAATGGCTTCACCATTGCTGTATGGAACCGGACCACCTCCAAGGTTGAGAATTTCATCAAGGCTCATCCCGAGGCCACACGCCTCAAGGGGACCTACACGGTGCAGGAATTCGTGGATTCGTTGGAATCCCCGCGCAAGATCATCCTGATGGTCAAGGCGGGCGATCCGGTCGATGACATGATCCGCCAGATCAAGCCCTTACTAACCCGTGGCGACATCCTTATCGATGGGGGTAACAGCTACTTCCTGGATACCCGCCGCCGTCATGCGGAACTGGCCAAGGAGGGAATCCTTTTTATTGGTTCCGGTGTCTCTGGTGGTGAGGAGGGGGCGTTGTGGGGTCCCGCGCTCATGCCGGGCGGTCCCAAGGAGGCCTATCTTCAGATCGAGCCGGTCTGGAAAAAGATCGCCGCGCAGGTGGGTGACAGCCCGTGCACCACTTATGTCGGCCCCGATGGCGCCGGGCATTTCGTGAAGATGGTCCACAACGGTATCGAATATGGTGACATGCAGCTCATCGCCGAGACCTATGACCTGCTGCGTACCGCGCTGGGTATGGAAGCTACCGAATTGGCCGATGTCTTCGAGAGGTGGAATGAGGGTGTGCTCAGCTCTTACCTGATCGAGATCACCTACAAGGTCTTCCGCAAGCAGGACCCAGAGACCGGCAAGGCCATTGTCGACCTGATTCTGGACAAGGCTGGTCAGAAGGGAACTGGCAAGTGGACCTCTCAGATTGCGCTCGATCTGGGTGTCCCCACTCCGACGATCAATGCCGCCGTGGAGGCACGTATTCTCTCCGCCTTCAAGGATGAGCGCGTGGCCGCTGCAGTCAAACTCAAGGGTCCCAAGCCAGTTTTCAAAGGTCCCAAAGAGAAGCTCATCGAAGCCGCCCATGAGGCCCTCTTCGCCAGTAAGATCTGCTCGTACGCCCAGGGAATGACCCTCATCCGTGTGGCTGCCGAGGAGTATGGCTGGAAACTCGACCTGGCCGAGATCGCCCGGATCTGGCGTGGCGGCTGTATCATCCGCGCGCAGTTCCTCGATCACATCCGCGAGGCCTTCACCAAGCGTAAGCGTCTCCCCAACCTGCTACTCGACCCGACCTTCAAGGCCTGGGTTAAGAAGGCCCAGCCCAAGTGGCGCTTCGCCCTGCAAACAGCCTCGAAAATCGGTGTCCCGACATTGGCGATGAGCGCCAGCCTGGCTTACTTTGACAGCTACCGCCGTGAAGCCCTGCCCGCCAACCTGACCCAAGCTCAACGGGATTACTTCGGCGCACACACTTATGAGAGGACAGACCGCCCCGGCACTTTCCACACGGAATGGATTGGCTGAGGCAACACTGGAGAGAACAAATGGCTGACATGATCTTAGTTCCCGCTCCGCAACTCATCGAGTTCGGTCAGGCCATCCTCTGCAAGGTGGGAGTGCTTGAAGTGGATGCCCGCAAGGTGGCGGAAATTCTGGTGGAATCCAACCTGCGTGGTGTCGATACCCATGGCATCTATCTGGTGAACCTGTACTCGAAGCGGATCGAGAAGGGGCTGGTCAATGCCAAGCCCCAGATGAAGTTCGAGAAGAGCCGCGCGGCGGTGGGCATCCTGGATGCCGACACCGCACTGGGCCAGCTGGCCACACTCCGTGCGATGGAGTTGGCCATTGGGATGGCCAAGGAGTGCGGTAGCGGGACTGTGCTGGTGAAGCGTTCCACTCACTTTGGCGCCGGGGCCTATTACACCAACTATGCCGCCAGTCAGGACATGATCGGTATCCTCATGTCTCACAGCGAGACCGATGTGGTGCTCTTCGGAGGGAAGAAGCCTTATCTCGGTACCAATCCCTACAGCGTGGCCATCCCCGCGGGCAGACATGCCCCGTTCCTGATGGATATGGCCACCAGCGAGGTGGCCTTTGGGAAGGTGCGCGCCGCCGCCGAAGCAGGTCAGCAGATTCCCAGTAACTGGGCGGTCGATGAAGAGGGTAACCCGGTTACCGATGCCCGCCTGGCCAAGGCGGTTACCTCCATGAGTGGCGCGAAGGGATATGCCATCGGATTGATGATCGAACTCCTCTCTTCAGCCACTACGGGCATGGCCTTTGGTCCTGGGATTGTCCGTAAGTTCGATGATTGGGAGCACCCCCAGCAACTTGGGCATTTTGTGCAGGCCATCGATCCCTCTGCTTTCACCTCTCTCGAAGCCTTCAAGGGGCGGGTGGATGCGGTCATGGATGAGATCGCTTCCCAGCCAGTGGTGACCGGGAATCCCTTCGGACGGATTCTCATGCCCGGCGAACCAGAGGTGGAAAAACGCCGTAAGCGCCTGGAGGAGGGATGCCCCATCGCGCCAGTCATCGCGGCTCAACTTAAAGAACTCGGCGGACGTCACGGCATCCAGTGGCCGGGGGTGTGAAGAGGTTCTTGTAGAGAGTGTTTACCAACTCAACCCCCCACCTCAACCCTCCCCCGCAAGTGGGGAGGGGGTAGATCAGTTCTCCCTCCCCACTTGCGGGGGAGGGTTGGGGTGGGGGGTGGTTACTTTAGGCTCACTGTTGTGTTTTCCTGATTCTTGTACTGCAGCTCATATAGCCGGTAATAGAGCCCTTTATGTGCGAGAAGTTCCTCATGCGTGCCGCTCTCCGCGATGTGTCCCTTGCTCATTACCAAAATCCGGTCGCAGTTCTGAATGGTTGAGAGACGATGTGCCACGATCAGGCTGGAACGTCCCGCGGTCAACCGCATCAGGGCGCGTTGAATGACCCGCTCGGTCTCGGTGTCCACACTGGAGGTGGCTTCATCGAGCACTAGGATCGCCGGATCATGAGCCAGCGCCCGCGCGAAAGAAATGAGCTGGCGTTCACCCACTGAAAGGCTTCGTCCTCTTTCTCCGAGCAGTGTGTCAAACCCCTCGGGCAGTTTTTCAATCAAGGGTGAAATCCCCAGCTCCCGCACCACCCGTTCAGCATCTCCGCGCCGGATGGCGGGATCACCGAGCGTGATGTTTTCGAGAACCGGCCCGGAGAAGAGGAAGACATCCTGCAGCACAATCCCGATATTCCGCCGGAGCTCGCTGGTGTCCCAATCGCGGATATCCACTCCATCCACATGGATGCTCCCCGCAGTGACATCATAGAAGCGCGACAGCAGGCTCATGGTGGTGGTCTTACCAGAGCCAGTCGCCCCTACCATCGCGATCCGCTCCCCCGGTTGGACTTCGAAAGAAACATCCCGCAACACTGGTTCTCCCTGAAGGTATTCGAAGCAGACATGCTCAAAGAGGATATGCCCCTTGGCTTTGGAGATGGAATGCGGATTGGCGGGCCGTGGAATCCCAATTGGCTCATCAAGCAGTTTGAAGATCCGTTCCGAGGAGGCCATCGCCGATTGGAGAGTGCCATATTGCGCGGAGATCTCCCGGATTGGCTGGAAGAACTTGAACAGGTACTCCATGAAAGCGACCAGGGTTCCCAATGTGACTGTTCCCGCGAACACCTGCACCCCGCCATACCACAGTACCCCGCCAATCCCCAGCGTGGAGACCACTTCCACCGCCGGGAAGAAGACCGCATACGCCGCGATGGTCTGCACATTGGCCTCGTAGTGGTCCCAATTCAACCGTTTGAATTTCTCGAGATTCCGCTTCTCACGCACAAAGGCCTGCACTGTCTGCAACCCGGTCACATTCTCCTGAAGATAGGAGTTTAACCGGGCGATCCGGGTCCGCACCGCGCGGAATCCCTCCCGTGACCAGACACGGAAGTAACGCGACACGATGAGCATTAGGGGGAGGGTGGCGAGGGCTACCAGTGTCATCGGTAAACTCAGCCAGATGAGGATCCCCAGGATTCCGGTCAGCATGAACACCGCCCCGAAGAGCATGGCCACGCCCTCCGAGAAGAGCTCGTTGAGCACTTCGATGTCCGCTGTGACCCGGGTCATCAACCGGCCGACCGGGGTTTTGTCGAAGAAGGAGAGCGAAAGCCGCTGCAGGTGATCGAACAAGGCGATCCGCAAGTCATACATTGCGTATTGCCCGGTGCTGTTGACCAACAGGATGTAGGTGAACTGGAGGGCATACTCAATGGTCATGGTGATCAGGAAGAAGGCGAAGAGCAGGCCTAACTCCCGGACATCCCGGTTAGGGATCGAGTGGTCGATTGCGCGCAACACCAGCAGCGGTTGCACAAGCGAGAATGCCGCCGTGACCAACGAGATACAGACTGAGGTGGCCACCCGCCACTTGTAGGGGCGCAAATATCCCACCAGGCGTTTGGCTAGACGGGAATCATAGGCCTTGCCCAGGGCCTCCTCTTCGTGATGATCCACCATCAACCCGTCATCCCTTCGATCTCGGCTTCGAGGAGTTGGTGCCGGTAGATGGAGGCATACAGCCCATCCAGGCGCAGGAGTTCCGCGTGAGTTCCCTCCTCGATGATCCGGCCGTCCTCGAGGACAATGATCCGGTCGGCCTCCTGCACCGTGGAGATGCGGTGCGAGATGATCAGGGTGGTCCGGTCTTGGGTCACCGTACGTAGCCCTTGTAGAATCCGTTCCTCGGTGTGGGTGTCCACCGAGGAGAGGGCATCATCCAGAATCAGGATCCTGGGATCGATGGCGATGGCGCGCGCGATGGCGGCCCTCTGCCTCTGTCCCCCGGAGAGTGTGATCCCCCGTTCCCCAACCAGCGTTTCGTACCCCTGAGGGAACTCGGTCACATTGTCATGGAAAGCGGCCAGACGGCTGGCCCCCTCGATGACACCATCGGCCAGGAACTCCTCGGGTGGCAGGCCGAACCCGATGTTCTTCCGCACCGTGTTCGAGAACATGAAGTGATCCTGGGACACCAGCCCAATCATGCCCCGTAGATCAGCCAGACGGTACTGATGGAGCGGGATCCCATCGATGAGGATCTCGCCCTCATTGGGATCGTGGAAACGTGGAATCAACTGAGCAAGGGACGATTTACCGGAGCCTGTGGGACCGACCATACCCAACAAAGTCCCGGCGGGAATGTCCAGGTTGATCGAGTGCAGCACACGTTGATCCTCACGGTAGCCGAAGGAAACATTCCGGAACTCGATATGTCCCTGTGTGGGTGGTGAGGACACCGGCTCCTCTGGGTCCCGGATGGCCGGTTCCTCATGCAACACCTCATTGATACGTACCAGTGAGGCCACCCCGCGCTGGATGACATTGAGCACCCAGCCAATCGAGATCATCGGAAAGAGCAGCATGTTCAAGTAGAGCAGGAACGCCGCGAAGTCTCCCACGTCGAATCCCCCCGTGGCGCTGAGCATCAAGACTCCACCCGCGCTGAGAACCACAAAGCGTCCTAGGTTGTGACTGAAACCGAAGAAGGGATACAGGATTCCTTCGGCTTTGAAGTAATCGAGGTTCTTCTTCAGGTAGTCTGTGTTGAGGGCCTTGATCGCCTCCACCTCGCTGTTCTCGCGGACATAGGCCTTGACCACCCGGATCCCGGCCAGGTTCTCCTGGATCTTGGTGGAGATGGTGGAGTATTGTTCTTGCACCCGGGTGAAGCGGTCATGCACGATCTTGGCCAGACGGTTGGTGCCCGCCGCCATGATGAACGGTGGGATCAGCGCGATGAGTGTGAGTGTGGGTGAGAGATAGGCCATGCCTGCCAGGGCGAAGGTCATCATGAATACCGTATTGACCGGGTACATCAAGCCGGGCCCGAGCATCGAACGGACCTGATTGAGGTCATTGGTGGCGCGGGCGATGATGTCGCCGGTGGTCATCCGGTCAAAGTAAGCGGGCGGCATCCGCAGCAGGTGCTCGAACAGGTCGTTACGCAGGTCATACTCGATCCGCCGGCTGATCCCGATTAATATCCAGCGCTGATAGAAACGGAATAGGGCACTGACCACCGCGAATCCCAACAGAGCCGCGAAGTACCACCGCAAGCGGTTTTCTCCATGCCGGCAGGACATGGCTAGACGGTCCACCCAGGGCCCTTGTACCTTCCAGATTCCGGGCAATAAGGCTGTCTGACCGGTGCCGGTGGCGATCAGTGTTTCGATCAGAAAGAGTGGGGCGCGTACATGAAGTGTGCAGGACTCCTCGGCGATATGCTTGAAGGTCTGGCTGACCAGGAGCGGCACCACATTCGCGGTGGCGGCGGTTACAAAGACACACAAGGCCCCGCTGATGAGTTCCTTCCGGTACCGGCGGAGATAAGGAAACAGGGTTGGGATTTCCTTACGTGCGGCCGCCAGACCGGACAACCGTTTCGCGGGGACGGGATTGTCGTTACTCATTTTTTTTGTAGGTTGTTCACGCTTTAGCGTGTCCCCGTTTGGAGTTCACGCTTTAGCGTGCCGGACAACCTGAAGGTTGAACTCCAAACGAAGACAACCTAAAGGTTGAACTCCGAACGAAGTTTTTCTACCCAATATCCTGAATGTGCTTGAGAAACTCCTCGGCGGTGAGTACATCCGCGATCCGTTTGTGACGCAGGAGATTTCCTTGAGAGTCGTAGAATTCAATGACTGGGGCCGCCATGATCGCTTGGCGGCTTTGAATTTCACGGATCTGTGTATTTGTATCCACTTCGGACAGATTTACCTGGATGGTCACAAAGCCCATGAGCGCCTTCTGGACCTCGGGATTAGCGAATACCTCTCGTTCGATCTCATCACACTTAGGGCATACATTGGTACGGTAATCGACAATGGCTGGTTTCCCCATCCCCTTGGCACGGACGAGATCCTCAAGGGGTGTTCCCTTCAACCATGTAATCGAGGAGGAGGGAGTACTCATTTCTCCGCTGGAACTTGCCAAGGAGCCAGCCGGGGGGGGGAGCCAACCATGTATTGTGGCGAAGCGCTGTAAAGGCAGGCTCCCCGCCAAGAGAGCCGTCAAGGTGGCGAAGGATAGGACCGCGCGTGGCCATCCCGCAAAACCATGATTCTTGGTGTGGATAAAGGTGGCCACTCCCAGGAAGTACAGCGTCGCCAATCCCCACAGCCAAGCGGGTGGCAGGACATATTGCATCCAATAGAGTGCTAGGCCGAACAGAAGTAGTCCAAAGAAATCCTTGACCGCTACCATCCAGGCTCCCGCCCGTGGCAGATATTGAATCGAGCCAGAGAAGGTGGCGATCACGAAGAATAAAACCCCGATTCCCCAGGCGTATACAAACAGCAGCCAGAAGCCCAGAAAGAAACTCTGCGTCTTGGCCACCCAGGCCAGAATGCCCAAGAGGATCGGCTCGCCACAAGGGGCGAAGACAATGCTGCTGACCAGTCCCATCAGGAATGCCCCGGCGTAACCCTTGCGGTTGACCCGCGAAGCCGCGCTGACCCAGGAGGAGGGGAGGTAGAAAACAAAGGCATCCAGCATCGAAAGCGCCAGGATCACATAAAAGACCGCCACGATACTGATGAGCCAGGGATTCTCCATCATGGTGCCGAACACAGTTCCGACCGTCGCGGCCAGGATTCCGAGGGAGGCATACGAGAGTGCTACCCCCATGATGTAAGTGGCCGCCAGTGAACAGGCGCTCAGGCGGGATTTCACTTCCTTGGCTCCGAAGATCGCCACCGTGGCGGGGATCATTGGGTACACACAGGGGGTAAAGCTGGTCAAGATCCCACCGATGAAAGCCAGTACGAAAACCAGGAAGAGGCTTCTCTTAAAGGCACGCTCCACAATCGTGGAGTCGTGCAGACTCTCGGAGGAAAATAAATTTTCCACCGAATCCGTACCACCTGTGTTCGTCAGCTCCGGCTGGGAGGCTCCGGAGTTCACTTCTCCGGGTTCTTCGGGGATGGGCTTGGGTTGAGCTGGATCGAGCCAGCGCGCTGTGAGGCCTTTCATCTCCCACCCATTCGCGCCGTTGGTCAGCGTGCCCGCGATGTCGAATGAATCGGCGAGGTAACAGGCCCCACGGGGACCATCAGTACAACCCTGGTAGGTGAAGACTACTTCCACGGGGATTTCACCGCCGGGTGTGTTGGCTGGTACCGGGATGGGTACCAGCACCGCGCCAGGCAGGCGTAGGATCTCCTCGGTGGTGTTAAAAACGGTCAGGAAATCCTTCTTGGTGACATCCACCTTGCCCAATTGGATTCCCTTACCACGGATCTTTGTGGTCACAAAGGTTGAGACAGTCAGATGCGCATCCTGCTTGCACACAAAGGGGATCACCAACTGGATTTCCGTGGCACTCACCGGTTTACTAGCGGGAGCCTCGATCCAGAAAGGTGTCCGGCCACTCTTGACTGCTCCCGCTGGGAGAGAGGCATTGGGCTCCTCTGGCATCCCAGGCACGGGGAGGCCGATAAGAGAGAAGGGATCCACTGAGAGCGTGTTGGGATTGGTTGTATCAGCTTCGGGGTTGGGGGCTGCCGGAACTGTTGTGGGAGTGGCTTCCTGCGACTGGAAATACGGAGACAGGATCTTGAGCCACTCCTCCGCGTTGTGGGTCTCCGAAAAGGTTGCCACCTCAGTTCCATCCGGGGCAAACAACACCGCATAGGGATTGGCGGTATATTTGGGACCAATTGCCCGGCTGAACAAACCATCATTTCCTGGCAGTTTGTAGTATCGCTCAAAGGGGACTTGTAGTTGTTCAAGGGTCTTGGCGGCTTGTTCGTAGCTCGCGGAGATATCGGTGTTGACCTCGCAAATGACCAATCCTTTTGGCTTGAGCTGCTGATAGACCTTAATAAGTTCCGGAATTTCAGCCAGGCAAGGTTCACAAAGGGCTCCCCAGAAAGTGAACAAGGTGTAGTGGCCCTTGTGTGACTCCAAGACCACGCGCCAGTTTTCAGGTGAGATCCCCTTTCCTAAAGTGCTGGGCGCCTCGATAGCGGAACCTGATCCGCACAGGTTAAGAAACAGAATCAACATCAGCGGAGTGGCCATACGCCAACTGGCTCCCTGGAGTGAGCGAGAGAATCTTTGACTCAAAATCGTGATTGTTTGTGGCATTAGTTGTATGAACGTATTACGCCTTCTTTTGTAATGGGGATGGGCTTTCCAGTCACTACGGCTTGGGCTACTACCTTCCATTCCGCAAGGGGCAGGGCATCGGTGATGGTGCAGATCTTCTTTCCTTCCCGGTTATAGATCACGCTGAAGGGGTCGGCACCATAATCCGGGTCGAGTGCCTTATGAAAGGGAGTATCGGCGCCAGGAGCCTTCAGTACCATATCAAAGGTAAAGCCCTTCTCCTTGACAAAGCGTTCCACTTCGGGCCAGCGTCGTTGGACATCACTGTTGATGGTCAGCACCTTCAATCCACGGTCTTTGAACTCGCGGTAGATCTGTTCGATGGCGGGTAGTTCCTCGACACAGGGGCCGCAATCGATTCCCCAGCAATTAACCAGGAGCACCTTTCCCTGATAAGCGCGCAGAGTCTCTGGCAAGGTCTCCGGGGAAACCTTGTTGAGGGATACCGTCGAAGAGGTTTGCACTTCTGGTGTTTGGGATTCCTCTCCCCAGGGAATGACCGAGGTTTGTGGTTCAGTGGGTTCTACCGGTTCCGAAATTGCCTGTGTTCCCTCAATGGATTTGGCCGAAATGGCCGGAATTTCTACCTCTTGGCTGGGATTTTGGGTGATTTCCATCCCGGTTTCTGGTGTCGCTGCGGCTATGCCGGAAGAGGTGATCGCGGAGGTGAGATCCTCTACCACTTGCGGAATTGGAGCCGACTTCTGCTTAGCAGGGAGAGGGGGTAGAGGACGTTGGCTACGTTCCCAGACCTCCTTGGCGGACTCCCTCCGTAAGAGGGGCATGTCATCCGAGGGGGTTTTGTGGGATACCGCGGGCGGTGTTGTTTCGAGATCTCTGCCCTTCATCCCGGAACAACCCAACAACCCAATTACACACAGGAATCCGATTATGTACTGAGTCTTCATATGACAATTATGTCTGTCACTTCTTGCCAAGACAATCGGACTTGTGATCGGATAGTTGAAGTGGAGATTTTTTTTCTCCCTCGAAGGCCATGAAAGATTCTCTCAGACTAGCGGATGTTGGTGAACGTGGCTGGCTCGATTTCCTGCGCGAAGCCTTTGATCTTTTTGTTCCTGAGATCTCCGTGACTTACCCCCCCACCCCCGCCCTCCCCCGCAAGGGGGGAGGGGGCAAATCACTTCTCCCTCCCCCCTTGCGGGGGAGGGTTGGGGTGGGGGGTACGGGGTATCCTCAATCTTCTTCTTCACTTCTGATTCCAGTCGGCGATGACGCCGCGGTCTTGAGAACCCAACCAGCCATGGATCTGGTGGTGACCAGTGATGCCATGGTTGAGGGCACCCATTTCCGGAAAGTATGGCTCGGATGGGCGGGACTGGCCCGCCGTTCGGTGTTGGCTGCCGCAAGCGATGTCACTGCTATGGGAGGTCATCCCACCGGTTTCCTCATCAGCCTGGGAGTCCCCGGTAATACCCATGTAGCGGACCTGCACACCTTCGCCCGGGCCTTAGCCGAGCTCGCCAAGGATTTGAACCTTGTGGTTCTTGGGGGCGATACGGTCCGTAGCCGCCACATCCTGGTGGATGTGACTGTTCTGGGTGTTGTACCCCATGGCCAGGCCCTGCGTCAGACCGGCGCGGTTCCCGGGGATGCCTTGTGGGTAACCGGGGGACTCGGCAAGAGCCGTGCATTTCTTGAACAGATCTTGGCCAGTCCCGCGAGAGCCAAAGGCTGTCTCGATGATCCAAGGTTTCTTCCACCCATCCGCTGGACAGTTCTAGACAGTCTGCGCAAGACCCTCCCCATCCGGGCCATGACTGATCTTTCAGATGGGCTCGCTCTTGACCTCGGTAAGGTGCTTCGCGGTGACAATCTGGGTGCGGAGATCCACTTGGACCTTGTTCCTATCTCCCCACCCCAATCCTCCCCCGCAAGGGGGGAGGGAGCAGATGGACCCCCTCCCCCCTTGCGGGGGAGGGTTGGGGTGGGGGGCCGGGGTATGGGGCATCTTTCCGAGGATTCCATGAAGGGCATGGCGAATCTCGCTTGCCATGAATGCGCCTTCCTGGGTGGAGAGGACTATGAGTTGCTGGTGGTAGAACAGGGCCATGCGCAGTCCCAAGCGGTCTTGGATCTGGAGGGTGTTTCCCTCACGCGGATTGGTCTTGTGACTGGGGTGGGAGCCGGAATCCAGACCTTCTGGAAAGGGCGGAAGAGGAAGGTGATACAAACGCCCTTTCTCCACTTCACGGAAACCTAACCCCCCTGACCCACTTCCCTCAAAGGAAGGGGGAGTTGTTCGGAGTTCACGCTTCAGCGTGCCTGGGGCAACCCAAAGGTTGAACTCCAAACCCGTTCCCATTCGGAGTTCAACCTTCAGCGTGGTTTGCTCTCTTCTCCCCTCCCTTTTAGGGGAGGGGCCGGGGGAGAGGTCTCCTCACACTGGCCGTGTGATCTGGGCCACTACCTCAATCTCGATCAGTGATCCCAGGGGCAACCCCGCCACCTGGATGGTCGAGCGTGCGGGCTTGTGATTGCCGAAGTGATGGGCATACACCTCATTCATCTCCTTGAAGTGCGCCAGGTCCACGAGAAACACGCTTGATTTGATTACATGCGCCAGGTCTGATCCCCCCGCGATCAAAAGGCCGGATAGATTCTTGAAAACTTGTTCGGCTTGTTCGGTAATGCCTTTACTCACCAGGGCTCCGGTGGCGGGATCTATGGGGATCTGGCCGGAGCAGAACAGGAGGCCTTCAATCTCGATGGCTTGCGAATAGGGCCCCACTGCGGCGGGGGCCATGCTGGTTGAAATGGTTCTTAGAGTCATGCGGCGGCTGCCTCCTCGGGATAGGGTAAATACTCGTAGAAAGTATTCCTTCTTTGGGGATGGAAACCAGCCTCGATGGCCAATCTCCTGAGTCTTTTCTCGTTGGTGTGATGGATACACTTGGCGGCGCTGACCACATTCTCCTCCAGCATGGTGCCCCCCATGTCATCGGCGCCAAACCGTAGTGCGAGCTGGCCGGTGCGTTCGCCCATGGTGACCCACGAGGCTTGGATATGTTTGAAGTTGTCCAGGAAGATGCGTGCCAGGGCCAATGTGCGCAGATACTCATAAGCCCCCGCCCCCATCCCCGCCAGGGGGGGGTTCTCGCTCTGGATGGGCCAGCTGATGAAGGCGGTGAAACCGCCGGTGCGGTCCTGCACCTGGCGGAGACGCAATAGATGCTCGATCCTTTCGGCGTGGGTTTCGATATGGCCGAACATCATCGTGGCACTGGAGACATAGCCCAGGGTGTGCGCGGTTTCCATGACATCCAGCCATTCCTGGGACATACACTTGGCGGGCGAGAGGCTTTTCCGTACACGGTCCACCAGGATCTCCGCCCCTCCGCCTGGGATCGACCGCTGACCGGCATCCCACAACTCGTGTAGAACTCCCTCTATTGAGAGACCACTGATCTTGGCGAAGTGCACGATCTCCGGAGGCGAGAATGCATGGAGGTTGATGTGTGGATACTTGATCTTGAGCCGTGCAATCAGATTCACATAGTAACTGAAGGGCAGGTGGGGATGCAGTCCCCCTTGCAGCAGGACTTGTGATCCACCCAGAGCCTCGAGCTCATCGATCTTCGCATCGATGACCCCATCCGGAAGGACATACCCCTCCGGGCTGGCGGGTGTCCGGGAGAACGCGCAGAACTTGCAGGGTGTTATACAGATGTTGGTGTAGTTGATATTGCGGTCAATGATGTAGGTGGCTCTTCCAGGATCGTTCCGCTCCAGACGCTGCTGGTGCGCGCGTTCACCTAGATCGAACAGATCCGCGTGTTCGTAGAGATCGAACGCTTCCTCGAAAGACAGACGTGCCATACAGATGATGCTTTCCATGGCATCCCCCCTCGGCCAATGGGAGAGGGGGGTAGCGGGGTGAGATTCAGAATTCCGGCTACCGTAGGCCCTTCTGTTTCAGCCACTCACCCAACTCGCCGGGCTTGTTAGTGATGATACCATTGACCCCCAAATCAACCAGCCGGGACCATTGCTGGGGTTCATCCAGTGTGTAGACCCACCACTCCAAACCAGCCTGTTTGAAGAGGGCGGCGGCTTCGGGGGTGATCTTCTCGTGATCCCAGACCGCGAGGGGAATCCCGGCCTGTTTGAGGTCGGCCACTCGTTCCGGGGTGACCTCTTCACCACATAAGGCCCCTAGATGAGCTTTAGGGAGCCAGGTCCGCATGGCGGCCAGAAAATCCCAGTCGAAGGACTGTACCACCAGTGATTCGGAGTAGCCCAAACGCTCCAGCATCTTAGCGTGAGCCAAGGCCGAACCAGATTTACGTTCGAGCAGGGTCTTCGAACCCGCCTGGATCACTCGCAATGAATCTTCGAGTGTGGGGAGTGGCTCCCCCGTGAATTGGGGATTTTTCCAGGAGCCGGCATCGAGTGGTTTGATCTGTTCCCAAGGTGTCTGGGCTATCATCACATCGGTTCTTCCGAAGATCCGGACGGCATTGGTGGTGCGGTCCAGCTTGCCATCGTGGATGGTGATGAGAACCCCATCTTTTGTCACCTGCGAGTCGAGTTCGATCAGATCCGCCCCTTTACTGATTCCCGAACGGAAGGAGGCGAGGGTGTTTTCAGGGCAATAGAAGGAATCGCCACGGTGGGCAATCACCTTGATTTTTTCCGCTTGAGCGGGATGAAATAGGCTGGTCATCAACAATCCCCCAAGGATCACACCGGAATACAATAGATTATGCATCCACCCCCATCTTGGAAGACTCCTGGCCATTTCTTTCCCCCTGATCATGATGTAAGGCTTTCTCAACTGCGGCTTCCAAACCCTTGATTGTATAAGGCTTTTTAACGAAACCGGCTAGATGGTCGCTCATGGCGATGCCATCCGTGACGGTTGACTCCTCATATCCACTGGAGATGAGAACACGAATATCCGGATCGATGGAATGTAGGCGTGAGTAAACCTCTGCCCCCCCCATATTGGGCATTTGCATATCCAGAAGGACAAAACTCAAGTCGGGTGGGTGAGTCCGGGCGATGTCGATTGCAGTTTGTCCATCCGCTGCCTCAATGACATTAAAACCCAGCCGTTTCAACATCCGTGCAGCCACATCGCGCACAGTTTCCTCATCATCCACCACCAGGACCGTGCCGCTCTTGGGTGTTGCAGTGTGTGTGTCCAGATGGCGTTTGGGGATATCCATGCTTCCACGCGGAAGATGGACATGGAAGGTAGAACCGGTGCCGAGCTCGCTTTCCACGCTCAGGGAGCCATCGTGGTTACGGATGATCCCCATAGCGGCCGCCATGCCCAATCCACGTCCCATAAACTTAGTCGTATAGAAGGGCTCAAACAGGCGTTTCCGTGTCTCCTCGGTCATCCCGCATCCGGTATCCGAGATCATGATGTGTATGAAATCACCCGCCGCGACCGGCTCGGGCCAAGCCCCATACCAGGGCTGAGTCTTGCGCACGTTGTGGCTTCGAACCAGTAAGGTTCCGCCACTTTCCATGGACTCACAGGCATTCACCAGGATATTAAGCAAGACTTGGGTGATCTGAGTACGGTCCGCGTGAACCGCCCAGAGCTCCGGATCCAGATCACACACCAAGCGGATATTCGGATTCATCGATCCATGCAACATACGCAAGGTGTCACTGATGATCTCGTTGGCGTTGGAGGGTTCGGGACGGTGTTTGCCGCCGCGGGCATAGGCCAGGAGCTGGTTGGTCAAGTCGGCCATTCTTCCCGCCGAAGTGAGGATATTATTCACCAGATTCCCGCTTCCGGGCTGGTTGACGAGATCTTCCTGCAACAGCGCCGCGCTCCCCATGATTCCCACCAAGATGTTGTTGAAGTCATGGGCGATTCCCCCGGCCAGAGTGATGATGCTTTCTTCCTTCTGCCTTTCCATAAGGCTTTCCTGCATCCGTTTGCGCTCGGTGGTATCGCGTACAATCGCTTGAATACCGATGATCTCGGTTCCACGGTAGATCGAGTCAAAACTACCCTCCACCTCGAGGACCTCGCCATTCCGCTTAAGTAAGCGGACCTCATAGGTACGTGGAATCGGTTCTCCCTTAAGACGCCGCAGGTGGTTGGACTTAACCTTCTCGAGATCGTCCGGATGTACCACTTGGGTGATATTCATGGCGAGCAATTCTTCGCGGGTATATCCCAGCATTTCCAACAAACGGTCATTGATGAGGAGCGGGATAAGGTCTCTCCCCAGCAGAGCGATCCCATCGTTAGAATGATCGAAGAGCAGGCGGTAACGGTCCTCCCGTTCACGAAGGTCCTCCTCGGCCTTTTTCTTTTCGGTAATATCACGGAAGACGCCCTGAACGCCGGCAATCTCCTCACCGCGCATCACCGGATCGAAGGTCACCTCCACATAACGGAGTTCACCGTTTTTGTGGATGAGACGGAGCCCATAAGATCTTTCTACTGGCCGCCCAGCTAACCGGTCCCGGTTATTCTGGATGAGCTTCTCCCGGTCTTCAGGGTGCACAGGTAACAGCGGGTCGATTTTTGAATACTCTTCGCGGTTATAACCGATCAGGTCCTCAAAATGACTGTTGAAAAGGATCGCTCTCAGGTCATGTCCGTAGACTGCGATGGCATCATGGGAACCTTCGAAGAGTAACCGGTAGCGTTCCTCGCTATGGCGAAGGGCATCCTCGGCTTTCTTCCGTTCGGTCATGTCGAAGCCATAACCAATGACTTTTGTAATCTGTCCATCAGGTTCGATGACGGGACTAAAGAAACGCAGGAAGAATTTCTTCTGTCCATCGGAGGAATCGGCTTCCTCATCGAATAAAACCATGCACTTGTTACTGATGCAGAGCTCCCGGTACTCTCTCCTCTTCTGGGCGATAGAGGGATCGAGGCCAAGCCGGTTGCAGTAGTCCTCATCGGTTTTACCAATGAACCAGCGGCGGAGATCTTTATCTTCGATTGCGGCGGGATTGATATACAGCGCCCGGCCATCCAGATCATAGACAGCCAGATCGGTGGGAATGGAGTCTAGGATGAGTTGGTAGAAGCGCTGCAGACGGGATACCTCCTCCTGTGCCACCCGCCGTTCGGTGACATCATGGATGGCAATGAGGGCCATCAAGTGCTCCTCGATTTCCATGAGGGAAGCATAGCCTTCTACATCCCGTAGCCTTCCAGAACTCAACCGGCTCCGGGCATTGAAGGTCAATGGAAGCTCGGAGGGACTTTCCTCTGTTAGCAAGTGGTCAAGATTTTCCGGATAATCATACAGCAGGCCGGATAGATTTTGCTTCTGAAGGTCTCCCAAGGAATAGCCATAGTACTTCGAGGCGTTGGGATTACAGTCTTTAATCATTCCCGTGGAGGGATCCACCAGCAAAGTGGCCAGCGGTGAGTGTTCGAACATGGTCCAATAGAGTTCACGGCTCCGGTGTGTTTGCTCTCCAGACCTCTCTAAACCCTCCAACATCTCGTTAATCGACTGCGCCAGGCTCTGGACCTCGTCATTTCCCGAAAGAGATACACGGCTAGACACGCTTCCGCGTTCTCCAATCCGTGCTGTCTGATCACTCAGGTTGGAAATCCGTGTGATCAATACCCGCTCCAATAGGAGAAACAATAGGAGGCAACACAGTAGGCAAGCTGGAATCACACTTGCCGCAATCAGATGCGAAGCTGCCTTTCCATACAGGAACACATCCTGGGGAGTGGACACACAGAGAAGAAGGAAGGGGTTCTCTTCCAGGTCCCATATCAGAAAATACCCCTCTGTCACCTCGGTATTGGGCGAACGCACATAGGGACTGTTCAGGTCTTGATTGAGATGTGTCAGGACCTCTTTTGTGTTCGTAGAGAGTTCACCTTGATCTATCCGGATGAGGCTGACTGGGTTTTGGACCAGTTTCGTTAAGTCCTGGGTGAATTCTCCACTCACGAAACGCCCCATGATGAGTGTTCCGCGGGAAGGGCCTTGATTGTGGGAGGTGAGAATGGGACGGGAGACCACGATGGTTGGGCTTCCCGCAAGCACGCAATACCCCGAAATCCCCTCAGGTTTATCAAGCATCGTGAACAAGGGATGAGAGGATTTCTGAGTTGTGGAAGAAAATTCGGGTAAAGACTCGATATGTTCTGCCGCCCGGTTATTCCAGCCCGCGAAAATGACTTCATGACTGGTTCCCAGGATCACGATCACATCGATCCCGGCCCCAGTAAATGCCGTGGTATTCAGGTTCCCTTCCCGATAGGCTGAGTTCCGGTCAAGGGCATATTGATAGGTCTCATCCCAGTAGGCCCAGTCACTGGTGGTCTGAGAGAGGCGTTCGGATTCATGCGCGAGGACATTCCTGACCCGGTTCACATCCTTGAGCGCAATTTGTTCCTCCAGATGACTGAATGTCCCGAATACACCGAATCCCAGTACCAACTGAAGCAAGAGGCCTGTAATGGCCATCGTGGCGGCGACCACAAGGAAGGTTTTGGTACGTATGGACACTGGATTACACTTTCTGTTCCTTATTTGTACTAAATGGAACAGCCCAGGATTCCTTTCTTTCAGACTTACTCCATTATTCCAATGTTATCATGAGAATGCTCATTTGTCTCTAGAGTATTTCTGGAAAACAGAAGCAATAATAAGAAAGATAATGTCAGCGCCCCCAAACCCCATATCAGACCGGCGAAAAGACGCGCTCCAGTCATGCCTGATCTCCATAGGTCATATAGGAACCAATCCGGATCAGGATCGAGCCGCCATGACCAGAGGTGCAATATAGGACCAAAATAGGGTAGTGAAAGGACTCGCGCGGTGTCTTCTCCGGGCGCCAGTCCCCTCATCGTTTGGTCCAACGGCCACATGAAATCGACCAGCACACCCATCAATTGAACACCTACCCCGAGGAGGACCGTCACTACCATTAGAACCCGGCCGGGCCGTGGTGTTTTCTCAGCTGTTCCTCCTACCAACAACAGCGGAAGTGGCATTAGAAGGAAGGGGGTTAACTGAACCAGATGGCGTGGGCCCCAACACCACCCTCCTAGATTCTGCCAACGCCCGACCACTAAGAGATAACCGAGAACGATCAGAACGGCACCTCCCGCCAAAAACCGGTCCCGGTGTAGCCAGGCCGGCCAGACCAGCAAGGCCGCTAATAAAGGAGGTGAGTACCAGAAGATCCCTTTTCCGGGTGATATCAGATAAATCCATAAAGAGGTCAAGACGGGTATATTGAACTCGATACCCTCCGGTTGATCCGAATACCCACTCGCGAGAGGTGAACCGAAATGCATTTGGTTCAGGAGAAACTGCATGGATATAACTGCTCCGAAAGCAAACACTCCCACGCAGGATGCAAGTAGAAATTTGGAAATGGAATTCTCGGGTTTTGATGAGAACAACCATCCGATGGCGATGACTGCCAGACCTGGACAAGCCACTGCTGAGTCAAGGCGGGTCAGTACCGCCAGACCGGTGAAGCATCCCACACAAAGGAAATGCAAAGTGAGGTTTCCAAGAGTGGTAGAAGCTTCATCTGTAGTGTGTCTCACCGAATCCGCGGTCCAGGCGGCCAGCAAAAGGCAGAGAGTAGCCAGCGCCTCGGTATAGAATGGTTTGGAATAAGGCCATGCGATGGTGGCAAGCAGATATGCCGAGGGCAAGATCAACCACTGGGTACCACCCGGAAATAATCTTCGGCTCCAGAATAAGAGAAGCAGCGTGGTCAACCAAGTTACCAGCGGATTGAAGAGGGAAACAAAGATCCTGCGGACACGTTCTGTATGGTCAGAAGGATACAACCCCTGGAAGTCCCCCACTTCTTTTGGTAAGGGACGGTAGAACCCCACTGTCCTTCCCAGACGGTCCGCTTGGAAGGAGAGCCACTCCGGGGGAATCCATGGCGCTAGTTTATTTCCTACCACATAGAGGGGTACCGTGAGGAGAGGCTGCAACGGGCCATACTGTGGATATTCTTTGCCATCGATTCCTGTGCGAGTCCCGAAATCCTCCGGATAGGGGGGGATGGCATATCCTTCTCCCTGGGCGAGTGACCGGACAGTCCGGTAATTCACCTCGCAATCAGGCGAGTACAGATGTCCTCCCCAGGTGCACAGTAAGAGCAACAGGCTCCACACAGCGAACAAAAGCGTGATGGCGCAATCGGATGATTGACTCCGTGATTGAAAGGGCATCGCACAGAATATCATGTGTCCGTATGTTGTTCACGCTTGAGCGTGCTTGGACAACCGAAAGGTTGAACTCCGAACCCGGACCCGTTTGGAGTTCACGCTTGAGCGTGCTTGGGCAATCTGAAGAGTAAACCCCATACGGTCAGCTCTGGACGCAATCCCTTGGGGCTGGGATCATACCCTACCCTCAATGTGATTGGGGTCATCAAGATTGTCTTACAGGCTCTGCCTGATATTGAAGGAGGATAGTAGAAGTGAGTCAGCATGATCTAGTCGTTATCGGTGGGGGACCGGGGGGATATGTCGCGGCCATCCGTGCCGCGCAATTGGGATTGAATGTGGCCTGTGTTGAACAGGAGCCCCTGCTGGGGGGGACTTGTCTACGGATCGGATGTATCCCTAGCAAGGCCCTGTTGGAGTCGAGTTACCACTATGTGGAGGCCACCAAAACACTCAAGGCTCACGGCATCAAGGTGGGCGGTGTTGAATTCGATCTCTCCACGATCATGAAACGCAAGGAGTCGGTGGTTCGTGGGCTGACCGGCGGAATCAACTCGTTGTTCAAGAAGAACAATGTCACACGTTACCAGGGGCATGGCCGGATCACAGGCCCCGGTAAGGTCGTAGTTGAGAGTGAATCCGGGACCGAGGACATTCAGGCGGGCAAGATCCTGATCGCCACAGGCAGTAAATCCGCGCCATTACGTGGAGTCGAGGTGGATGGTGACCGGATTGGTACCAGCACCGAGGCGTTGTCTTATACCAGCGTGCCGGGGCATCTAGTGGTGATCGGTGCGGGCGCTATTGGGTTGGAGCTCGGCTCGGTGTGGAGACGGTTGGGCGCGAAGGTGACCGTGCTCGAGTACCTGGACCGCATCCTCCCTGGCATGGATCTGGAACTCGCGGGTGAGGCTCAAAAGGTCCTTGAGAAGCAGGGTATTGTGTTCCACCTGGGGAGCCGTGTGACCTCCGCGAAGGTGGTGAATGATGAATGTGTGGTCGAGTGCGATGGAACCGGGCCGGTTCATTGCGATCGTGTGTTGCTGGCGGTGGGGCGCATGCCAAACACAGAGAATCTTGGCCTGGAGACTGTCGGCATCGAGAAGGATCCGCGTGGACGGATACCAGTGGATGACCACTTTGCCACTCCAGCGGCGGGGGTATATGCCATCGGCGATGTCATTCGCGGTGCCATGCTGGCCCACAAGGCGGAGGAAGAGGGCATGGCCTGTGCCGAGATAATGGTTACCGGGCATGGGCATGTGGATTACAACTCGATTCCGGGTGTGGTCTACACCCATCCCGAGATCGCTTCGGTGGGCAAGACCGAGGAGGACCTCGTCAAGGAGGGAGTTCCCTTCCGTAAGGGTACTTTCCCGTTCATCGCCAATGGCCGGGCACGGTCCATGGCCGAGACCGATGGGAAAGTGAAGATGCTGGCCCATGCGGAGACAGACAAGATTCTGGGTGTGCACATCATCGGCCCCCATGCCGGTGACCTGATCGCCGAGGGGGCGGTGGCTATCGCGTGGGGCATTACCAGTCAGGCTCTTGCCCAGGCCTCCCATGCGCATCCCACACTGTCCGAGTGTCTCAAAGAAGCCGCTCTCGCGGTGGATGGCAGAGCCATCCATATGTAGAACGCCGTATCTCGATCTCAAGGAGCCCCTGATGCGCTGTCCTTACTGTGCCGCGGATAACGACCATGTGATTGACTCCCGGGCCATGCCGGGCGGATCCTCGATCCGCCGGCGGAGAGAGTGCCTGGAATGTCACCGGCGTTTCACCACTTATGAGCATGTCGATGAGATCCCGTTGATGATTATCAAGAAAGATGGACGGCGTGAGCCTTTCAAGCGCGATAAGATCGCGTCCGGCATCCGCGCCGCTTGTCAGAAGCGTCCTATCAGCGAGGACACGATCCAGGAGGTCACCAGCCGGATCGAGCAACGCATCTTCAGCCAGGCCGATAAGGAGGTGGAGAGCAGCGTGGCGGGCGAAATGGTGATGGAGGTCTTGCGCGACCTGGATCAAGTCGCCTATGTCCGTTTCGCCTCGGTGTACCGTTCCTTCAAGGATGTCACCGAGTTCATGTCCGAACTCTCAACTCTCTTGGAACTCGGTCCTGATGCCCGTGGCCGGACGAAAAGAAAGAAGGACTCCAAGGGAAAGAAACAGGAGAAGTGAGGTAGGGTATCACGCTTAGGAAGGCGGCCCAGGGATGCCCCCTGGGCTGCCATGATCCTCGAAATCATCAATACAGATCCCAATTCTTCATCCCGGTCAGGTCCACTTGAAAGACACGCGCCGCAGTGGAGAGCGCCTTTCCATCTGGGGCCTGTGATTTGGGTGTCCCCGAGCAGTCATTTGAATTAACCGTGGTGACCCCATTTTCGGTGAACCAGGTGATACAGACGATCTCGTTGTTGATCGCCACCTTGACCTGGCCGTTGTTGATCTGTCCTACCGCTGTGTCAGCGGCGGGATCCGCAAGGGAGGATACGTAAAAACTTCCGGTCGAGGCGGATCCATCAGCCTTGTACACACGTGCCACTGGGGCGTCCGCGCCAGAGGTTTCGACGGAGTTCCTTCTCCAACCGATCACAAAAGCCCCGGTCTCATTAGCGCAGATGTCGATGGACTTCTGGCTGACCGCGGCGGTGGCGGGGGTGGTGAAGTCGTCATCAGCCACGATGATTGGGAGCGGGGTCACAGTCGTCAGACCAGTATCCAACTTGAAGCGTAACACCGCCGGGCGGTCGATACCGTTGGCGTTCTCCTGGTAACGTGTGGCTACAAAGAAGATCAAGCCGGAGGCAGACACCGCATTTTCCTCATTGACCGTGATCACATCGGCGTTGTTGGGGAGAAGCCCAACCGTGTCCTCATACAGGGCTTTGTAATCATAAATCTGTGTGATCCGGGTGCCGTCGTTACGGAAGAATGCCAGGGAGCCATTATTGTTGTTGGCACGCATCGCGAACCAGCCCTCGCCGGCGTCCACTTGCTGGCTGGTCGAGTTCTGGAAGGTCGAGCCATCCTCCGGGTTGACGAAGGTGGGGGTGGTGCTGACCACGAAGGTAGTGGCGACCGCATCGGTTACTGTGTGAAGGTTGCATTGGTGGCTGGTTCCGGCATCCAGCGCGGGAACTAAAGCCTTATCGACAAAGTACTCCGCGGCACCTTTCAATCCCGTGCCGCTGCCTTGACGGCTCAGGTCACAGATATAGTGGAGCGAGTTGCCATTCGAGAGGATCGCGCACCCAGCGGCGCGGCTCTGATGGTTAGCGGCGGAGAACCAGGGATCCAAGGTGTGGGAGGTGGCCGAGGGGATATTCCTTCCGGGCGCCATGTTACTGACCTTGACGGTATCGCGGGTGAAACGCTGACTCAGGTAGTGGTCGTTGATGTAAGTCGATCCCAGATCGGAGGCCAGATAATCGAATGCCGAGACAGTGACTCCGGTAAAGATGACCGGCACGCTGTTATTAAAGAAGATGGTGCTCAACAGGAATTGCCCTGAGGAGGGATCTCCATCCACGGTGGCCCGGTAGGCAAACCCATCCGCGATTCCATAATTGGCGATTGAGGCTGCTCCCAGGAAGAGAGTCCCGGTATCGTCCACCAGCGCATCCCGCGCCGCCAGCTCCACACCCTGGGAGGAAATGATGGCCATCTTGGGGCCACATTGGGTGTCATTGGACACACCAAAGAGGGCGAATTCCTCGCGCTGCGTGGCCGCATCCACCCCAATCGCTGTGATGTCATAGTTGTTAAAGTCATTGTTCAAGGGCAGAAAGTCTGGCCAGACATCAAAGTTGGATGACAAGGGAGTGGCTCCCGAGGTCTCTGGGTCCGTACTCTGCGCTAATGCTGCCAGGGGTAACAAGGAACCCACCAACAGGATTGTAAGAACTCTGGAAAAGCGACTCATGCAAACTCTACCTCCTTCGTGGTTTGGGTGGATAGAATCCGGTGTATCATGGACAGAACAAGGGAACGTTCCCCGTAAAGTGCTCATTTGACATGGTCTCAGGGCCACTTACCCCACATCGTGAACCAGATGGTACCATTTTTCAAGCAAGGACCCCATTTTAGGGGCTGGTCATCCGGGGTTTTTTATGAGAAACATAGCCGCCTTATTCACCCAGTGATTCTATACTTGGAGGTATAGCGATGGAAAACCGAATCTTCAACTTTTCCGCTGGGCCAGCGATCCTGCCGGTCAAGGCCCTTGAGGAAGCTCAACGCGACCTGGTGGCTTTACCTGGCGTGGGAATGTCGATCATGGAGATCAGCCATCGTTCCAAGCCAGCCGATGAGGTCTTCGCTGCGGCCGATGCCAATTTACGGACTCTCCTGGGTTTACCCAGCCATTACAAGATCCTCTTTCTTCAAGGCGGAGCTAGTCTGCAGTTCTCGATGGTTCCGATGAATCTACTGCGGGGCGAAGGGAAGTCAGCGGATTACATCTTGACTGGTTCCTGGGGTGATAAAGCTATCAAGGAGGCCAAGAAGGAAGGCTCACCACGCGTAGCTTGGACAGGCAAGGCCGACAACTATGTCCGCGTACCAAACAACTCCGAACTCGACCTCAATCCCCAAGCGGTGTATGTCCACTATACCTCCAATGAGACCATTCAAGGGGTCGAGTTTCCGTCTGAACCAGAAACCGGAGGTGTCCCGCTCGTGTGTGATGCTTCCTCCGATATCCTCTCCCACCCCATCAACATTGAGAAGTATGGCCTGATCTATGCCGGCGCTCAAAAGAATGCCGGTCCCGCTGGATTAACCCTGGTCATCATCCGCGAGGACATGGTGGAGCGTTGCGCCGAGAATCTTGGCTCGGTCCTCTCCTACCGGATCCACGCCGAAAACAAATCGCTTTACAACACCCCACCGGTGTTTGCCATCTACATGACCCTGCTGGTCACCAAGTGGCTGATTGAAGACATTGGGGGGCTGGCCAAGATGGAGGAACTCAACCGACGTAAGGCTGGACTCCTCTATGAGGCCATCGATGCGAGCAGTGGCTTCTATCGTCCCCATGCTCAGAAGGACTGCCGTTCGATCATGAATGTCACTTGGCGGTTGCCCTCTGAAGACCTCGAGAAGGACTTCGTTTCCGAGGCCAAGAAGCAAGGACTCGATGGACTCAAGGGGCATCGTTCGGTGGGAGGGATCCGTGCCTCTATTTACAATGCCATGCCTGAGGCCGGGGTGAGTGCCTTGCGGGACTTCATGACCGACTTCCAGAAACGCCGCGGTTGATCTGGAAAAAATCCGGTGGAGTAGCGAATTCATTCGCGTGGAGAGATTCACGCGAATAAATTCGCTACTCCACCTCTGTTTCTACCTATATTTTACATTTATCACGCTGATTCTGTAAACTCGGAGAGAAATGAGGGATAATCCCCCCATGTTCGTTGAGCGTCTTATTCCCCATGGTTTTGTAGTTCAGTTGCATTCTCCTGCATTGGGTTTGCAGGAAAGAGCTTTGAAGGAGCTTTACCTGGCGTTATCCGACCGGTTTCGTTATCCCCAGTTCGAGCTTCTGCCGGGTGGCGCGGGCGCGTTGCTTAAGGATGGCGACCAGAGAACCTGTGAGATCTATCCAGACCGGCTGGTCATCAAGGAGCAGCCCACCCAGATCAACTTTGATGAGTTTCTGGATCAGGTGGTTCCGATCACCAGCGAGGTCAAGCAACGGCTGGGACAACCCATCTGGATCTTTCAGCAGGGAGTCATCCGTTTCCTGCTTCCCTTTGATGGACCCGTTATGCCCTTGATCCGGAGTAACCTGTTCGCTCTGGAGGATAGCGATCTCGAAAAGTTTGGACGGCCGGTTCTGGGACTATGTCTGCGTGTGGAGTTCCCCCCCCTTCCGGAGGATCCCACCCAGGTTCAGCTGCGCATTGAACCTTATTTCCGTGAGCCGCGTATGTTGTTCCTGGAACTGAGCACACGCTATCTGCAGCCTTTACAGAGCGCCAGTGAGTTCGCGGTGAAACTGAGGTCCTCCTATGAGTTCCTTAAAAAGAGATCCTGTGACTTCCTGCAGGGGACCTTCAGCCGTCAACAGGAACGTTAACCCTCTGGTGTTAGCCCGGGGGCAAGGCAACGAAATTATTCGTTTCCTGACCATTGAATGCCGCCGCCCCCGGTAAGGTCCCTAATGTGCCTTCCTGTTCGACACCGCTGTTCCCGGCTGGGATTTACCTCAATTTCGGTGGCAGACGGTGGAGGAAGATCTCTCGATCCACCACGAGCCCGATGTCTTTCGCGGGGGAATACAGGTTTCTTTTGGCGACGGAGGCGTTCACTCCGATCCAGAAAGGATCGCCACCGTATTGGAAGATATCTCCTTTGCTGACGGACCCGTTAGTGGGAGAGTAAGAATCCACTGAATAATCATCCTCATAGGTCATGTAGTGAGGAGCGGCTGAACGGATATCGGATTCATCCGCATCTGGTCCCCGGGTGAAGATAGCCCAGGTTTCTAGACAATACATGCACTTTCCAATAGTCCCCGAAGGAATGCCACCAGTTTCATAGAACTTGGGACCATCCTTATCATCCTGCTGGGCGAAGGTATCCCTTGGCATGTAAGTCATGTACTTGATGGGAGTGGTTAACCAGAACAGGCCTCTCTCGAGGCGTAAGCGTTGGTATGCATTATCCTCGCTCTCGGCTGGATAGGTCTTGAAATCCAGATAATAGGACTCCAACGCGGTGGTTATGGAACGGATTTCGCCTTTGCATTTGGCGACCTTGGCGCGGATTTGGGCTTCGAGGAAATTGGGGAGGGCGATCGAGATCAGGATCAGGATGATAGCGATGACGATGAGGAGCTCGATCAGAGTAAAGCCTTTGTGTGCTGCTGAATGCTGTGAAATGAGCCTCTCGCGTGTGAGTGGTAATAATCCCTTGGACTTGATCATTGAACCCACCTCCCGCCGGTCTCTCCGGCTTGTCCTGATCTTCGGGGAACACCTTTGTATGAAGACATTCCCTTTTGTATGCCTGTTAAAAGCATGATTGATTCATACCTTCAAGTCAACTGCCAGATTGGGGTTGAGAGGGTCGAAAAGGGCACTATCCCAGCATCTTAATCGCTTCAGTGAGGTGGTTTCCTCCCATGGAAAGGGAAATTATTTCCTCCCCCCAATCTTTTCTCTTGTCGTGTCTGAGATGGCCAGACATAATCGAGCCAATCCACATTCTGGAAGGAGCCTTGTCCCATGAAAAAAACTTACCACGGCCTAAAGGTCTTAAGCATTTTTTTATTGCTGGTCTCTACGATGAGCTTGGCTAGCGTGGCGGGAGAAGTGCCCACCACCAGCCCATTAACGAGCCAGTTTCAAGTGACTGTTATACCCAAGTACGATGATGTTGATCTTTATGTGGTGGGTGTGGTGACCAAGGAAGATCAAGTCACCCCTCTCGCGGGTGCTTTAGTGACTGTCACCTACAATGATGAAGATGGAATTGAACACTTCTACTTCTATGAGTACTCGCCTAGTTCGGATAGTTATTATCCGAATTACGGTTTAGCGAGTCACTCCACTACCGCAGCTGATGGACAAATCCATATATACGTAAAAGCGGAACCCGATGAGTTATTCTGGGAAGCTAAATTGAATGTCTGTGTGACCCTGGACGGATACCAAGTGCCATGTCAGGTCGCGGATTTCGAAAATGATGATCGTACGGATAGCCGGGACTTCCGCATGCAAGCCATTGTCAGTCCGACCCCCACGCCTACAGTGACGGAAACATATGCACCGACCCTGACAGAAACTCCAACAGCAACCATGACGGAGATGCCTTCAGCCACGATGACTCCCACACTGACTGAGACTCCCTCGGGTAAGCCCACCGCCGTTCACCCGGAACTGGATGTGGATCATGATGGCGTGATCGGCGCCGGTGACCTACTGTTGCTGATGGCGGATTGGCTCAGACCAGTGAACTAGTCCGTTCCCTGAGTCTTCATCCAGCGTTATCATGCGGTTCGTGGTATACAGCGGCACCGTGAGGGAGCGGCTGTGTCAGGGGTGTTTGATATAAGTCCCATGGGTGTGTTGTCTGACCGGAACCACCAGTGGAAGTGTTTGCCCCCTCTGTCGATAGTGATGATTTCATCTTGCGAAGGGGTGGAGAATGCGTGACCTTAACTGCTCCCGATCTCTGTGTACACGGCTGTGTATACCAAGGGAACCGGGCTATACCGGTAAAGACATCCTGACAGTCCCGGTAATTATTGTGTGCTTGATGGGGGGGCTGGCTGTTGCGCCGTCCGGGCCCACCTTCGCTCAAGCGGTCATCCTTGATGACTGGATGACTGATCAGGATTTCCTCTCCATCACCTTCCCCCCCGCGGGAGCCTCTCTTTTTTCGGCGGTGACAGGTCCTGGGATCCTTAATCTTGAACGTGATATCCGCGTGGACCTTTCGGGTGGCACCATCTCGGGGAACAGTCTGAGCGCGGGAGTGGCGGGCGGTTATTTTTCGTACTCTCAGGGAGCGACCATCAAAGGGGGGGCGTGTATCTCCTGGGATGGTTCCGATGGCAATCCCTCCTTGATCGATCCGGAGGGTTTGGGCGGTGTGGATCTCACCGCCGGGTACACGCAAGATGCGCTTCGTGTCCAGACCGTATTTGATGACCTTCCCACTCATGTGGTCTTGCGGGTTTACTCCGGTGTGGGCAATGTCTCCGTCCTTGACCTCCCACTTCCGGGAGAGATTTATTTGGAAACCGGGTATGTGATCCCGTTCACCAGCTTTGGCCTTGAGTCCGGCGCCGGCGCCGATTTTACCGATGTGGGTGCGGTGACCCTCTCGGTCGGTTCCACCTCCACCTCCCCCGACCTTGTGTTGGATATACTCCAAACCACCTCGACTCTCTCTGCCACGATGACCGCAAGCCTGTGGAACGACTTGGGAAGTGATGGCTATGCCAGTCCGGGTGATGTCATCCGCTACACGGTCACCCTGTCGAACCCCCTTGACGCTTTTGGCGCGTCCTGTGAGGAGGTTTCCTTTGGGAGTGGGATCGATTCCAATACCACCCTTCAGGTGGGGACTGTGACCACCTCGCAAGGAACCATTTTCCAAGGCAATGGAGAGGGTGACTCCTCGGTGGCGGCCAGTCTCGGTAGCATTCCTGATGGCGGCCAAGCCACCCTCACCTTCGAGGTTCAGATCCAGAAACCCTTCACCGCTGGTGTTACCCAGATCGCTTGTCAGGGATTCGTTTCGAGTGAGCAACTCAGCAACCTCCCCACCGATGATCCCGCCACACCGGATGCCAATGACCCCACAGTGACCCGAGTCACCGCCGCTCCCATCCTATCCGCCACCATGACAGATGCGCTCTTTATTGATTTAGATGGTGATGGGTGGCCAAGTGAGGGCGATACCATCCGCTATACAAGTGTTCTGGCCAACACGGGTGATCAAGATGTGAGCGAGGTGATCTTCAGTTCGGAGATCGATTCCAATACCACCCTGGTCCTTGGTTCTGTCTCCACCACTCAAGGCGTCATCACCAGTGGGAACTCCTTTGGCGATACCACTGTGGTGGTCAGTGTGGGAACCATTCCAGGTTTAGGGGGAAGTCTCACGATCCGGTATGCGGTGAGAATTACTGATCCCGTTCCAGCCGGTGTGTCCCAGGTTGAGAGTCAGGGAACCATCACGGGGACCGGGTTGCATCCCACCCGGACCGATGATCCGGATACGTATACCGCCGGGGATGCCACAGTGACCGTGCTGGATTTCGATCCCACCATGGCGGCGGAGATGGGTGTTTCACTAGTGAATGACCGGGATGGAGACCAGCTGCCCGATGAGGGTGACACACTACGTTATCTAGTGGAGATTACGAACTCAGGAAAAGGAGTGGCCCCCAACAGCCAAATTACCATTGGTGTCAACCCGGACACAGCGCTTCTTATCGGCTCGGTGACCACCACCCAAGGAACCATCCTGGCTGGGGAAACTGTTGGCGATACCACGGTAACAGTGGATCTGGGAACCGTGCCGGCGAATGGTGGTATGGCCCGGATTGCCTTCCTTGTCTTGATTGATGATCCCGTTCCTTTGACTACTAGCCAGATTACCTGTCAAGGGTTCGTGTCAGGGGATGACTTCACAATCTTCTACACCGATGACCCTGGGACATCCGGCTTTGGGGATGCCACCGTGACGGTACTGGATTTCGATCCTCGTATTGGCGCAAGCCAGTCCGTGAGTCCGCTTGATAGCCCGGATTCGAGCCATGTGGTGAAACCGGGCGGGACAGTACGCTATACCATCGTAATCACTAATCCGAGCCGGGAACCTGCGCGGGAAGTGGATTACCAATGCACACCTGGCGCGTATTCCACATTGGTGATTGGCTCCGTGACTACCACCCAAGGGACGATTCTTTCTGGGAATGCCACTGGGAATACTACCGTGGAGATTCAAGTGGGGGACACTGCTTCAGCCGTGGGGAGCGTGACCATCGAGTTTCAAGTAATTGTGGATGATCTCCTGGCGTCCGGGATCACGGAGATCGTTTGTCAGGGCTTGGTGACGGGATTGAATTTCCTGGACACAATTACTGATGATCCCACCACCACCGGATTGAATGACCCCACAGTCATCCGTATTTCACAACCCCCCGTGGCGGGATGCCGGAGTGTGCGGCGGATCTTTCTGGAGGGGTGTAGCGTTGTGGTCACACCGCAAGAGGTGGATAACGGTTCCTATGACCCGGATGGTGGGGACGTCATTCTGGCTCTCGACCCACCCGGGCCGTACTCCGCGGGAGCCACTCCAGTAACTCTCAGTGTCACCGATGATGAAGGTGAAACCGCCACCTGTAAGACCACCATCATCGCGGAGGATGGCGCCCCACCCACAGCAGTCGGCAAGGAGGCGACAGTCTATCTGGATGATTATGGGCAAGCCGTGCTTTTGCCCAAGGAGGTCGATGGCGGCAGCTATGACAACTGCTCGATCCGTAGCCGCGGGGTATCTCCCCCCATCTTCACTTGTGAAAACACCGGTCTCAACACGGTGATCTTGACTGTCATGGATTCCAGTTACCTGATCGATCAGTGTACAGCGGTCGTGAATGTGGTGGATGCCTTACCTCCTGCTTTTGAATGTATTACTCCAGAGGCCGTGGTGGTTGGCCCGCTGGGTACCGCCACTCTTCCGGATTATGTCTCCTCTCTTCTGGCCTCCGATAACTGTACCTCCGCCAGCGATCTACTCCTCGTCCAGGAACCCCCCGCCGGCGCCACCGTGGAGGTGGGGATTACTACGGTGACGATTTCCGCCAGCGACAGTTTCTCAAATGTCTCCAGTTGTACAGCGGAAGTGATGGTCCTCGCTCCTACCCCCTCACCGAGCCCGACTGGGACATTTACGGAGACACCGACTCCCACCGTGACTGTATCGACTACGCCCACACTCACTGTCACCCTAACCCAGTCCTTCACTCCATCTCTTTCGCCCACACCGGCTCCCACTTCATCTTCCACCACAACCCCATCGCTCACCCCCTCTCTGACGCCAACCCCGACTCTTTCCATGACCTGTTCCTTTACCCCAACCGGTACTGCTACGGCCACTCCCTCGCCCACTGTGTGTGCTCACTCGGCCGACCAGAATAAAGATGGCAGTGTGGATGCGCGCGACTTGATTGAGATCTTGAACCAAATGCAGGAAACCACTTCCATCACCGATAAGCCCGGCGACCTCAATTGCGATGGAAACCTGGATTACCAGGACATCCTCCTGTTCCAAGAGGAATGGCAGTAATCACGGCGGTTGATTTAACCAGGAGGGAGGTTTTTTCACATGCTTGATTACGAAAAATTGGGAGTCTTTTACCTGGGACGTGAGTACAACCTCGCCGAGGGCAAGCGCGAGGATGCTCTGCTCCTCTATGACTCCAGGGATCTGGTCACCCATGCTGTGTGTGTGGGCATGACGGGTAGCGGGAAGACCGGTCTGTGTATCGGTCTACTCGAGGAGGCTGCCATTGATTCCATCCCCGCCATTGTCATCGATCCCAAGGGAGACCTCGCGAACCTGTTGTTAACCTTTCCCAATCTCTCGCCGGAAGAGTTCCTGCCTTGGGTGAATGAGGAGGATGCCCAGAGAAAGGGCCTCTCGTCCCAACAATTCGCGGAGGCTCAAGCGGCTCTGTGGAAGAAGGGACTGAGCGAATGGGGACAGGATGCGGACCGGATCAAGCGTCTGCGCGAGGCGGCGGATTATGTGGTCTATACACCTGGAAGCAGCACTGGGTTGCCAGTCTCTATTCTCAAGTCCTTCGCCTGTCCTGATGCCGAGCTCAGACAGGACCGCGATTTCCTAAATGACCGCATCGCCTCCACGGCCACCAGCCTCCTGGCTTTGTTGGGCATCGAAGCCGATCCTGTCCGTAGCCGTGAACATGTGCTCCTTTCTACCCTTTTCGCTCAAGCCTGGGGTCAGGGTGAGGATCTTGACCTGACTTCCCTGATCCAACAGATCCAGTCTCCCCCTGTGCCCCGGGTGGGCGTGATGGACCTTGAGGCCTTTTACCCGGCCAAGGACCGGTTTGAATTGGCCATGCGGATCAATGCTCTACTGGCCTCCCCTGGTTTCGCCAGTTGGATGGAGGGCGATCCTCTCGACATCGGCTCAGTCCTGTATACGCCGGATGGGAAGCCCCGTATCAGCATCTTCTCGATTGCCCACCTGGCGGATGCCGAACGCATGTTCTTTGTTACCACGCTTCTCCATCAGGTGTTAGGTTGGATGCGCCGTCAGCCGGGAACCACCAGCCTGCGAGCGATCCTCTACATGGATGAGATCGCGGGATACTGCCCACCGGTCGCCAATGTGCCTTCGAAAGGCCCTTTGTTGACACTTATGAAACAGGCCCGTGCTTTCGGTTTGGGGGTGGTTCTGGCCACTCAGAACCCGGTGGATCTGGATTACAAGGGGCTTTCCAATGCGGGCACCTGGTTTATCGGACGGCTCCAGACCGACCGTGATAAGGCACGGGTTATCGAGGGATTGGAGGGTGCTTCAGCGTCCGCTGGTGGTCAGTTTGACCGGAAGGCGGTTGAAGAAACCCTCGCGAAACTGACCAGCCGGGTCTTCCTGATGAAGAATGTCCATGAGGACCACCCGGTGGTTTTCGAAACCCGCTGGGCCTTGTCGTATCTACGGGGGCCACTGACACGTGATCAGATTCACTCTCTCATGAAAGAGAAGCGGGGTACGCAACCTGCTGAAACCAGCACACCCGTGACGTCTATGGCTGCCCCCAAATCCGCTATGGTTTCAGCTGCGGGCGGCCTCTCTCAACAACCGCCAATCCTGCCGCCGGGGATCGAGCAGGTGTTTGCTCCGGTCCGTTGTGCGAAACCAGAGGGCGCCACTCTCTTCTACAAACCCGCTCTTTATGGTTCCGCGCGGATTGCCTTCTCCGATGCCAAGCTGGGAGTGGATCAGGAGCAGTCCTACGCTTGTGTGGCTTCTTTTACTGAGGGGCCAATGGTGGTGGACTGGTTTACCGCATCTCCAGCGGCTCTGACTGAGGAGGATCTCAGCAAGGAGCCGGTTACCGGTGGAACCTTTGCCGCGCTGCCCTCCGCGGCTTCATCGCCGAAGTCCTACACCGCCTGGAAGAAAGACTTTCCAGATGCGGTCATGAGCGGGCAAGCGCTGGAGATCCTGAGTTGCCCATCCCTTGAGATGGTCTCTCATCCGGGTGAGCCGGAACGCGAATTCCGTCTACGTTTACAGCTGCTGGCCCGTGAGAAACGCGATGGGGATGTAGAGAAACTCCGTCACAAATACGCTCCCAAGGTGGCGGCGCTTGAAGAACGTCTGCGCAAGGCGGAGCAAGCCCTGGAGGTCCAGAAGGGTCAGGCGCGTGACGCCAAAATGACCACTGCTTTCTCGTTGGCTTCAACCCTTCTCTCCGCGGTATTGGGACGGAAGAGTGTTTCCGTGAGCACCCTGACACGGAGCACCACTGCCGCCCGGGGTATCAGCCGTAGCATGAGAGAATCCGGGGATGTGGCGCGCGCGGGAGAGAATGTGGAGTCCATCCGCGCTCAGTTGCAGGAGTTGGAGACAGAATTTTCCACCGAGTCAGCGCGGATTACCTCGGAGACCGACCCGGCCACGCAGACCCTCGAGAAAATCTCGATTAAACCGAAAAAGACTCAGATCAAGGTGCGCCTGGTGACCTTGGTCTGGCTGCCGTATTGGATGGGGCAGGATGGGAATGAAACGGCGGCGTGGGGGTGATCCCTTACCCCTCTGGCCGGATCCCCGCCTGCTCCAGCTTCTTGCGGAGGAGCGGTTTGAGCCGTAAGAAGCGTACAGTGGCATGGGAGGTTGTGATTCCAATGAGCGTGGAGATCTCCTTGAAGGACAGCCCCCGCAGCCGTAACAACACTAAGCTCCGGTCGGTAGGGCTTAGTTTCTCCTCGTTGACCCATTCGTCCAGGCTCTTACGCAGGAATCCAGTCACTTGGGCCTGGTAGAGTCTTTCCTCCACCGAGAAGGTGGCCTCCATAAGGTTGGTATAAAGTTCTTCGTTAGTGTCTGTACCTACAGATTGGCCTGTCCGCCGGAGAGTAAAGCGATGGAAACCCGAACGGTAGAAATTGGTGACAGTATGCGCCACGATGACTGAGAGGAATCCACGCAATGAGCACCGTTCCGGGTCCCAGGTCCGTAGCACCTTGAAATCATCCTTAATCAACGCATGACAGATTTCCTGCCGGACTTCTTCTTTGTCATCGATTGAAAGACCGAGCCTTTCAACCAAGCGGTGTAAAAAACCTCCATGGATCTCCCAGAAGGTCTTCCAACCCTCTTCGGGAGAAGCCAGCACTCGTGCTCGGAGGTCCACATCGTTCGGGGGATGGCGTGATTCATCTTCCGGCATTCTATTCATCACACCCCATCTGTCATCTGTCTCAAGAAAAGCATCGATCCAGCTCTCCCAGCTGCCGTTTAATAAAGTTGAGTTTTTGTATCTTCCGTGGATTCCCGCCTTCGCGGGAATGACAGAATAAACGAAACCTTTTGGAAATCCTCATTCCCGCCTTCGCGAGAATGACAGAATAAACGAAGCCTTTTGGATATCGTCATTCCCGCGAAGGCGGGAATCCACGGCTTCCTCGCAACTTCGAGTTTTTCAACGGACAGCTACTTTTTTGTTACACACAACACTGTCAGCGACAGTGCGGGAAACTCATACTGAAGAGTTGATTCCTTGACACTGGCTGATCCTTGCCGCAAGTGGATTCTCTCGGGAGCCATCCAGGAGTTGAGGGCATCGCGTTCGCCCGCCTTCTCCGTGTCCTCGAGTGTCCAGACAGTGACATGGCTCCCCAAAGGCGCGAGGGCTTGCAGATCGATTGTCCGCTTCTGGGCTTGGTTGGTTTGGTTGACGATAAAAAGGGAAATGTCTTTGCCATTCTCAGATACAGTGGCGCTGATATCGAGGAGTGGGTCGAAGGGAATATCGCCCTCGGTCTTCACCTTGAGTGGGACCTGGCCGGCGTGGGTGGCATACAGTTGCTGGGCATAATAAGCCGGGGTCTTGAAGAGACTGGAATTGTTGGTCTGGATGATTCCCGAGCAGAAACTGTCGGCGAGGTTGCTGCGGATGGCGATCTCCGCCTGGTCGCAATTACGGTGCATCAGATTGTGGTAACGGCTGACCCATAATGCGTTGTCCAGGGTCCACAGCATCCCACGTCCCAGACCCCAATCCCCGGCGGTGGTGTTCCATTCGGTAATCCCCAAGCGGATGTCCCGTCCGGGTGCATTTTCCTCGATCATCCGCCGGCAGTCATCGTAGCTCTTCTGCATGGCGGCGAGGTTGGCGCAGCCATAGTGATGAGGGCAGATGTAGTCGATATATTGGCTCGCATTGCGGACCAAGCCGGGGGAGGGGAAGGCCGCCATCAACTTGATGGAGGGATCTACTGCCTTCATGGCTTTACAAAATGCCGCTACTCCCGCCTGGTAGGTTTCATCACCCAACTCATTGCCGATCTGCCAGTACTTCACAGCATAGGGTTTCTCATGTCCATTGGCGGCGCGGAGTTTGCCCATCGGGGACTCCGGCGCGCCATTGAAGTACTCGACCTCATCAGCGGCGTCTTGCGGGGTCTTGCCAGTGAAACGGATGCAGATGAGGGGCTCCGCCTCCACCCATTGGCAGAGTTGGACAAACTCATCTAATCCCGCATTACCGGGTTCCAACCCACCCCAACAGGTGGTGAAGGGTGTCCGCTTGGCTGGGTCGCCTAGGGTGTCTTTCCAATCGAAGCCCTCGGTGGTGCTGCCGCCGAAACGGATGATGCCGGGCTTCAAGGCCTTGAGCGCCTCGGCGACATCCTTCCGCCAGCCGAAGACGGTCTCGGTGGGCATGAGCGAGACTTGATCAATCCACAGCGTGCCGGGGCCACGGAATGAGATCGTTAAGGTGGCGTGTTCATCTGTTTGGGTGGGCGTGAGTACCGTCTCGAAACGTTGCCAATCTTGGTTCGGCTGGAAGGTAGCTGTGGCATACACCGCGCCTTGGCCCCATAGTGATACGGTCACGGGATGCGTGACCTTCTGGCAGCGTAATGATAGTGCGCACTTGAGGGATTCCTTCCGTTGGACATAAATGCCGCTCTGGGAAATTCCTAGCGTACAGGGATCTCCATCCCCTTGGGTAATACGTTGCGAGACCTTGCCATTAAAGGCACTGTTCTCATCCAGGGCGTACATGCCCCGGTGGACCGCGCCATCGGAAAACCAGGGATTCTCGATGGCGTCAATTTCCTTGCGGAAGGAGACCTTGTATTCGGGAACTCCCTCGAAACCGCCATTGAAAATTTTCTCCGCGAACATGGAGGGGGTTAGCGCACATAAATATTCGATGAACTGGCCATACTGAAACGGGCTGATGGTTCTCTTTTGAAGCGGTTCGTTGGTGATGATGATGTTGGACATGCCGGGGTTGATCTCCTCTAAGGTGATCTGGTCGAACCACACGGTTCCGGTGCCCTTACCGAATCCCACGAAGAACAGGACGATACGGACTACACCCTCGTAGGGGGCTTGAAAGAAGATGTTCTCTTGGGCCCATTCGTTGGTCCCGGGGTGACTGGCGCAGCCGTGTAGAGCCGCACTACCTCCATTGGCTTGGATCTGGATGGTGCCACACGTGGAGCTTTCTTTGGGATCAAGGTCCTGAGTTTTGATCCACCCCGACAACCGGTACCAATGGTCAGGGAGCAGGGTGACTTCCTGTGCCAAAGCGGTATCCGAGGGTGAATCCGCCTGGATTCGCAAGGAGAGATTCCCCTCATGGTGGATCTCCTTATCTATCTCGATGACCGGTGTGGCGCCATAGATATTGGCGGTCCAACCCTCCTTGGTATTCGACTCAAAACCACCATTGAGCAGTGGGACTATTTGAGTGGTGGTTTCCGCCGGAACTGGATGGAAGCTTCCAGAAAAGATGCAGACAAGAAAAAGATACAGACTCAGATGTTTCATCAATCTTGCTCCTCAGGTGCGATAGGATCCGATGCCAAACGGTAGAGGAGGATGGCATTGTGGGGGAGGAAGAACAAGGAGAAACGAGAAAAAGACCACTCTGCTTGGCCATCCTTTACACACCTCCCAGAGGAGCCGATGATAGAATAAGGATGGAACAAGAGCGTGACTCAAGGAGCGGGAGCCTATGCCATCCATCGACACCGACCGGGAACTTAACCGTCTTGAGTTTTGGCTGCCTGACCACCGGGAGGCTCTGGCTTGCCGCGATCTGGAAGAAGCGATCTCCCGGTCCCTCGAAATCGAAAGCTGCCTCTGAGAACGTGAGAAGATTCTCCGCGATCTCATCTTCGCTAATCCCAATGCTGATCTCTCCGATCTATTCGACTCCAATAACACACTCCTTAACCGTCTAAATGGAGTCATGGGGAAGCTACTCTCTTATGCCTCTCTCTTCCGCAGCCGGGGGCATGAAGTGGAACATTTCCAGGATCTCCATGTTTCCTTTGTGAACCTCTTTTTCGCGCTCATGCCGGATGAGGAATTCTTCGCGGGAGACTGGTTGGAGAAGCGTGGACTGGCCGCCGTGGAGGAAGCCGACCGGGGCGAGACCGAACCCATGATATCCTTCAGTGAGTAATCGAACGACACCCGGAAACAGAGCGGATAGCACACTGTAAATGGGATAGGCGAAATCTTTGAGAATCTCTTGTAAGTGTTGATTTATGGGGAGGTTACGACTGGTGGGCCACCAGGGACTCGAACCCTGAACCAATGGATTAAGAGTCCACTGCTCTACCACTTGAGCTAGTGACCCGGTGTGTTTATACTCTTTCGCTTTTTCATTGTCAATCCGGACCAAAATCCGGCTCCCCATACCA
>CAYRBI010000024.1:0-50832 GCA_964422415.1 uncultured bacterium | reverse complement strand
CCACTTGTGGGGGAGGGTTGGGGGGGGAATAAAGACGGATCTACCGTGCAGAGACTAACGCCTCGATCTGATCCAGGATCACCTCGGATTTTCCCTTCAGGGAGAGACAAAGAGCCCGTGACGCGGGGGTTACATCGGGATTGATCTCCACGGTGAAGGCGCCGGAATGGCGCGCTTGATACACCAGATCCGCAGCGGGAAAGACCTGGGCGGAGGTCCCAATGGTAAAGAAGAGATCGCAGTCCACCGCTTCATCGGAAAGACGGAGGACCTCGGGATCGATCGGTTCACCAAACCAGACCACTCCAGGACGCAACATACCACCGCAATAGGGACAGGGAGGCGGTAACTCAGGAAAAGGGATGGTGTCATCCCGCCAACGGTAGGGAGACTGGTCGCACTCCTCCCAGCAACCAACATCCATCAGGGAACCATGATAACGGATGGTGTTCTTCGTCCCGGCCCGTTCATGGAGGCCATCAATGTTTTGTGTTATGAGTGTGAAATCAGGATAGCGGTGGCTCCAGGCAGCCAGGACCTCATGGCCCCGGTTGGGCTTGAGCAACAACGACTTCTCACGGCGGACCTGATACCACTCCCAGACGAAACGGGGATTACGCACGAAGCCCTCGGGTGTCGCCACCACCTCGGGGCGCACCCCCTCCCAGAGACCGCCCGTATCCCGGAAGGTGGGTACTCCACTCGCCACTGAGATACCCGCCCCGGTGAGAACTGTAATCCGGGGCGAGCCTTTCAGGAGGTCAGCAACCTCTCGAATTCCATTCATGAGAGAAAGCCGGGACGCGTGTCAACGCGCCCCGGCCAGAATACCTCTTACTTCCACTCAATCCGCTTGCCGTTGGCGTTACTGCTCTTGACAGCCGCCTGGATAAAGGCCATGCCAATCCGGCCATCCTCGACATTGGCATACTTGGTGCCGTCAGCTTTCCAAGGTTTGCCCTCGTTGAAGGCGCGGACATCCACCTCGAAGCAACGGTGGAGCCGGGCGAAGGCATCATGGAAGGCCTCGACATGGCCCGAGGGGATGGTCGGTTCGGCCATCAGATCGGCGGGGAGGTCCTTGAGGAAGCCATCATTCGGTTGAACTTCCTTGCGCCAGTAGGTCCGTTCGGGCTGGCCATTCAGATAGATGGTTACCTTCTCGGCATCCTCTTGTTTCCAAACCAAGGTTCCTTTCTCGCAGTTGACCTCGATACCCAGGTCATTCTTGTGTCCGACCGCGATCTGACTGGCGTGGATAATGGCCTTGGCGCCATTACTGAGATCATTGTAGGTGGTGAAATGGTCATCCAGAGCGCGTCCCTTCACGAAGGTCTCCAGAAATCCACGCGTGGCCACCACATCCAGACCAGTCACATAACGCAACTGCATGAGCGCATGAGTCCCAATATCACCACCACAGCAGCTGATGCCAGCCCGCTTGGGATCGACACGCCACTCAGCCTGCATGACACCCTGCTTCTCGGTTAAGCCAGCCAGCCAGCCCTGGAGATAGTAGGAGTCCACCCAGCGGACCTTGCCGAGTAGGCCACTGGTCACGATGAAGCGGCAGAAACGAGTGCTCCAATGTCCCAAATAAGTGTGCGCCACGCCGAAGGGGACTTTGTACTTCTTGACCGCCGCGACCAGGCCTTCGGCCTCCTTCATGTTGAGAGAGAGGGGTTTTTCGCAGAACACCGGGATTCCGGCCTTGATGCACTTGATGGCAGGGTCATAGTGAACAAAGTTGGGGGTCACCACGAGAACATAATCCATGCGTTCGCCAGCGGGTTTCTTCTTCTGATCGGCGATCATGGCATCATAGCTCTCAAACCCCTGGATAGGGTAAGGCCAATTGGCAGCCTCATTCATGGCGATCTTGGGATCGGGATGCAAGGCGGCCGCAACAACCCGGCGGGTTCCGTCGAAATGAATGGCGCGCTGATGCGGCTGCGCGATGAAGGCTCCGCCTCCGCCGCCGATGAGTCCAACATTCAATGGTCTTTGGGACATGGTCCACACTCCTTGGTGTTTGACAAAATTGGGAACGTCCGTCTCCCCTCCCGTTGGGCATCACGGGAACAGCGGCGGGCGCGTCAGCCATCCGGCCCCCCTACAACAAAGAAAAAGGATTGAGCGGGTATGCCGGTGTGTCAAGGCATGGAGAGGTTTTTCAGCACGTGCGGGTGTGTTCCAGGGGAGCTGGCACGGCCTCGATCGTAAGGGTCACCGTGGTTCCTTGTCCGATCCCGGAGCTGTCCACCTCGATGGTTCCGCGCATCCTTTCCATCATGGAACGTGAGATTGAAAGGCCCAGGCCGGTTCCGCCATGACGCCGGGTGGTAGAGGAATCCGCTTGGCGGAATGGCTCAAACACCAGGTGCATGTTCTCTGGCGCGATCCCTGCTCCCGTGTCACGAATCTGGATGATGGCCCGTTGTAGGTTTTCCGGCGAACGGAATGCGGCGATCTGAATGCTGCCCTCATCGGTGAATTTGACCGCGTTATCGAGGACATTCGAAAGAACCTGCATGAGTTCCTCGTAGTCCGCCAGCACTTCCAGGTCGAAATCATCAAAATCGAAAATGAGTTCGAGTCCCTTGTGCCGTACCAGCTGATGGACCTTCGCTCGAACCTCGGAGAGCACCTCCGCCAGATTCAGCCGGCGCGAATTCATCACGAACTTGCCCGCCTCGATTTCGGCGGTCCGGAGAATGTTGTTGATGATATCGAGAAGGTGTTGAGCGCTTTCGCCGATATTCGCCAGGAAAGTTTTTTCCTCCTCGCGGGACTCAGCCAGATCATTCCCAAGGATCTCCACAAAGCCAAGGATGCTGGTCAGAGGAGTCCGGAGTTCATGGGAGGTGTTGGCGAGGAAATCCGATTTGAGCCGGTTAGCTTCCTCCAGGGCACGATGGGCAATGGCGAAGCTCCGGTTCAGTGTCTCCAGATCGCGTAAACGAATCACACGTTCAGTGACATCATGGATGATGATGCAGACCGCGAGTACCTCGCCCTCGAAATCGAAGAGGGGACGCAGCTCGGTGTCTTGAATCATGTTCCGGACCTTGTCCTGGTTCGGAACCTGCGAGAAATTGAGGAACTGCTCCGCCTTATCTGAAGGTATCCGGATGATGCGTCCCGTCTCGAATACGGAACAGATCTGGGGAATGGCCTCACGGCCAGGAAGATCTGGAAGGAACTGTTCCAATTCCCTTCCCTGGACATGACCACGGGTCAAACCACATACCCGTTCCATCCACCCATTCCAATCACTGATCTTGAGCGCCCGGTCCACTACAATCACTCCGAAGGGGAGGTCACGGACGATTTGATGATTGAGAAGGTGGACTGGATTAATTTCCATCTTGCTTCCTGACCAGATCTCACATGACAATAAGGAGATTCACTCTTTATCCCACAGGATAGTTTTTGAAGGATACCACCGCAGCTCTACCGCTTTCAATCATCGATTAGTTTTTTCTCAATTTACGGGTGATTTTCCACCCGGATTCAGTCATGATCTCTACCCATTATGAAAAGCAAGAAAGAGATCTTCGGCTGGGCGATGTTCGATTTCGCCAACTCAGCCTACACCACCAACATTGTTACTGTGATCTTCGCTTTGTATTTCACTCAGGCGGTAGTACCCGCGGAGGGGAATGGAAAGACGCTATGGGGGCTGGGCGGAACCATCTCGAACCTCCTCATTATTCTGACAGCACCTGTTCTGGGAGCGATCGCGGACTTTTCGAGTTGCCGGAAGCGGTTTCTCGTGACCACCTGTCTGTTGTGCGTGATCTCGACGGCGGGTTTGTTCTTCGTAACTCCGGGGGCGGTTCTGCTAGCGATCATCCTGTTCGTGGTGTCCAACTACTTCTTCCAGGTCAGCGAGGCCATCTGTGGCAGTTTTCTACCTGACCTGGCGGAACCCCATGAGGTGGGCAGGATCAGTGGTTTCGGCTGGAGTCTGGGGTATGTGGGTGGATTGGTGGGGTTGCTTGTCTGTCAAGGGTTGGGGCTGACAGCGGGAGGTTTCGGCGCTGATAATAGTTGGAACATCCGTCTGACCAACCTGGTCACCGCTGGGGTATTCCTATTTGGAGCCATTCCCACATTCTTGTTCCTCAAGGAATACCGCCTAGGACGGCTGCTACCAGCGGGCGCGACATACCTGGGAGTGGGATTTGGCAGAGTCAAGGAAACACTAACCCACTTACGCAGTCTCTATGACTTGGCCGTGTTCCTGGTGGTTTTCTTTTTATCCTCGGTGGGTCTAATGACCGTGTTCGCCTTCAGCACCATCTATTCCATGGAGGAGATGAAGTTCGACAACACCCAAGTTTTAAAGCTCTTCATCCTGGTCCAAGTCAGCGCGGCAGCCGGAGCCTTCGCCTTCGGATTCCTCCAGGACAAGATCGGATTAAAACTGAACATGCAGATGCTCTTACTGGCGTGGGTCGGATTGATTCTGTGTGTCTATCTCACCTATTCGGTCACGGTCTTTTGGGTGCTGGTCATGGCTCTCGGGGCGCTGCTGGGATCGGTTCAATCCGCCGCGCGTGGCTTAGTGGCGATGTTCGCACCGCCCTCTAAGAGCGCGGAGATCTTTGGCTTTTGGTCGTTGACCTATAAACTCGGTGGGATGATCGGACCACTCCTGTATGGGTTGGTCGCGGATAGAAGCGGCCACCGGACCGCAATGCTCTGCGTGTCGGTGTTTTTCCTGCTGGCATTCCTCGTGTGCCTGTTGGTCAATGAGAAACGAGGACGCCAGGCGGGAGTGGAGTTTGAAGAATATCTCTCTAGATCATCCCCCAACTGACATTATCGAGAATCTTCTGGTTGGCGGTCCGGACCCGGTAGCTGACCAAGCGGGCCAGGTTACGCATGACCTTGAAACCCAGGTCATGATCGGCCTCCATCAACGCATCAAGGGAGGCCTTGCCGATCACTAATACACGGCAATCCGTCACTGCACGTGCGGTGGCCGACCGTGGCGACTCATCCACAACCGCAAGTTCTCCAAACACATCGCCTGTCCGGAGGCATACCAGGGGCATGGCATCCTCCTCGCTGGCCAACTCCAACGAAATTGAGACCTCTCCCTCTAAAATGGCAAAGAGCTCATCCCCTTCGGTGTGTTCAATGAAGATAATCTCGCCTCCATGGTATCTGCGCTCTGAACAGATCTGAGCTACACGGTGGATTTCATCTTCATCCAATCCGGAGAAGGTAGAGACCGTATTAAGGATGCTTTCATATGTGCTCATCGTAAAAAAATCCCTTTCGTTATGGCTGACTGAATTCGGGTGCTGCTGAGGAGGCCTCCGGGGATGCCGCCGGCGGGGCTGCTGGTGGGGCTATCGAAGGTGGCGCCGATGGCGCAGCTGGTGCAGGAGCTCCAGGTGAAGGTGGCGCCGATGACTTTCGTGACAGCACCTTAGCTTTTACACCCAGGCCCCAATTATCCAACTCGGGTCCCTCCGCTCCCCCCTCTTGGTATAGGAGCACTTCGCCGCGTTCATCGTCCTCCCAATAAACAATGATCGCAACATCTTGCAGCCCCTGGCCATCACCCAGGTCCTGTACAACCCCATTATATCCAGGAATGACACGCGCCGCCTGCTCCAGACCTAAATCGACATGGTAACCATCAAAGGCCGCCACCAGGGTTCCCCGCGAGTTCCCATATCGAATGGGCACATTCCTCGGCAAACTCTCAATAAGGGTGAAGGAAACCGGCTTGATCTTTTCCTTCCCAAAAAACTGGTATCCCTTGCCGGCCACAATCTCCACAAAGACCTTTTTTCGTCCCACAGACGCGACCGGTCCCGCGTCCGGACCAGGAATAGGTTGCACTCCCGGTATGGGGGCACGTCCAGTAAACCGGCGCTCCCCCACCTTGACCTCACGCCACCAGTAATCGGACAGGATGAACTCACCATCATTGGTCTGTACATAATGCAGATTGCCGGGCTCACGCACCATACGTAGTTCAGTGATTGGGAAGACGCGATTTTCCGGGCGGATCCGGTCCGGGGTGATCAGTTGATCGGCCGATACTGGCTCACAGACCCCCAGCATGAGGAGGAAACCCACAACAAGGCTGGGCAATAGGAGAGCTGAGCAAGACACCGCCCCTCGGCATATTGGGATCATCTGAAGAATACCTCCGTGGAACCTTTCGGACCGCGATTGTGGTTCACATCACTAGTTTATGCTATCTTGATTATCCGGGATATGTTCGCTCCCACGGACAGGAAGGTCAAGGAAGGGGTCAGGTATGATGGGTACTCCCCTCAAACTCGGGCTGGTCACATACAACCTGGCGAAGGATTGGACTCTGGATGAGATCCTGAAGAACCTCCAGGAGGCCAATTACTCTGGGGTGGAACTCCGTACCACTCACGCCCATGGAGTTGAGGTGGGCCTGAACCAGGATCAACGCGCCGGAATCAAGAGACGTTTCGCCGATTCCCAGATCGGGCTAGTTCAACTGGGCAGCGCTTTTGAGTTTCATTCCCGTTCCATGGAGGAGGTCCGTTTGAACATCGAGGGGGCCAAGGAGTACGCGCAGCTGGCGCATGATGTGGGAGCCAAGGGCATCAAGGTCCGTCCCAATGGACTCCCCGAGGGCGTCTCCGAGGAAGCCACCCTGGAACAGATTGGCAAATCTCTCCGCGAGGTGGGAGAGTCCGCCGCCGGAGTGGGAGTGGAAGTCCGGGTGGAGGTCCATGGCAAGGAGACCTGCCGGTTGCCACGTATCCGCAAGATGATGGACATCGCGGACCACCCTAATGTGGTGGTCAATTGGAATTCCAACATGGACGACCTGCTGGATGGGGGGTTTGACGCGGCCTTCGACCTAGTCAAGGACAAGATCCGGCAGGTGCACATTAACGAGCTTTATAAGGAGGATTACCCTTGGCGCCGTCTGTTCGAGCGTCTGCATGAGACCGGCTATCAGGGGTATTGCTGCATGGAGGTGGCCGGAAATCCAGAACCGGTTCGTTTCATGCGCTACTACCGAGCCCTGTTCCTGGCTTACCAGGATTTGACATAGCCGCCTCCGGATGACGGGGAAAAGAGGGTCCAGGCCACCAGTCTTTCCGGTTGCACTGTTGTTTGTATGCTTTTAATCTCCGTGAGAAAATCTGGGATTGAGAAAGTCCAAGTTCACAAGATGAAAGGACCGGCCGGAGAATGCCACTGAACCTCCTTCAGATGCTCAAAGTCATGGTGGATCAAGACGGAGCCGACCTTTTTCTCTCGGTCGGATCGCGTCCCACTATCCGTGGCGGTAAGGGGATCTACACGATCGATGAACACTTGGTCACTGACGAGGATGCCTTGGGGTTTGCCTCGGAGGCCATGACCGACCATCAGAAACAGGTGTTCTTCGAGACCAATGAAATGAACATGGCCTTCGAACGCGAGGGTATTGGGCGGTTCCGTGCCAGTATCTTCCAGCAGAAAGGGCATGTGGGTTTGGTCTTGCGGCAGGTGAAGACGACTGTTCCCACGGTGGATGAACTCGCCTTGCCGCCCATTTTCAAACAACTCATTAACATCCCGCGTGGCCTGATCCTCGTGACCGGAGCGACTGGGTCAGGGAAATCCACCACTCTGGCGGCAATGGTCGACCACCGCAATACGACCCTACGGGGGCACATCATCACCCTGGAGGACCCCATCGAGTTCGTGCACCAGCACAAAATGAGCATTGTTAACCAGCGCGAGATTGGCCTGGACACGGAGGACTACCACACCGGACTGAGGAATGTCTTGCGCCAAGCTCCCGATGTGATTCTCATCGGTGAGATCCGTGATGCCGAAACGATGGAACACGCATTGATGTATGCGGAGACTGGCCACTTGGTCTTGTCGACCTTACACTCACTTAACGCCAACCAGACCCTGGAGCGGATTACTCAGTTTTTCCCGTTGGAAATGGAACGGAATGTTCATCATCAGCTCGCCAATGTACTGCGTGCGATCATCTCGCAACGTCTGGTGCCACGCGCTGATGGTCAAGGCCGGGCGGCGGTGGTGGAAATCTTAATCGCCAGCCCGCGCGTCCGTGAGCTTATCTCCAAGGGAAACATAGGCGAGATTAAATCCACCATGGAACAAAGCACCGCGGATGGGATGCAAACCTTTGATCAGCACTTGCTTCACCTTTATAACCGTGGAATCGTTGGCCGTGAGGATGCCCTGAGAGCCGCGGACAGTGTGGGCGATTTGAACCTCCGGATGCAGGGCTTGACCACGGGAACAACATCTTTGGCCTGATCACCGGACGCTGTGGCGTTCAAGGGAAACCTAATCTGACCCCCCCCCACGCCTTCACTGATGGCGTAAGTGGGAAAGGCATCGACCAAGAGGAGGCATTTTAAGAATGAGTGACACCGGGAAGACTCCATCCGCTCCTGAACAATTAGCGCCGGATGCGCTTGAGACCGCCGACCGCGACTCCCTACTGCGCCTGGTGCGCGCGGTAGTCCGTGTCGGAGGCATCTTGGACTCGGTCTACAATCCCTCTCAAGTCCTTGAACTGATCATGCTCGAGAGTGAACGGGCGGTAAACGCGGAAGCCAGCTCATTGCTCTTGTATGATCAGGAAACTCATGAACTCACCTTCGAGGTAGCACATGGCGGCCGGGATGAGGCGGTTAAGAGAATCCGCCTTGCTATCGATGAAAACAGTATCGCCGGAACCGCCGCCATGACCCGCGCCCCGGTCAATGTCCCGGATGTCCGTTATGATCCCCGCTGGAACTGGACGGTTGACGAACAGACACGTTTTCTCACGTGTAGCATCTTGGCGGTTCCCATGCTCCGTCAGGACCGTCTGATTGGAATCCTCGAGGTTCTCAACAAGAAGGAGGAGGGAGGATTCAACAGTGCCGACACGAATGCGCTGTTGCTTCTGGGGTCCTTGGCCGCCATGGCCATCGAAAACGCCCATCTCTACCAGAAGAACATCCAGACCGAACGGTTGGGGGCACTGGGACAAGCGGTCGCGGGCATCTCGCACTATGTCAAGAATATCCTGGGAGGTTTGGAGGGCAGTATCAACGTAATGGATACGGCCATCCAGGACCGGGATCTCTCGACCCTGGAACGTGCCAATGATGTGCTCAAACGGAGTATCAGCCGGATCTCGGACCTGGTGAAAGATATGTTGTCTTTCTCCAAGGGACGTCAACCTGAACCCACTCCCACGGATCCGAACAAGACTGTTCTTGAGGTGTGTGATCTCATGGCGGTCAGCCAGAATGCCAAGGGCATCGAGATCGTCCCCGACATCGACGGGGACATTCCCACTCTCCTACTGGATCAAGAAGTTCTGGAAAGAGTGGTCTTGAATCTGGTCACCAACGCGGTTGATGCGGTCATGCAAAAGCGCTCCGAAGACACGGACATGGAGGGCAAGATCATCGTGAAGACCCGCTACACGGCGGGAACTCTCACAGTCTCGGTGGAGGATAACGGAATCGGCATCCCCGAATGGGAGACCGCCAAAGTCTGGGGGCCCTTCTACACCACCAAGGGAGCCTCTGGCACCGGTTTGGGCTTGGCCGTATCGAGAAAACTCGCCGAGGATTCCAATGGCGTGTTGGAGGTAAGCTCGACCCAGGGAGAAGGATCGGTATTCACCTTGACCCTGCCCGCGCCTCCGGCGGATTAGGAGCTTGATTGGGTATTCACGCTTTGGTGTGGAGGATCAACCCGAAGGTTGGAGTGCTTTGGGAATATCTCTCGAACCGCTGGCGCGAGAGTCCTTTCCCGCGCTGGCTGGGGAAAGGATTCCCCGGCGTTCAGGAACGAGAAAGGATTCTCGTTCCAGCGATACTAGGAACTCAGTTGCCCGTCCACATTTGAGCGTACAGGGGCAACCTGAAGGTTGAACTCCAAACTCCACTACGCGGAGACCACCCCGGTGGCGAGGTGCATCACCGCCTCCTCATTGGCCGTCTCGCGGGAGAGAATACCCGCCACCTGGCCCTCACGCATGACCAGAATGCGGTCGCTCATACCGAGAACCTCGGGGAGCTCCGAAGAGATCATCAAGATCGCCAAACCTTCACGCGCAAGCTCAATCATTAGGCGGTAGATCTCCACCTTCGCGCCCACATCAATACCGCGTGTGGGTTCATCTAAAATCAGGATCTTCGGTTCGGTCGCCAGCCAGCGTGCTAGAAGCACCTTCTGTTGATTGCCGCCCGACAAGGTTCCCACCAAATTGGCCAGGTCGGAGGTTTTCACGGTTAACCGGGAGGAATACTCGGAAGCGAGCGCGCGTTCACTCGCGAGGTTGACGAATGGACCCGCCGAAACACGGTCCAGCGCGGCCAGAGTGATGTTCTTTCCGATCGAGAGGTTAAATAACAGACCGCTCTGCTTGCGGTCCTCAGTCAGTAGCGCGATCCCCTCACGGATCGCGGCCAGTGGGTGCCGTACAGTTTTCTCCTCCCCGCGGATTGTGACCTTACCGGTCATGCCTCCAGGCGGAATGCCGAAAAGGGTCGAGGCCAGCTCGGTCCGTCCCGCCCCCATCAATCCTGACACTCCGAGAATCTCCCCTTCATGCAGGGTAAAGGAGATATCCTTGAGGATCGGACGGTGCGCACGAGGGTTGATTACGGTCAGCTTTTCCACCTCCAGCACGGGTTTGCCGATGGGACGTGGCTCCCACGGGAACAGGTCGCTGATGTCACGCCCCACCATCGCCGCTACGATCTTGCGCGGATCCGTTTCCTCCTTGGCCCAGGTCCCCACCACCTGTCCATCACGCAGGACCGTGATGTGATTGGCGAGGCGGAAAACCTCATCCAGTTTGTGCGAGATGTAGATCGAGGTCACCCCTTGCGACCTGAGTTGTTCGAGCAGATCAAAGAGCCGTTCGATCTCGTGATCAGTGAGCGCGCTGGTGGGCTCATCCAGGATCAGGAGGTCCACCTTTTGCGAGAGCGCCTTGGCAATCTCGGTCATCTGGCTCTGGCCCACGGAGAGGGTGGAAACGGGTGTATCGGGAGGGAACTCCAAACCCAGCCGGTCCAACAAGGCACGCGCATCCTCGCGCATCTTGCGCCAATCGATCCACCCCATCCGGTTCGGCTCGCGTCCAAGAAAAATGTTCTCGGCGACAGTCATCCCGCCCACCAGGTTGAGTTCCTGATGGATGATGGCGATGCCCGCCCGTTGCGCTTCACGTGTGTCTTTGAAGGCGGCCACATTCCCCTTGTAGTGAATGGTCCCGCCATAGGTTCCATCCGGGTAAACCCCGCTCAGGATCTTCATCAAGGTCGACTTCCCCGCCCCGTTCTCGCCTACCAGGGCATGGATCTCACCTTGGGTGACGGAGAAGTTGACCTTCGAGAGGGCATGGACTCCATCGAAGTCCTTTTTGATCTCTTCCATTTGAAGGATGGATGTGGACATGGCAACCTCATGCTGGATTCTGTTCCCACTGGGAACAGGAACAATGTTACATCTTCAAAAAGGGATCATCCAAGAAAACGGGCGGCGGGGGAACTCCCACGGCCCTCACAACCAGCTCCTGGACTCGCTTTCATTTACAGTCTGCCAGTTGGAGGAAAGCCAGAGTTGTGCTTCAATAGATATCACCGGTGGGGGACCCTCCAACTTGGCATGAACACCAAGGGAGGGCACCGGAGAAGGGGGAGAATAATGAGCACACGTTGTATAGTTGTTTCTGTTTTGTTTCTGGGAGTACTGTTTTTCGCGGTTGCCATCGGTTCTGGGAATTGCCAGCCTTATCAATACGCCACGAACACCGTGGGCAATGGAAGCTGCCAATCCAATCAATTCGCCAATGGCGCGGGGAACATGTGGGGAAACCGTCCTTATCACTATTACCACCACTATCAGTACGACAGTTTCCCATTCGGAAATGCCCAGGCGAAGGACTACACCTACGACCCATACCCACAGTACCGTGGTTACACCTACAACCATCCGCCCTATTATGGTTTCAATGGAACCTCTCCCAGCACGAATCCATATGGAGACCGTTGGGGACTGTGGGGACATGCGGATACGTTTCACTACTGAGACAGCCTATATGAACCCATGGATGAAACCATGTTCATCCACGGTGAGCATCATCGGGGAGGATCATCCTTGTCAACTTTAATGGAAAGGTTATATCCCCTTCTGAGTGAGGAGGCGGTTCCTCCTCCCGAGACAGTTCCGGCACTCACCCGGTTGCTGCGGCTGAATGGCCATCTGTCTTGGAGGGACACGGTTCAGGCGATCCGGTTGCTGATCGCGGGCACCGCCTCAGAGGTGGCAAGACTCGAGTTGTTACGCGAGATGTCACCCCACAGAGCTACGGGGGAGATGCTGGCGGCGGCAGCAGGGGTATTGCGATGCCTGGCCCCGAGGGTCCCTTTTCATGCCGAAGGAATCTTCGACTGCTGCGGCACGGGTGGAGACCGTCTGGGTTACGTGAACCTCTCCACCATCGCCGCAATAGTCCTCGCCGCGGCTGGTGTCCCAGTGGCCAAGCATGGCAACCGCGCAATTACCTCGGGATGTGGTTCGGCGGACCTGCTCGAGGCCTTGGGAGTTCCCATCGGCCAAGGTTCCACAGATGCAGCCCAGTCGTTGAAAGACTTGGGAATCGCTTTCCTGCTCGCTCCGCTCTATCACCGCGCTACACGGAATGTGCATCCCTTACGGATTCAACTCCGCCAGGAGGGCATTCCAACCCTGTTCAACCTGATCGGTCCACTCTCGAACCCACTCGCACCGAAGGTCCAGCTGACCGGGGTCTATCATCCCCGTTTCCTCCGACCGATGGCACACGCCCTGAGTCTCTTGGGTTGTGAGAGGGGCTGGGTGGTGTGTGGATCGGCCGGGATGGACCGTTGGATGGATGAGATCTCCCCCGGCGGACCAACCCAGATCGTGGAATTCGGTGAGGCCGGGATTCGTGAGAGGATCCTCACACTGGAGGAGACTGGATTTGCTCCAGTCCCTCTAGATGAACTCAAGGGCGGTGACGCGGCCTACAATGCCAGATTGGCCAACGAAGTATTCGCGGGTGTACCCTCGGCCCGTTTGGAGGCGGTATGCCTTAACGCCGGGGCGGGCCTTTACCTGACACGCAAAGCCGGGTCGGTGGCCGGAGGAATCCAACTGGCGCGCGAAATCATTCAGTCCGGGAAGGCGAAAGAAGTCGTGGAGAGATGGAAGAAAAAGAACTGAACACATAAAAGTGAGTTGCCGTAATCTCCAAGATCAGTAATGATCTTGGAGATTGTTTCGCGTTATCATCTGTTTCACCACATCAAGGAGGATACCATGGCAAACAAGAAGGCAATGGATTTAAATCTGATCTCCACCCTGAAGGGATCACTCTTAGAAGGCTTCTTCCCCGCCGGGTGGAACCTGGCCAAGATTGACCGGATCTGTTCGAATCCTCCTGAGAAGATCACCGAACGTGAAGCCTGGTGGAACAAACGTTTCGAACCAGTCCCGTGTACTCCCGCTGATTTTGATGTGCTTATGGGACATGAAATCGCCTTGGATATCTGCCGCGCGCGTGATGCGGAACGTGAGATCGCGCTCATCTTGCCAGTCGGGCCGATGGGGATGTACCGCTGGATTGTGTACTTCCTCCAGGAATGGGGGGTAAAGTGCTCACATGTCCATGGTTTCAACATGGATGAATGGGCCGACGCTGAGGGGAATACCCTTCCACCGGATACACAAGGCGCGTTCCAGCAAGCCATGGAACAAGCCTTCTATGGCCCCCTCGGGTCTTTGTCGATCCCCAAGAAGCAACGTCATTTCGCCACCAAGACCAGCCTTCCGAAATACGCGGAGGAAATCGCGGCACTCAAAAAGAAGGGCGCCTCGCTCACCGTGGTCTTCGGAGTCGGAAGGGTCTGCCACATCGCCTTCTGGGAACCGCACTTCGCGCGTGAGTTCGCCACCGTGGATCATTGGAAATCAGCCACCCACCGTCTCGGAGCCAAACTGCATCCACTCACCATCGAGCAAAACGCCATCACCAGCTTCAAGAGCCGCACCACCCTGGTACCCGCCAACGCCAACACGATAGGGCCAGGTCTATTCCTACAAGCCGATCACATCATCGGCGGCTGCGATGGAGCTTTGGGGCGTGGCATGATGTGGCAGGGGATGTCACTATGGATGACCCTCCACCACGAGCCCACCCCTTGGATCCCCAGCAGCTTCATGCCGACTCTGCCGGGCAGACTGTTCTTTTATCAGGAACTGGCGGGGCCGTTGGTGGCGGAGTGTAATTGAGGTTTCCATGAAGTATGAATCCAACCTGATAACGGTGAGGAGGACACCTATGGGTTCTCCTCACCCAATGCCATTCCAAGGTCCCGCGCACCATGTAAGACACGAAAAACTTCGATCCCCTCGTCTATCGGTCGGTAGAAGATCAGATAGTTTTCAAAACCAGGTACAGGCCATGTCCGTAGGTCCGGTAGAAATGGAAAGTCATCCATTCGCGAGGCACCAATGAAGGGTAGATCTGCAAGTCTCAGAAAGGCACTTTCAGTGTGTTCAAGGAAACGGTCAGCTGCATCCAGATTATCTTGAGCAATATAGACGAAGTGACTGATAAGATCCTCTCGTACTAGATCTCGTCTGACAATACGCCGAGTCATCGGGCCTTCTCTGAGTTCAACCTTCTCAGCCCCTCTTCACGGATGTCCCGCCATTCACTTTCCGCCATTTCTCGGGCCGGAGAGTTCAACGATTCCTCAAGTTTCCCCGATAGATTCCTTTTTATCAGCTCGGCCTGATCACGTCCGATAAGATCTCGAATGTAATCGCTTGGGGTGCCATACTTACCCTTGGCAATCTGCTCCTCGACATATGCACACATCGAGTCGGAAAGGGTTACATTGAGCGTTGCCACAGTCGTTCCTCCATGAGCTATTCTCATCTATTATGGCAGGAAGAACACCCCAGTTCCAAGCAATGATTCTACAGGAGGCAGTTTTATGCGTACCCTTGTTCTTCTCCTTCTCACCTTAATGGTGGCGGCTTCGCAGGCCAATCCCATCTGGAACCTTGCTGAGCGTGGAGCGGTTCCCGATGGAACCACCGACAACACCGCCATCTTCCAGGCCGCCCTGGATGAAGCTGGCAAGGCGGGTGGAGGAACTGTTCTGGTACCCGCTGGCTATTTCGCCATCAAGGGGAATCTGAAGATTCCCGCGTCCGTAACCCTCAAGGGTGTCTTCAATGTCCCGCCTACCACACGCGAGGATGCCAACAAGAAGTTTCCGGGAACAGTCCTCCTGGCCTATGCCGGCCGTGGCTCGCAAGAGGGTGAACCCTTTGTCCGCCTGGCTGGGCACATGGCAGTACTACAGGGCGTGATTGTGACCTACCCTGAATGGAAGCAAACCGATGTACCGCCGGTTCCCTACCCACCCTGTGTTCTGGCCGAGGATGTCGAGGACACGGGTGTGCTTGATGTCTGCTTGGTCAATCCTTACGAGGGTGTGCGCTTTGTCCGCTCGCCGCGTTACCTCTTGCGGAATGGATTTGGTTACCCGAGCTGGCGCGCCTTCTTTGTAGATGAGTGCTACGACATCGGCAAGGTGGAGAACTGCCACTTCTGGCCCTTTGGAGTGAGCTACAATCCCCAAGACCCATACTGCAAGTGGATCAATAAGAATGGTGTGGCCTACGAGTTCGCGCGTACGGACTGGAACTATGTGACGCACACCTTCTGCTTCGGGTATGGAGTGGGCTACAAGTTCAGCGAATCGAAGACTGGCAGCTGCAATGGCAGCTTCGTGGGCATCGGGGCGGACTGCTGCACACGCGCAGTACTGGTCGAGCAGTGCCAAGATCCCGGACTGCTGATCACTAACGGTGAGTTTGTCGGTATGTGGGAGAACCAGGATTCGGTAACCTGTGAAGTGGCGGAATCATCGGGTGGCAAGATCAGCATGGTGAACTGCTCCTTCTGGGGTCCGATTGACCGTTGCATCTGGATGCGCGCTCCCCATGCCCAACTCACGGCGGATGCTTGTAACTTTGTTCATTGGGATGTTGGCAAGATTGGCTCGCCCTGCATCCAGGCCGATGAGGGCAAGATCATTGTCCAGGCCTGCACCTTCGGCGCGGGTGATCTGCACGCCACCATTGGGAAGAATGTCCGTTCGGCGATTCTCATGGCCAACCAGGCCACCGCGGGCTTCCATGTAGAGAACCAAGCGGGTAAGAAGACTCAATTGATTGGGAATGAGGAGGCTCCCGAGGAGTGGCCGGATGAAGTCTTGGGAGATTACACCCTCAAACTGGGCGGGGGCGACGATGGAATGCATATCCTACGCTGGTTTGGCCCCGAACCTCCTGGAAAGACCACCGAAGGCGCTACCACATGGCGTTGGTCTGGCCCGGACTCACAACTGATTCTTCCCATCCGTCCCAAAACCGAATACGAAGTCACCTTCAAGGCAAATGTGCCTGACACGGCGGTGGATGAGAACAGCGGGATTTATCTTGGCAAGAAACTTCTGGCCCCCCTTACCAAGAGCGGTACAGCCGATGTTTCCTTCACCGTCTCCATCCCAGCCCAAGAAAAAAATCGCTTGAAGCTCTCTCTACGCTGCAAGGGGTGGAACCCAGCCCAAGTCATTCCCGGCAGTGGAGACACCCGCACGCTGGGGATCAAGGTTTACGAGGTACATGTCAAGGCCAAGTAAGGGATGAAGTAATCTCATGTAGCCTGGGGTTCCCCCCCCAGGCTACATTGAGTGTATGTTGTTCATGCTTGAGCATGTGGGGTTCGTTCACATTGGGGCATAAGGTGGCTCCCGCACGCTGAAGCGTGAACAACATACAGAAAATCTCAGATCGAATAATCCTCCACGATCATCCGCATTTCCTTGGGGGTGACAAAGACCGGGTCATTCTCGTGGAGTTTTAGTTCATGGTAGCGGGCATGGGTCATCTCGACCTCGACCGGATCGCCCCAATCGCTGGTGAGTTCAATACGCACATGCGGTCCAGCGGCGTAGATATGAGAGATCCGCGCGGGGAAACAGCCATTGTCCGGGGTGGGATGGTGGCGGATATCGAGCAGGTGCGGGCGGATGAAGACCGTGGCGGTTTTCTGGTCCTGGAAGGCGACCGAGGGAACCTCGACTCCCGTATTGCCAATATAGGCCCTTCCATTCTCCATGCGCCCATGGAAGAGATTGACATTGCCGAGAAAGTTCAAGATGAAGGGGGTTTTAGGGTGGTGGTAGACCTCTTCGGGAGTGCCCTCCTGCTCGATGCGTCCCTCATTCATCACCGCAACACGGTCAGCCACTTCGAGGGCCTCCTCCTGGTCATGCGTAACAAACACACTGGTGATATGGATCTCATCATGCAAGCGTCTGAGCCAGCGGCGTAATTCCTTGCGGACCTTGGCATCCAAAGCGCCAAAAGGTTCATCCAGCAGCAGCACCCTGGGCTCCACCGCGAGCGCGCGCGCGAGGGCCACACGCTGGCGTTGACCGCCGGACAGCTCCGACGGATACCGGTTCGCCAGGGTGTGCAGCTGGACAAGGGTAAGCAGATCCATAACCCGCGTACGGATTTCCGTGCGGGGAGGACGTTCCTTGCGGGGACGGACTTTTAGACCGAAAGCGACATTGTCGAAAACCGTCATGTGCCGGAAGAGCGCATAGTGCTGGAAGACGAATCCGACCTTGCGGTCACGGGGTTTCTGAGCGGAGGTGTCCTCCCCATGGAACAAGATCGAGCCATGGTCGGCGGTTTCGAGACCGGCGATGATCCGCAAGAGGGTGGTCTTACCACAACCCGAGGGACCGAGTAAGGCAACCAACTCCCCCACACGGACATGGAGACTCACATCCTTGAGAGCATGAAAATCCCCAAAATACTTGTTGACATTCCGGACCTCGATACTCATTCCGCTCCGCTTTCCTCCAGAGTTGTCTCGTTCAAGAGGCTGAGTTCACGCACCGAACGCCATTCAACCACTTTCTTGATTACCAGGGTAACCAAGGCCAGCAAAGCCAGCAGAGAGGCCATCGCGAAGGCGGCGGCGAAGTTATATTCATTGTAAAGGATCTCCACATGCAACGGCATGGTGTTGGTACGTCCACGAATATGCCCCGAAACCACTGAAACCGCACCGAACTCCCCCATCGCACGCGCGTTGCAGAGGATCACGCCATAGATGAGACCCCATTTCATGTTCGGGAGCGTCACTTTCCAGAAGGTTTTCCAGCCACTGGCCCCGAGCACCAGGGCGGCCTCCTCCTCCTCATTGCCCTGCTCCTGCATGAGGGGGATGAGCTCACGCGCCACGAAGGGGAAGGTAACAAAGATGGTCGCCAGTACGATCCCCGGCACCGCAAAGATAATCTTCATGTCATGGTCTCTGAGCCAGGGCCCAAACCAGCCGCGCAGCCCGAAGAGAAGAACAAAGATGAGGCCGGAGATCACCGGCGAGACCGAGAAAGGCAGATCGATCAGGGTAATGAGCAGGTTCTTGCCATGGAAGTTGAATTTGGCAATAGCCCAGGAGGCGGCGATGCCAAAGACGATGTTCAGGGGGACCGCGATAGCCGCCGTGAGTAGGGTCAGGCGGACCGCCGCCAGGGCATCCTTCTCGGTGATCGCGGCGAGATAAACCTGAATCCCTTTCTCCAGGGCTTGAGCGAATACCAACACCAACGGGACCACCAGGAACAGGGCGAGATAGGCCAATGCGGTGAGGATCAAGATCCACCGGATCAAGGCCGGTTCAGTGGCCGGGCTGCGTTGATGGTTCCCGGAGGGGCCGTGTCTCATGCTACCTCACCCCCCCAACCCCCCTCTCCCACGGGGAGAGGGGGGGCACTCTCACCTCCCTCTCCCCGTGGGAGAGGGGGGTTGGGGGGGTGAGGTTGGAAACACTATACAGGGTACCCATCAAGATCCTCCTGAACGCTTGCGCGACCACCAGCTGATCATGTTGATGGTGAAAAGCATGAGAAACGAAACCAGGAGCATCATAACCGCGATGGTGGTAGCCCCGGCATAATCATATTGTTCGAGCTTGGTCATGATCAGGAGTGGGCAGATCTCAGTCTTCATCGGCATGTTACCCGAGATGAAAACCACCGAACCATACTCACCAAAGGCGCGCGCGAAGGAAAGGGCGAAACCAGTCAGGAGAGCCGGAAGGAGATTCGGAAAGACTACGAAGGCCAGCGTCTTAACCCGTGTGGCGCCCAGACTCGCGGCGGCCTCCTCGATCTCCACATCCAGGTCCTCCAGAACCGGCTGGAGGGTCCGCACTACAAAGGGGAGCCCAATAAAGGTCAACGCCACAATGATACCCAGGGGGGCATAAGCCACCTTGATACCCAGTGGTTCGAAGAACACGCCCAACGGCCCATTGGGCGCGTATAAAGTAGTCAGTGCGATCCCGGCCACAGCGGTCGGCAAGGCGAAGGGAAGATCCACCAGCGCATCCACCAGCGGCTTGAGGGGGAAGGTGTAACGGACCAGCACCCAAGCCACCAGCAGTCCCATGACCGCATTGATCCCCGCCGCCGATAACGAGGTGAACAAGCTCAACCGGAAAGAAGCCAGGACTCGCGCCGAGGAGACCGTACCCCAAAAATCCTCCCAGGATATCGCCGCTGTTTTAGCGAACAACGCGGCGAAGGGAATGAGCACGATCAGACTCAGGTAGAGGATGGTATACCCCAGCGCGAGTCCAAAACCAGGAAGAACACTTCTTTCCTTCAGGAGCATACCGGCTCCTGGTTATTTCGTATCCGCAACTGCTTTCTTCTCATAAATCTGGTCGAACACTCCGCCATCATCAAAATGGATCTTCTGAGCCTTGTCCCAATCACCATACAGGGAAGCCAGGGTGATGAGCTCAATCTTGGGGAACTGGCTCTCATATTTCTTGGCCACCGCCTCGGAGCGTGGACGGTAGTAATGCTTGGCCGCGATTTCCTGCCCCGTCTCGCTGTAGAGGTATTCCAGGTACGCCGCCGCCACTTCGCGGGTGCCATGCCTGTCCACCACCTGGTCCACCACGGAGACAGTCGGCTCAGCGAGAATGCTCAACGAGGGAATCACAATCTCGAGCTTATCCGGGCCGAGCTCATTGATGGCCAGAAAGGCCTCATTCTCCCAGGCCAGGAGCACATCGCCAATTCCCCGCTGCACAAAGGTGTTGGTGGAGCCACGAGCGCCGGAGTCCAGCACCGGCACATTGGCGAACAACGCCGCTACGAACTCACGGGCCTTGGTCTCATCATTGTTGTTGTGCTTGAGAGCATACCCCCACGCGGCCAGATAATTCCAGCGCGCTCCGCCCGAGGTCTTGGGGTGAGGTGTGATCACCGCAACACCCGGTTTGACCAGATCATCCCAATCTTTAATGCCCTTGGGATTCCCCTTACGCACCAGGAACACGATGGTCGAGGTATAAGGGGCGCTGTTCTGTGGCAAACGTGACTGCCAGTTATCCGGGATGAGTCCGCCATTCCGGCGCAGTTGATCCACATCATAGGCCAAAGCGAGAGTGACTACATCCGCTTCGAGGCCATCGATCACCGCACGGGCCTGTTTGCCGGAACCACCATGGGATTGCTCGATGGTGACATCATTCCCGGTCTTCTCCTTCCAGTACTTCTGGAAGGCGGGGTTGAATTCCTGATACAGCTCCCGGGTGGGATCATAAGAAACATTGAGAATTTGAAGCTCCTCCGCGAAAGAGGCGAGAGTGAATCCCGCGATCAACAGCATAACCGTAAAAACATATACGAAGTATTTTTTTCCCATCTTATATCCTCCAGCCGGTTGACGGCATTTTTTCATTACATCCGCTTCCCCCCCTGAAAGCTAAGCTCTTAAGAGAGGCAGTGGTCATGTCTAGAACTTACAGGTGGTTTGCAGATACACGTAGTCGGCATCATCCGCGCCGGCACCCGCCACGGCGGTATCGGCGGCATATTGCCCCGCGAAGAAGTGTCCATACCCGAAGTCAAACTCAACATTCTTGGTGACCTTGTAGACGGCTCGAAGGTTGAGTTCATGCCCGGTGAAACTCGACACATCCTCGCCGTTGGCATTACGGAACACCCGCTGCGAGGAGTTGTACCAGGCATCTGTACTCTCCTCATCCAGCCAGAAAGCGTGCCATTCGGTTGAGAGAGAGAGTTTCTTGGTTTGCTCCCAATTCAACTTGAGCGCCGCATCGTGCATGTTCTTCCAGGCGAAGAAATCCATTTGGCCGTAGGGAGCGTGATTGGTGGGGTAGAGTTGGTCGAAGGTGTTGTTCTGCCCGTCGTAGGGATCCTCATCACCCGTGGCGAAATTGTACTCCAGCGCTAGACGTGGCTTTAGGGGATGATCCTTCTCCGTGTATCCCACCTCAGCGTGAGCCGCCCAGGCGTTCTGATCAAGGTCCACATTCTTCCCGGCATACGGAGCCACTGAATCCCGCGAGGTTCCCCATTGGTAAGCCCCCTCGAAGTTCCAGTCGATATTCCCCTCATCCCCCTTGATCCTCGTGCCCATGGTGTACTCCTCCAATGCCTTCTCATCGTTGTCACGGTAAATGAGATAGACATCCTGAAGACCTTGGGGGAGGTTTTTAACCGTGCCATAGGCGGCCAGGACATTGTCATGGTGATCGGCATGGTCCCAGGAATTCGAATCGACCCGGACCACATTGGCCGCAAGCAGATCTAGTTTGAAGTCATCCTCCTCGTACATCAGACGGAGGGTGTCAAAACTGCGTCCATTGTTGTTCCAACCGCTGTTACCGAATAAACGTTTATCGCCATAAGTGAGTTCCATGCGGCCCGCCTGAAACCAGACTGGAGACTCACCGAGTTTAAGTTTGACCCACGCCTCATAGATGTCCGTCTCATTCTGATAGGAGTTGCGGTAGGTGGTATCGAGGGAATCGATATCGATCTGATGAGAACCAAATTCACGGGCATCAATAAAAGTGACATGCCCCTGAATGTACTTATTGGGACGCAGATCCAGATTAAGTTTGAGTTGGTTGAGGAGGTAGTTGTCGTCGTTGTCGGACTGGCCATTCTCGACAGAGGGACGGTCATAAATCAGATCAAAATTCTGTTTGGATTCATACCGTATGCGGTCGGTTCCAGTCACCTCAAAAACCTTAGGGGCCTTTTTGTCCTTCCCCTTCTCACCCTTCTTCTTTCCAAGTTCCTTATCACCATCTCTTGAAGCCACCTGAAGGGCTTCGACCTCTGTCTGGGTGGCCGGAGCCACCTGTAGACCAGAAACATCTTCCGCTTGCAGGCGATCACAAGCCCACATCATCACCAACACCATCGCGCAACACACCATCAACGGCCGTTTCCTCTGCATGGTTCCCAACTCCTCCGCTCAGCGGGACCGCCGTCATTCCGGCGAGTCCACCTTTCCCCATGCGTCATCACATGGGGTGGCCCTCCACTCATGTGGACGGGTACACCAAGTTCACTGACCGAACGGGGAGTATGACAAACCTCGCTTTCTACTTCCCGTTCCCTGGTTTCTTGTCGAAACGAACCTTCTCGGTCCGTTCGACTTGAACCACCTTTGAGTCGTGGATTGTAATCTCAACTGACCCATACTGGATATCTCGAAGTGCTTTCAAGATTTCCCGCTCAACCTCCGAACCGTCCCATACGCTGACAGATTGGGTCTCCATTGTTGGGTCCCTCCATCCGATCTTTCCCATGGATCGTATAGTCTATTAGCCAAACAAAATGGCATTCATCATCACTTCTTCCGCCTTTAAATGAGGAGGTTATCTCTCAGCGGGACAAAAATGATGTTTCTCCATAGGGTTTATAGACTATTGAAAAGACGGCGTCAACCCTTTCTTGTACAGCATCCGCACGCACCATAGCAGAAATAAACCTCTAAAAGGAAGCCCTAACAGCTTGTTAAATTATTTGAAGTTCTGTTGGCACCATGGAATCGCCTTCGCGGGAATGACGATTTCCAAGGGATTTCATCTGTTCTATCATTCCCGCGAAGACGGTTCCATGGTCACGCTCTTATTCAACAGTCTGAAAGATCCATTGAACAAATAGACCATATCGTTCTTTGATTCACTTACTCCTTGGGGTGGAATCCTTGGCTCCCCATTTTCAACAGATTGCTAGGCGGCCAAAAATCCAGAAAAAAGACAATCTTTAGATTGACCGTTCCATGTGGTTTGGTACAATAATGTCTCAAATACGCCAAGATTTGAGGACTCATCTTATGCACCCGAATACTCAAGTCAGGTCCCGGCAGTTATCTCCCGCATTTACATTGATCGAGCTGTTAATTGTTATTGCCATTATTCTCATCTTGATATCGATCGCTCTGCCCAATTTCCTGGAGGCACAGCTACGCGCCAAGGTGACCAACGCCGAATCCGAGATGCGTTCCATCAAAACCGCCCTAATCAGTTATGGCATGGACCGTCCCTTCTACCCGGCGGACATCATGGAACAGGGTATCTCGATCCCTGGTCCCCAACATGCCTGGACCCGCTCGATACAGGGATGGAAACAGATCACCACCCCAGTCAAGTACATGCAGTCCGTTCCACAGGACCGCTTCCTCTATGACTCATACTGGACCCCCACCCGGCAAGCGGAGGTGTACTATCGCTACATTGCCATGGGTTGGCGGTGCGGGTGCGCGGGAGTGGGGATCAGTAAAGGTAAGTGCATTATTCCCGACAATGTACGCGGAAAAGTTTCATTCACCACCCCCTATGACCCCTATGCAACATTTGCAGGAAGTTTCACGATTCTATCAGATGGCCCCGACCGGACCTGGAACTTCGGAGAGTGGTCAGTCCATAAGGAGTACCGTACGTCCAGATCTCTGTTCTACTCACCGACCAACGGGACAACGAGCGCGGGAGATCTCGTAGTATGGGGCCCCTAACCCTCGCGGATGGGAAAATTCCGCAGGACAGATTGTGTCAAAGAAACAGATCCGCCGGTATCCAATCCCGGCTGACTCGCGACGGGAGGAGATAATCTCGTGGAGATGGATGCAGAACTGTTAAGAGAATTCCTGAATGAATCCTGGGATAACCTGGAGCAACTCGACAGAGATTTCGTGGAACTCGAGCAGAAACCAGGTGATATGCAGATCATCACCCGGATCTTCCGTGTCATCCACACCATGAAGGGTTGCTCGGGACTGCTGGGATTCAAGACCTTGGAGGAAATCTCCCATTACGCCGAGGATATTCTCTCTCAGATGCGCGAGGGTACCCGTCCCGTCGAGGAGCGGGTGATTACTAAGCTGCTCAAGGTGGCGGATGTCCTCAAGGAGATTCTCCAGGTGGTGGAGACGACCAAGGCTGAGGGTGATAAAGACCAGACTCCTCTCATTGAGGAGCTCAAGGTGATTGCCGCTGAGTGCAAGCCCCAGGCTCAGGCCGCATCCGCTAAATCAACACCAGCCAGACATGGCCCCCAACGGCCCACGGCGGCTCCCACTGAGGGGGCGCATACCTGGCAGGTGACTGTGTTTCTTGATGATGAAGAAAAGATGCCCTCGGTGCGAGGGTTGGTGGTGGCGGAAAGGCTTGCCCAAATCGGCAAGATCGAGGACCTGATCCCCGATGTCAGAAAGGATGAGGAGCTCCACACCGGAGAAGGGCTGGTAGCTATCCTGTCTTCAACGGAATCACAAGAGGTGATCCAAAAGACCGCCATGGGAACCTCTGTCCAAACCGTGACCATCGAGCCGTTCGAGGAGATCGCCACGCATCCCCTAGTGACCGGGACCAGTGCCATTGCCGAAACTATTCAACAGGAGACACAAGAAGCCAGTCCACCGGAGGGAGGCGCCAAAGTCCTGGAGCGCGCCGAGAAGGTCATCCGGGTGGATATCGAGATTATCGACCAATTGATGAACCTGGTTGGCGAGCTGGTCCTTTCACGCAACCAGATCATGCAGTTCTCGCATACGATCGAAAACACTGCTTTTAACTCAGCCTGCCACCGGATCAGCCTGGTCACCAGTGAATTGCAGGAGAAAGTCATGAAGACGCGTATGCAGCCCATCGCGAATGTCTTCAACCGGTTTCCACGAATGGTACGGGATCTGGCGGCGGATTTCGCAAAACAAGTGGACCTGCATATCGATGGGAAAGAGACCGAGCTCGACCGGACTTTGATCGAAGCCATCAAAGACCCAATGGTCCACCTCCTACGCAACTCCATGGACCATGGAATCGAATCACCGGAGGAGCGGTTGCACAAGGGAAAACTCGCTTGCGGAAACCTGTGGATCAGAGCCTTTCACGAGAATGGCCAGGTCAATATCGTGGTGAAGGATGACGGCGCGGGCATCGATACCGCGCGGGTTAAGGAGATCGCGCTCAAGCGCGGCGTGGCCAGCCAACAGCAGATCGAGATGATGTCCGACCGGGAGATCATGAACCTGATCTTCATGCCGGGCTTCTCGACCGCCAAGACAGTCACCAATGTGTCGGGGCGTGGGGTCGGCATGGATGTGGTGAGAACCAACATCGAGAAGATCGGTGGCACTGTCGACATCCTATCGGAGAAAGGCACCGGGACGACGATCACGGTCAAGATCCCGCTCACTCTGGCGATCATCCCAGCCCTCCTAGTATCCGCGGGCGGGCAGCGTTTCGCCATCCCCCAAGTGAGTTTGATCGAGCTGGTGTGTCTGGAGGGAGACCAGATCCTTAATGAGATCGAGACTGTCCGGAATGTCGAGGTCTTCCGGCTGAGAGGCGAACTCCTTCCCCTGGTACGACTGAAGGAAGTACTCGGCCTCTCGCCCAATGGCGAGACCCATAACACTCTTTATATCGTGGTGCTAAGGGCTGGAACGGGACAGGTGGGATTGATCATCGATCAAGTCCATGACACAGAAGAGATCGTGGTGAAACCTCTTTCGCGGCATGTGAAACAGCTGGCCGCATTCGCTGGGGCCACCATCCTGGGCGATGGGCATGTCGCCTTGATCCTAGATGTACAAGGTTTGGTGACTTTGGGAGGCATCCAGACCGAGCAGCTCGATAGGGACATTCTGGAATCCAAGGAACATACCCGGAGTGGCCATGAAGATGTCCGCTCCACGCTGTTGTTCCGGCTTGGCGAAGATGACCAGTACGCCCTTCCACTCGGTCTGGTAAACCGTCTGGAGGAATTCAACCGGTCACAGATCGAGATCACCTCCGGCCAGGAGGTGATTCAATACCGTGGCGATGTGCTGCCCTTGATCCGTCCGGAGCAATTCCTGCAGGTGAGTGTTCCCCCTAGCCAGGCCTCCTTACTCCCCGTGATCGTGTTTGTCTTCGAGGACAAGCAAGCGGGCCTGGTGGTATCCGAGATTCTCGATATCACCGATGTCCGGACAGAGTTCAGCCGGACGAACGTGGGCGAAAATGGCATTCTAGGAACCGCCATTGTCAACGGTAAAACCACACAATTTGTGGACATCTACCGGATCATGGAGATGGCCCTCCCCCACTGGTTCACCAGTTCCTCAGTGGGCACGGAGGCACTCGGTTTCAGCGTACTCCTGGTAGATGATTCGCCCTTCTACCGGACCATGGTATCCGCGTATGTGAAGGCCGCCGGCATGAATTGTATCGAGGCCACCCAGGGGCGCGAAGCCCTGGATCTGTTGGAACAATACAAGATTGACCTTGTGCTAACTGACTTGCATATGCCCGATATGAACGGCTTTGACTTAATCCAGAATATCCGGGACCAGGAGGCATTCCGGGATCTACCGATTGTCGCCTTGACCAGTTCGGCGGATCCAGTCAACCGGGAACGTGCCATGCGCATGGGAGCTAATGCCTATCTCATTAAGCTCAACCGGGGTGAGATGTTGAAAACCATCGAAGAGATATTGACTGCAAGGATCGAGGGAAAGGCATGAGCACGAAATCAACACCAAACAGGTCACTTGTGGAAAGACGCGCACAACCTGACCGGCGGCAAACACCGGGTAGCAGTCCAGGGGGAATCGAACGCCGTAAGCAGGACCGCCGCACCGCCTTGGCAGACCGCCGCACCGAAAATAACGTGCAATTGGCCACGTTTCATCTGGCTGATGAATTTTTTGGGATCGAAGTGGGGCGTGTCCAGGAAATTGTTCGTCCACAACAGATGACACCCGTACCCACAGCGGAACGTATCATCCGGGGATTGATCAACTTGCGCGGGCAAATCGTCACGGCGATCGACCTACGCCGTATCCTGGGAATGGGAGACACGGAGAAGCCCAACGATCAGATGAATATGATCGTCCGCTTCCCAGAGGGTTCTGACTCTCTTTTGGTGGACCAGATTGGAGATGTCATTGAGGTTGCAGCTAGCCACATTGATCCACCTCCCTCCTCCATGAAGGGCATTGACCGCCGCTATGTCAGCGGCGTATGTAAACTCGATAAGTCGCTGCTCGTGATTCTTGATGTAGACCGATTAACTGGCAGAGTGGAGTAGACCACCTCCTTAATGGGGAGGGACAGGTAGTCCGTATATCGAGAATGTGGCATATTTCTAAATTAATGGCTTGACCAAATCTGCGGCAGCTGCAGTTGGACCGGAGGTTGAGAAGTGAAGATATTGATCGTCGATGATTCTTCCATGGTTAGGATGAAACTCAGATCTCACCTGAAAGAATATGAGGTGGAGATCGAGGAGGCCGAAAATGGCGAGGTGGCGGTGGAGAAGACCTTGACCGATCCAGAGATAAGGGTGGTCCTCCTCGACTGGAACATGCCTGTCATGAACGGTCACGAGGCCTTGCTGAAGATCCGCGAAAAGCGTGACCATGATGATGTGAAAGTCATCATGGAAACCACCGAGACGGAAATGATTCAAGTCCTGCGGGCATTGCAAGCGGGCGCGGATGAGTATCTGATGAAACCTTTTGACAAGGAAATGTTGATCGACAAATTGCTTCTTGCGCTCGGGGGTGAACTCCCAAGACGACAGGATGCCCCCTCGGCATGAGTCCACAATATTCCTTATATAGCTTACCCGTCTCAAGCGAAGAGATCATCTTTGGCGGACAGTAGATAAGTGAACAGATGATGCCACGCCTGAAGGTTCTAGTCGTAGATGATTCGGCCGTGTTCCGGCGGACTATCTCCAATGCTCTGGAGCAGGATTCCGCTATTGAAGTTGTTGGTGTGGCCGCTAATGGCGAGATCGCTTTGGAGATGATCAAGTTTAAGCATCCCGACATTGTGGTCCTGGATGTCGAGATGCCGAAGATGGATGGCATTGAGACCCTCCGCCAAATCCACCAGCAATGGCCGGCGATACGGGTCATCATGTTCAGCGCACACACCCAAGCCGGGGCACACTCCACCGTGGAGGCACTTTCCCTAGGCGCGGTGGACTTCCTCACCAAACCTACTGGATCTTCCCTGGAAGCAAACCAGCTCGCCATTCAACAGGATCTAGTTCCAAAGATCCGTGCCCTCGGTACACAAGCCGCGCCAGTTGCCGCGTCAACACCGAGACCACCCTCTCTGCCCATCCGGCCTTTCTTCACTAAAAAGATACACCATGGGCCGCCCCCACCGCTTGTGGCCATTGGGATATCCACCGGTGGCCCCAACGCTCTGGTGGGAGTGTTGAGCTCCATCCGGAAGGACTTCCTTTCTCCCATCGTGATTACTCAACATATGCCACCGATGTTTACCGAACAGTTGGCTAATCGCTTGGACAAGATTTGCCCACTGCATGTCTGTGAGGCCAAAGAGGGACAGGCCGTCGAGTCGGGCTATGTCTATATCGCTCCCGGCGATTACCACATGGAGGTTCACAGGAAAGCACCCAATCCCACACCCATCATCCACCTCCACCAAGGGCCCAAGGAATGCAGCTGCCGCCCCTCCGTGGATGTGATGTTCCGGTCGATCGCCAGTTCCTACGGAACCAATGTGATCGCTGTCGTGATGACAGGAATGGGCCAGGATGGCTTTGAAGGCGGGAAGGTTCTCAAAGCCTGCGATGCCTATATGATCGCCCAAGACCGTGATACATGTGTGGTTTATGGAATGCCAAGCTTCATCGTAAATAATGGATTAGCGGATGAGGTTCTGCCGCTCAACCAAATCGGTCCGCGTTTGATGGACCTTGTCGGAAGTTGGTAACGCATGCTTAAAGAAGAAGAGTCTTTTTTCGCGCAGATCGTCCACAAGAATAGTGGAATCGTTCTTGGTGACGACAAGGGGTATCTCATCGAGTCTCGTCTAGCGCCACTCGCCAGGGACTTGGGACACAAAAGTCTGCGTGAGTTGTATGACGCGGTGAAGTTGTCTCTCAATCCCGAACTCCGCCAGAGGGTGATCGAGGCCTTAACCACCAACGAGACGCTATTCTTCCGTGATATCGCCCCCTTCAAGTTGATCCAGCAGGAGTTGATTCAACGCTACAAGAAGTCCCTTAACCGGCCCATCCGGATCTGGTGTGCGGCCGCCTCGACTGGACAAGAACCCTACAGTCTGACCATGTCCTTTATGGAATCCTGGCCCGATATCACTAAAAATGACCTTCAGATCATCGCCAGTGATATCAACACCCAAGTGATCGACCGCGCGCAGAAGGGGGTCTACACCCAGATCGAGGTGAACCGTGGCTTACCGATCCTCATGCTGACCAAGTATTTTCAGCAGAATGGGACACACTGGATCATCTCCTCCAAGTTGCGGGACTTCATTACATGGAAGATTGTGAATCTGACACAGCCTTTAACAGTCGCTGGTCCATTTGATTTGATTTTCTGCAGGAATGTCCTGATCTACTTCAATATGGAACTGAAGAGACAGATCCTCGAAAAAATGGCCCGGATGTTGAAGCCCGACGGAATCCTGTTCCTGGGGTCCACAGAGACGGTGCTAGGTATCACGGATGCAGTCCAGTCCAAGACCTCCCAGGTGGGCGGGATCTATTATCAGCTACCAGAGAAGAACAACTGAGCGTAAGGACCTCACCCCTCAAACCGGTTGGGTACGCACGAGTTGGTAAATGGCGCGTGTGGCGGTGGAACGGTTCAAGGTATAAAAATGGATGCCATCCACTCCCTGCTCAAGTAATCCCAGGCATTGGCGTGTGGCATGGAACGCGCCGATGTGCCGGACCGCCTCTTCATCATCCTCCACCGCCTCAATCCACCGTCCCAATTCCGCGGGCAAGAGCACCCGGCACATCTGAGCGAAACGTTGGACCTGCTTGCGGTTGAGGATGGGCATGATGCCCGCCAGGATGGGAACCCGAATACCCGCTTGATGGGCTCTCTCACGGAAGTTGTAGAACAGGTTGTTCTCGAAAAAGAGCTGCGAGACCAGGAAGTCCGCCCCGGCATCGATCTTGCGTTTGAGCGCATCGAGATCGGACTGGGCATCGGGGGCCTCAGGGTGCTTTTCCGGATAACAGGCAGCCCCCACCGAGAAGCTCCATCGGGAGTGGATGAACTCGACAAGCTCATCGGCATGGGAGAAACCACCCGCGGTGGCCACGAATTGATCCTCCCCCTTGGGTGGATCCCCCCGGAGGGCCAACACATTTTCGATCCCTCCCGTCTGTAGATCATCCAGGATATCGGCGATCTCGCGTTGAGTCAGGCCCACACAAGTCAAGTGAGCCATGGTTTCCAATCCAATCTCGGAGCGGATGCGTTTGACCAGCTCCACCGTCTTAGCGCGGGTACTCCCCCCAGCTCCGAAGGTAACCGAAACAAAAGCTGGACGCAGTGGTTCGAGAGCCTGGAGCGTATGGAACAACTGCACAAATCCCTCATCCGTCTTGGGAGGAAAAAACTCAAAAGAAAAAGCGGGCCTCTGCCTGGCCAGCAGGTCTTTGATTCTCATCCGGTGAAATCCCTTTCAGAAATCTTCGTTTATATCGGGGGGACGTCTCTCATCCTTGCCGCGGAATGAAGAGAAGATGCTGTCCTTTTCCTTAGCTGCGTCATCGGCGGCCTTATTGAGGGTCATACGGACACGTTCCCGGAGCATGTCAGTGGGGCCGAACCAATTCTTGAGGTTGGCGCCAAGAGGCGCGGCCTCGGGACTGATTTCCGAGGCGGGGACAATTCGCGACGGTTCGATGGAGTGTTGAGAGCAGAGCCAGGCGCACATCTGAACTAGTGTTTTTTCTTGGGCCGGCGGCATGAAGCTGGTAGGCTGATCATAATCACCCATGACACCCAACAGCACCGCGTCGGGCACTCGGCGTCCCCCCAAATCTCCCGCGTACTCGATAGATTGCCCTTCCAAGACGATACCTTCTGGCGCGAGATAGTAGTGGAGTGGCAGGAAGGAGCTTCCTTGAGACTTGGCTTTGGTGACCTGATTCCGCAGATATGATTTGGGATCGGAGCCGGGCATGAAATCGGGCAACGCGACAATGGCAATACGCACCGGCTTGAGGGAGTAAAGGCGTCCCGAGGGGGTCTGGCGCAAGAATTCATGAGCCGGAATCGTCTCGGGTTGCACTAAGGGCGGAATTTCGGGCTCCTCATAAGTGAATTTTTCAGGATCCTCCTTCTCCCACCAAGAGGCACATCCTGTCATAAGGATCATGACCACCGATAGGACTGCCAGAAAAAACAAAGGAAGCCGGTCTCCTTGTTGTGTCATCATTTTCATGCCTTCCTTTGAAATCTATCTGTTAACTGTCCGTATACGGAGTTCTCTCCGCACACGGAAACGTCACACGGAACACTGTGCCATGGCCTGGTTCCGAACTCACCACCCGGATAGTTCCACCATGAGATTCGATGATCCGGTGGCATATGGATAACCCCAAGCCTGTTCCCCCAGATTTCGTGGTGTAGAAGGGGTCAAAGATCTTGCGCCGGGTTTCTTCATCCATCCCTTCACCATGGTCCGCCACTTCAAACCAGACAGTTCCCTCCTCGGCGCTCTGTCCGGTGCGGATCTCAACCACTTTACTCCCATTCATGGCCTCAATGCCATTCCGGACTAGATTGAGCACGACCTGTTCGATCTGCTCGGCATCGGCCTCCACTACAGGAAGGGGTTCCTCGAAGGAACGGATGAAGGTTACAGAGTCCCCTTCTCCGCGCGCCACTAGATCGATGTTGCGCGCCAAGAGATCATTGAGATGGATTGAACTCCGGTTCGGTTGATTGGGACGCGCGAAGGTGAGGAACTCGGTCACCACACGGGAGAGGCGGTCAACCTCCTCGATGATGTCCCGGGTGAGTCCCTGCTCGCCGGGTTGGTTGGCGAAACGTTGATTGAGAATCTCCGCGCAGGCCTTGATGATACTCAGAGGATTGCGGAGCTCATGCGCCACGCCCGCCGTCAGCTGGCCAAGCGCGGCCAGGCGTTCTTGACGGCTGACAATGGCCTCGAGGTTCTTGATGGCCTGAAGGTCGGTCAACACCGCCACCGCTCCAGTGATGGAGTCTGCCTCCCGGAGAGGAGAAACTGATAGCGCCACCGGCACCTTCTCTCCAGTTGGCGAAACCACCGAGGTCTCATCAGAGACCGTGGTCTCCCCCAGGTCCAGGCTGGCACGGAGTCTCTCGCGCAGAGTCTCCGAGGCAAGATCCTCCAGAACTTGTCCCTCCACTAGACCCAACAGGTCATGCGCGGCGCGGTTCTGGCTGCGGATTCGTCCATCCAGCTCGACCGAGAAGATGGCACTGTCCACCGTGGCCAGGACATTCCTGGTATAGTTTTGAAGTGCATTGAGCTCCTTGTAACGCTGGTCTAGTTCGACGTTCTGTTTCTCGATGGTTTCAGCACGGTCCCGCAATTCCTCCAAGGTGGTGCTTAATCGTCTAGTCATCTCATTGAAGGTTCGTGCGAGAACACCAATCTCATCGTGAACCTTCACCTCCACACGCCGGTCCAGGTGACCTTGTGAGATTGCCACCGCTGTCACTGTAAGGTTCTGAATGGGGTGGCTGATGCGTTGCGCGAAGAAATACGAGAACAAAAAGGCGGCGATCGCCGCAATCGCCAAGGCCGAGTAGGCCAAGCCACTCGAAGCAAGCTCTTTCCAGGGGAACAGACCTGAACTGGGTTGGTCGTAGATCATACAGAAGATTCCAGCCACATCGCCTTGATGCATGAGACTATCGGCGGGAACAAAGAGATAGCGTTGGTCCAGACTTTCCTCGCCTATCTCGGCGGGCCAGTACTCTTTCTCGCGGTAAGCCAGGGCGAGTTTCCACAAATCGGGTCTCTGTTTCTCAAGATCTCCGGCCATAAAGAAAAGCACCATTGAAGTCGATTTCAACCCCATGACTTTCGGGCTTTCTTCGGCGTTATAGGTCATCGAATCCTTACCAGTCGAATTTCCAACCGCCAAGGTCCATTCTCTCCCTGTATCTGAAATCACGAGTGGGACAAGAATGGGGATGATGTACAATCTGGGATTGGGGCCATCCGAGAGGAAACTGATCCGGTCCAGCAAGGGCGAGACTTTCCACGGGATCACCCGCACAATCAAAAACTCATCCAACAGGTCCCGGAAAATCCCGGCCAATTCATTCTTGGCCACCTCATCTCCACTGTCCTTGATCTGAGCAATCACATCTTTGGGAGCGAGAGCCTCAGTTCCTGCTAGATTGGCTTGGCAAAAGGCCTTGTTGGCGCACAGTTTACGCGCCGCTGATTGCGCGGCCTCCTTCATCTGAGTGGCTTCCTCGGGCGAATCCACTACCGACACGAAATAATTCCGTAAATTTTGAGCATTGATCGGGTGCGCGCGATCAATATCGCGGATCTGTGAATAGACATAAAGACGCGGAAGAACCTGGAGCGCGGCGATGTAGCCGATCAAACTGACAATGCCAAAGGCCATCATCAGCTTGGCACGCAGGCTCTTTCTGAATGGAAGTGGATTTGCGAGACGATCTTCCTGCATCATTCACCGGGCGCGGCGAAGCAGCGGGATACAGAGACACTCCCTGCGATGAATCTGGCGCCTCATACAGTTTACAGCCAGCCCACAGCGGCCAAAACCACGGTGAGGACGCCGATAGCGAAGCAGTACACGCTGAATCCAGCCAACCGTCCGCGTACTACCCATCTTACCAGGAGTCCCAGCGCGAACCACCCAAAAACGATGGCAAAGACCACCCCCACCAAAGGCGCGGCCCAGGTCACCTCCTGCACCTTCCGCGCTTGAAGAAGCACCGCCCCGAGAATGGCGGGAATCGAAATCAGAAATGAGAAGGTTACCGCCTCCTGTTTGCGAACCCCCATCAGGAGCGCAGCGGCAATGGTAGCCCCGGAGCGTGAAACCGCTGGCAGAACCGAAACCGCCTGCAAGATTCCAACAAAGATGGCAGTTTTCATGTTGATGGGACGGATCTGGCTTTCAGGTGTCCGTTCCGCCAACTGACCCGAAAGCAACAGGAGCATCCCGGTAAAAATCCATTCAATTCCCATTGAAAAAGGTTCACTGAATGACTCTTCCAATTGTTTCTCAAAGGGTATACAGAGCGCGGCGGTGACAAGGGTGGCTACGAGGATGTACCCGGTCCAGCACTTGCAGACCCCCAGAGGCACCGAGCTCTGGACTTCTCCGCCCAATCCCGTCCACTCATGGATGAACTGAAAGATCTCACGGCGGTAGAAGCCGGCGACCACGAGCAGAGTTCCCAGATGCACAAGCAGATCGAAGAAGATGTTATCAACTGGCAGGTCAAGGCCAAAGTGGCTAAAGATGATGTGCGAGAGAGCCAGATGCCCAGAACTACTGATGGGCAGGAACTCGGTCAAACCCTGGACAGTGCCCAGGTAAGCGGCCAGGAGGTATTCAGTCATTTCAGCGGCGGACCCTCGCGGCGCCACCACCCGTTGAACGCGATGAGAGCCCCTCTGGAAGCTCGACTCCCATCACAAATTTATCGGCATATGCCGCCACTTCGATGGGGTTGAATGGCTTGCTGAAGAAAGCATCGGCGCGGGTTCCGATCTTCCAGAAGCCATCGGCCACCTCCGAACCCGCCGTCGCGCTGGTCATCAGGAAAACAGGGATACGGGATAACTCGGGATTGGCCTTAACCGAGTCGCATACCTCCAGACCATCGGCCCCGGGCATGAGAATATCCAGGATGATCAGATCGGGTTGGATCTCCGGGATACGAGCCCGTGCCACCGCCCCATCGGTAAAGGGAAATACCTGGTAGCCACGTTGTTCCAGAACCAGGCACAGCAGGTCCAATATTTCCTGGGCGTCATCGGCAATGACGACCTTCCGTCCTTCAGCACGCAACCTCATTTTGTTCCCAACCCTCCCATGAAGGAGGCCTCTATCGCGGACACGGAGTAATTCAAGCTTAGCCTCCGTGGTGATCTACAGTCAAAAATATTAACAACCATTACCGGCCAAGAGCCTCTATTCAACATCGGTCAGTCCAACCGGTAACTGTAGAGGTCTGTCTGCCTGTTGCAAGGGTATTGCGCTAGCATGTGTTCCACGAGGCTGATATGAAGAATGTGGAGATCAAGGCAAGAATAGCCGGATTTACACTGGCCGAGAGCGCTTGCCAACGTCTGGGTGCCATCTTTCAAGGGCAATTTCACCAAACTGACACTTTTTTTCATGTCCCGGAGGGACGTCTTAAGCTCCGGATCTGTGACCCAGGAGACAGATACCTTGTGTATTACCGGAGACCCAACCAGAAAGGACCCAAGGTTTCAGATTATCTCATGGTGAATGTCTCCGATGGGATGGAGGAGCTACTCACATCCGCCTTGGGAGTCATCATTCGAGTCCACAAGACGAGGACCCTTTATCTGTGGGAGAATGTCCGTATTCACCTCGACCGGGTGGATGATCTGGGCGAGTTCATCGAATTCGAGGCGGTGCATGCCGAGGGTATGGACATGGCGGATGAATACGGGAAAGTAGAATACCTGTTGCGTGAGTTTGGAATCGCCGACGAGGCTCTCGTGGCATCTTCTTATCTGGACATGATTCTTGAAGGAGGGTGGAAATGAAGAAAGTGGTGTGGTTTCTGTGTGCGGTAATGTGTGCGTGGGTGGTCAATGTTTACTGGTCAGAGAGCGTGGAGGCAGCCACGGTAACTGGTACGTTCTCCGTCATGGACTACGGAGCAGTGGCGGACGGGAAAATCGATGACACAACGGCAATTCAAAAAGCCATCGATGCGGCGGCGGAGAAAGGGGGACAAGTGTTACTCCCCCCCGGAAGGTTCCTCGTAACGGGAAGCCTGCAAGTCAAACCGGGTGTATCAGTCATTGGTTCACATGATGCGCCCCAGGCGATTGAACCACTCATTGGGACGATCATCCAAGCCACGGGGGGAAGAGATAATGAGTCCGCCCCCGCGCTATTCGAACTTGGCCACTCTTGTATGGTCCAGGGTTTGACAGTCTGGTACCCGGAGCAGAAACCGGATGATATTCACTCCTACCCATGGACATTCCATCTGACTGGATTTGACAACACGCTTGAGAATCTGACCCTCATCAACAGTTACAACGGAATCAAAGTGGGACCCGAACCGAATGTCCGGCACCGCATCCGCAGTGTTTATGGCTGTGTCCTGCGCCGGGGCCTATTTGTCGATGCCTGCACTGACATCGGGCGGGTGGAGAATGTGCAGTTCCATTGCCACTGGTGGTCGGCACCCTCGATTGGGGGATCCGGGGATCTGGTCTATAAGTTCATGGGGGAGAACCTGGAAGCCTTTATCTTCGCCCGTACGGATTGGGAGTATGTAACCAATAACTTCGTCTTCCCCGCTAAAATCGGATACCGCTTCATCGAGACCGAAAAGGGGACCTGCAATGGGCAATTCACCGGAAATGGCGCGGATTCCACTGAAACTGCGGTCCAGGTGGATGCCATCCAACCCATGGGGCTCCTCATCACCGGCGGTCAGTTCGTCTCCTTTATTGGCCAGCGGCCAGTCGAGATCGTCATCAGTCCCACCTGCACGGGGAATGTACGTTTTGTTAACTGCGCCTTCTGGGGCCCGGCGGATCACAATGCACTCATCGAAGGCGATGCCTTTGTCTCTTTCAGTGACTGTTACTTCAGCAGTTGGAAAGATCAAAAGGGAGACCGCCCCCTGATCATGGCCAAATCTGGAAAGGTTCAGGTTCAAAACTCCACCTTCGCTACCGAACAACCCAGCATCGAACTCGGGCCAGAGGTTAAACACGCCATCATTCGTGGAAACAACGGAGTACAGGGGGTCCGGATTCTCAACCATGCGAAGGCGGCGGTTATCGAAGACAACGAAGAATCCCCTCAGTAACGATTGAAAAGGAGACAGAACATGACAAATAAAAAACACATGCAGGTATCACTGTTGTCAATTCTCTTGTTTATAGTCTTTCCTACGCCCACTCATGCTCAGACGGCAGACCTGGATCATGATGGAGAGATCAACGCCTCAGATCTGCTAATCCTTTTGCAGGAATGGCACGCCGAACCTACTCCCACACCTACCCCGATTACAGACTATGACGCAGCTTATCAAGCAGCCATTGCAGACGCTTCGGTCGCGGAGGCAACCGAGATCTCACGGGATCTGACCGCATTGGTCAGCTCCGAGTCAGGATTGATCTGGGATGAGACCACTTCCCCAAGCCGGGTACTGATGGTGATGTGGACCTCCTGGCCTGGGTACGCCGATGAGGTCGGCTCCGTTACGAGAACTAACCGGAATCTGTGGGTGAGCCCTGCACCACAGATCCAGGACTTCTGCAAGGCCCAGGGACTCACCGAGGACAATGTTGTCCTACGTCTAGAGCAGCTCAATGGAATGCCAGCGGGACGCAATCTGCCCTATTTTGTCGAGTTCTGGGTGGCTCCAGAAAACTTGTTCCGTCCCAGCGCTGATCCCGAGGTATCCGATCACGAGGCAGGAATCGATTACCCAGTCTCCACGGCGTGTGTCACTCTCACTCCAGTGTTCACGGACTGGTTCGAATGGCAGCGTTCGCACTACAGCACGAATGGGTATCCTTGGACCCGCTTGGGCTACACCTATGACTGGGGGAATCCGGAATCGGAAGTGGGATTACCAGAGTTCGTTACACTCAAGAATGTCCCGCTGGGAGTCAACAAGGTGGAAGGCACCCTGGAGTATTGCCTGGGCACAAAAGCCAAAGGCCAGATGCCCCCCCCGGCTCAACCTTTGTGGCGGCATCCCTTTGAAGGACCTCTCAACTGAAGACTTCTCCCTTTCTGTCTTCACCACTGGCGCGAGAATCCTTTCTCGCGCCAGTGTGGTATGGCCAGGAACGAGAAAGGATTCTCGTTCTAGTGTGAGTCGTACTGGCACCCCCCCTTCTTTTCAGGGAAGGGGGTTGGGGGAGGTAGGTTGAGATGCCAGCGGGTTAGGTTATATCAACCCGGTTCTCTTGAGTTCGTTATACAGAGCCTCGGCTGTGACTTCATCTCCCCAGGGCGTGAAATGGCCTTGGTAGAGCGGGCGTGAGTCGGTCTTGGATTTCTCACGGAAGGCTGGGGTGAGATCGAGATAGGGCATCCCCAAGCGCCCACATTCCGCGGAAAGAAGGCGTACCGTGTCATGGGTGGCTGAACGATCTTTCTGCAGGATCTCTTCGTTCGGGATAATCAAGAGGAAGGCTTGAGTTCCATACCGTTCCGCGCTGCGCAGGAAGCGTTCGAGGATGCCTGCGGTAATCCGCCATTCCGGAGAGTTTTCATCAAGGCTCCGCCGATCCAACTTCACCCGGAGCCGCTTGAGATACTCGGTCAGAAACAGTCCCTTGGGGCCAATCTTCTTTTCCCCGCTCTCATAGATACGGACGAGTTCTGTGGGACTGGGAATCTCGTGCTGAGCGAGAACTACCTCATTCTCACGCAGTTCAAAAACTGGCTTGGCGTAACTCCGGAACCAGGTGTCATTACGGAAAACATCGCGCGTGAAGAATCCCAAGATAACTAAGTCGGGTTGGAAGATCTTGCCCTCACGTTCATAGAGGAGAACCTGTTGGTCGGTACCATATCCCGGAACTCCCCAATTGATCACCTCATACTTGGGGAGAAACCGCGTTAATAAAATCTGAGGATACGTCTCTTCGTCGCGAACCTGGAAGCCAAAGGTGTAGGAATCGCCAATGATGAGGATTCGTTTCTTCCCCGGCTGGCGTTCTACCGGCCAATCCACTAAACCTCTTTGCCCATGGACATTGGTGTTAATTCCATCGCTATGGTAGTTGCCCTTGAGAGCCCATCCCAAACCCGGGTCGAAACGGAACAATGCGTCGCCAAAGATCTGTATGTCGCCTTCACGGTGTTCCTCGACCCATTCCCATTCTTGTGCCAGGCTCTGGTCGCCACATGGGGGGAGCATTAATCCAACGGCACAGACAAGCCTCCAGGTCAATTCGATACACACAAGAAGGGAGACCAAAGTCACAACAAAAAAAGCCAGGGTTTTCGTACACCCAAGCTTTGGGACTTCACCGCTGGGATCATTCTGGCTCAAGAGGAGACACCCCACGCAAGGTCAAAAAATGATAAGGGGATGTTAAGTCCTTGTGCATCAGGAAAGAATAGGGATGCTCTCATCCTGGTATAACCAAGAGGCGTGCGGATGTGGTGGATAGGGGATTACCTTAGATTATTCAATCCGAAACAGTGAAGGCAATCTCAGAGGAGTAAGGGCCAACGGTACCTGTCCCAAAGTAAGCCCTCACCCGCCAACGGCGCGCTCGTGCCTGGAGGTAACCGATCGTTGTGTTCACGGTACTCGTGGAGGGTTGTTCAATCACACGCACGATGTTGGAGTTGGGATTGTCATCCAACAAGTTGAATTCATACCCAACCGCACCCACAAGGGTCTTCCAGGTGAATTGCACGTTAGAGGTCGAGACAATGGAGCCTGTGGTGGGGCTTACCTGAGTCGGTGCGGAGAAACCCGGGACCGGGGTTGGCGTGGGATAGGTTCCATTCGTCTCCGCCTCAAAAAGAACGAGTAGATCCTTTGCATTCGTCAGACCATCACCATTTATATCGGCAGAGGTGAAACCATCCTGCCATAACAGGCTAAAGGCGAAGAGGTCTTGTGGGGAAGGGTCCTCTGATTCATCCAGGTCCCATTCCTGTCCATCAATGGGAGTCAGGATGAAGTTACGGATTTGGCTTCCATTCCCCAAGATCCCATCGCTGTCATAGGGTGTAACACTCCAGATGTAGGTTCCCGCTTGAGCCGAAGTAAAGCTCCGTTCAGTCACCACAGTGCTACCTGATGTGGGTTGGGTAATTTTGATATTGCCATTCTGCGTTCCAAAGAGGTAACCCGCCGCCTCACTGACCCGTGTCCATTGGAAACGGATCTGCATGGAGTCTCCACGCAGGATTTGATAGTCGGGTAACAAAAGCAACGCCGGAGCGGGAAGATCCCCACCCCCATTGGATCCAGTTTGGACTATGAAGAAGGCCTGGCCACTGGTGGCGGAGTTTTCGCCCTGGAGGGCACTCACTGTCCAGGTGTAGGTTCCCGTCACAAAGTTGCTCAGTGTGGTGGAGACAGAGCTGGAAGTGGACTGCTCGACCCGCACCTGGATATTCTCTCCATATTCAGGAGGGCCATTGAGAATGAGAAGATAACCAGTGGCATCGGAGACATTGCTCCAAGCGAAAGTAAGCTGATAGGGAGATGTGGTCAGTTGAAGGATTTCACCATTCTGAGGATTATTCAGAATAGGGGCTGTAAGTTCAGCGCCAGCCAGAGTGGCCGTCAATGCCAGCACAAACAATAAACATATAAATGTGAAGACAACCCTACTGACCATATCAGACTCCATCAGCCTTGAAATCCCGCTTGAGAAAACGGAGTTTTTTTTACAGTTATGTGCAACCAGTGCTGGAGATACATCTCCCCCCGGTCTCTAGAGATAGGTTAGGACCTTTGAGGAGGAATGTCACGGGATTGAGGGGGATGAAATTTTGATTACGGACAGTGGTTCGGTATTAATCCAACAGAGAACTCACGATAATCAAATCCCCTTCATTGCACATAGCACACTAGACTGAGCGGCCATTCTCAATTCGACGCCGATATTTTTCTGGTTTTCGCGAGATTTGTTTCAACCGATTTAAAAATGCTATATCTCGGTCTATATACTCTCTATCGGCATCACTCCCATTAGCGAGTGCTTTCTGTAAGTCCCATTCTGCATCGGTGAGAAATTCCCTACATTGTTGCCACGCCCTTCCTTTCAGTCGAGGAGATGACTCTGGATTTCTAGCAGTATCAATACATTTTTTTGCTAAATCCATTTTCGCTTTTGCCCGTATCTCGAAGAGAGCTGAAGTGTGAGCAAGGTGAGGAGCTCTCTTCAAAGTCTCATCAATTAGGCGGATTGCTTGTTCATCATTTCCAAGTTTCCGAACCGCTAATGCCAACCTCTTTACTTCGGATTCCTCCACTCTCCCTGATGCTGCAAATTCTAGTAATTTCTTAGCCAGATCTCTTGCCGAATCGGAATTATCAAGAGTAATAACCTCAGCAGCAATGACCAAACTTGTCGGATTAATTCGGGAAACATCAAGGTCTGTTTGGGAGAAAAAAGAACGAACTTTTTGTGTTTGACTCGATAACTTACAGGCTTCACAAAACATCTCAATACTTCTAAAATTGTAGGGATCATCCTTGAGTAAAATCTCAAGATCATCTATGGCTTCATCATACTTGCCAAGAATGATTTTATTTTCAATAACTCTCAGGTGCGCTAGTTGTCTGTGACGCGGATGTGCAGGTAGAACACAAGTCACTTGGTCACCAGAAACTTCAAAGAGAGGGGGTGGACAGCCTGCTTCCCGCATCGTTCGCAAAATTGTGGGAATTCCTTGTCCCTCTGCTTGAGCCAACTGGAGTTTATTAAAGAAATATGCAAGAGATTGATTTCTCCAGAATGCATTAGACTGTCCCTTTCGAAACTGCTCTTGATTAATATTTCGAGGAAGTGTCCCCGGAGATGATATTTCCACTCTGTCAAGGAAAACTGTCACACGAACAGGTTGGTCTAATTCATAATCTCGATGAACAAGAGCATTAACCACTGCCTCTCGAAAAGCTAGGACTGGATATCGTTGGAGATTGGGCTGTGTTGATGTTTTATCGAAGGTTGTAAACGATTCTGCATTCAGCCGATTAATAAGCCTCCTAGCCTGTTCTACCACTGTACCAGTAATCTCGATCCGTTCAGACACAGATTCGCTTCGGTCAATCCCTGGATATAGAGAAAAAATACAATATGAACCCGGAAAAAAACGCGTTGGTTCATTACAGAACATTAGTAATGCAAAGTTTCTGGGCAATAAGTTATGAGAAAGCTTTTGTGCAACCGTAAGTGGTGGAACAAATGCCGATAATGACTCACTAGGCGATAAATATTGATCAAGTGGTTTTTGTGGCTCCCATAGTCCCATGTTCTGTAAATAATCACGAAAAGTAAGAAGGTCAAAATCGGACAAGGAAGCGTTTGTATTAACACGTCGATCCCATGGATCTTGAGCTTTTTTACGGACCAAAAGCTCTCTCAACAGACCATTTCTTGCTTCTAGTGTTTCCCTACCAATACGAATATAATATGTGGAAACATCTTTTCCAGAGCCTCGATAGGAATGCGCCTGTTCTGTGGCAGGAATCAAGAAAACCAACACCCTTTTTACTGGGTCTGGTGTAGGAATTACCTCAACGAATGGTACAATTGGTGGATCAACTTTATTTCGGCAATCAGATAGGACTTTCCCTTCGATTTCCTTGAATCGACTCGACGATAAGCCTACAAATTCAACTTTTGGAAATCCACCTGCACCTTCGGACTCCTCAGCTCCACAAACAATGTAACCTCCTCCCAGATTTGAGAAATCGTTAGCGAATGCTACAGCTGTTTTAATTACATCATCCACAGAGGCAACATCACGTTTCCATTCAACCCGCTCGCTTTCTCGGACCGATAATTCATGGAGATCGATTCGTGGCATAGTCATCTGAGCACTCACCTTAGGCTACTGGTTCACTGCCAATACATCCCACTCTATACACAAAGATGAGAAAAGATCAACAACCTCAATGTCTCGATAGTACTCCTCCCTACAAGGTTTGAGTTCAGTTCATCGACTCATCATACCGTGTGAAGGGATCATTCTCCGGGACCTTTTCTTTCTCACCTTTGGCCGGATTGAGTTCCTCAGGCTCGATGTTGTCCGGAGACATCGACTCAGGTGTATAGGTGTCCTTCTTGAAGAGGTCGAGGACAGGGACCTTCAAGCCGACACCCTTATCCCCCTGGCCGACTGGTCCTTTAACTGTTTTGGCGCAGCCAATCATGAGGCCCGCCACAAGAAGAGCGAATGAAAAACTCAATAGGAGCCGTGAAACCAATGGTTTAGACCCCGATCTCCACAACCAGCCCCTCACGAGAAGCAATGACCTCCACCCCCTTTGCCAAGCCATCCTGACGGGCCTTTTCGGCCACACAGTCCATCTCATCATCCTCACGCATAGGATCATAATGGTAGAGCCCCAAACGCCGGACCCCACCCCTCGCGGCGACCTCTACGGAATAATCCACCGGACTATGCCCCCACCCACGGCACCGTTCATACTCCGCATTGGTATAGGTGGAGTCAAAGAGCATGAAGTCCGCTCCACGAATAAACTCGACCAATTCCCGTTCACCCTTACGGTTCTCATTCATGAGTGGCCGGGTACTCCCTGGCGGCGGGTAGTCAACGGGTTCGGCATCCGGGATATACACAAAGGCTCCTTCCGGACTTTCCACCCGGTAACCCAGTGTCGTACCTTCACTCACATGATTAACCGTGCGGTGACGGACAATAGCATTCCCCACCCGCAGGGGAGTTTCCTCAAGCGGACAGAATTTGATTTCCGCCTTAACATCGGAATGATCCATCGAGATGGGAAAGTAATTCGGATACATCTGGTATTGGACGAATTTTTCCAGAGATGGATAGTCGGGGCCATACAGGTAAATGACTGATCCCGCTCGATACAGAGGTTTAAAAAATGGAAGCCCCTGGATGTGATCCCAATGAACATGGGTGAGCAACAGATGGATCTCCGCTGGAGAACCAGGCGGAAGGTCCTTCATCATCTGGTTCCCAAGGAGACGGATTCCAGATCCGGCATCAAAGATCAGATAAGTGGGAACAGCGCCACTCTGCCGTGAGACTTCGACTTGTACGCATGGCGTATTGCCACCATAGCGTAGGGTGCTCGGACCCGGAACCGGGATGGAACCACGCACCCCCCAAATCCTGACTTTCATCAAGGCCTTGTGTGTCCCTTTCAGTCAGATGACTTACAACAGACGAGTCTAGCCTTGTGCATTCCATGCCGGAAGGGGCTTTCAATTCGAGACACATTCATTCCGATACGCCGGGACGCAATGGAATGGGGACGCAATGGAATGCGTCCCTCCACGGAGGGACCCGCTCCGCCGGGGCCATGACCGCTTTTTTGTTGAGAGAACGATTCACCCTTTCGGATACATTTTTATTAGTGAGGCAACAGGGAGGAATCCCCCTCACCTATGGGTGAGGGGGATTCCGGCTCTGGATGAAACCTGTTATGACCGTTTGGCGATGGCCTGCTGGAGATATCCACTGGCCTTGTGCGCAGCTAATGGATCGAGCGGTTTGTCCATCTCCTTGCGAACCTGTTGAAGCAATGGCTCCACATCCGCATTGAAGGCCTCCACCAGGCAGCGTTCCGCCGCCACGATATCTTGATCGGCGCGTGCTTGTGCAAGACGTTTACGGTCCACGATGAGTGCCTTGGCAAAGGCGGTCTGGAGATTCCAGAGGGTCTGAATCATGGCCTCGAGTTTGGGTTTGATGTTGTGCGACTGGTCGATCAGGTAATCAACTTTAAATTTATCTTTGAGATGCAGTTTACCATCCACCAGCTCACAGTAGATCAGGAAGACTTCATACGGATTGATTGAGGAGACAGTGAGGTCATCATCGGCGTACTTACGGTTGTTGAAGTGGAAGCCCCCCAGATCGCCCTCATCCAACATCCAAGCCACCAGGTGTTCAATGTTCACTCCCTGGGCATGATGACCTAAATCCACCAGGACCTTAGCGCGGTCGCCCAGTTTGCGGCAGAAGGCGGAGGACATACCCCAGTCGGCGATGTCAGTGTGATAGAAGGCCGGCTCGAAGATCTTGTACTCGATGAAAAACTTCTCATCATTGTTCAGCCGCTGATAGACCTCGGCAAAGCACTCCTCGAAGTAGTGCTTACGGGCCACGAAGGAAGCCTGCCCCGGGTAGTTGGTGCCATCGGCATACCAGCCCGAGAGCGACTTGCTTCCAGTGTCACGCATCACCTGGATGCACTCGAAGTGATGATCCAATGCCTTCTGGCGGATCTCCTTCTTCTCGTTGCCGAAGCTGCCCAGTTTATATTCCTGGTCCTGGAAGACGTTGGGATTTACCGCGCCAATCTTGACACCTTTGGCATCGGCGAATTGTTTGAGGGACTTCCAGTCATCCAGGAAATCCCAGGGGATATGGATCGCCACGGAGGGGCAGATCCCCATCAGTCCATGCACATACGCGGCATCCTCAAATTTTTCGAAGACGGTCCGGGGCACACCCGGTTGTTTGAAAACGCAGAAACGAGTCCCCGAATCAGCATACCCCCATGAGGGCGTCTCGACCCGCTGTGCTTTCAACTCACCCTTCACCCACTCAACATCCACACCCTTCGCCTGTAGCTGGTCCACCAGGACCGGATAGGCTTTGTTTTCCTGCGCTACCACACTCATTTTCCTGCAGCCTCCTGGATATATTCCGGCAGGGATATAGTTCCCCTGTTGCCATGCACAATGAAGGTTTTCATTGTAGCGGCTTTGAAGAGCTGGTGACACCCCCAATCATACGGAGTTCAAAGTAATCAACCGGTTAACCTTTATCCGTTTCTCATGAGGACGGGGAGATGTCTCTCACACAGAAGAGTGACTCTTCAGGGGGTCCCACGCTTTCCTGTTGTCTGGTATGCTCACTATAAGATGATAAGTGTTTTAAGAGATCCTGATGACCACCGAGACCTGGAAGCAATTCGATGAGCATGGGGTAACCCATAGCATGGGGCACTACCTGATGGCGATCCGTGATCTCCTGAAGGCTCGTGGATATGCGCGGGTAGTGGATGTGGCCTCCTATCTCGATATCAGCCGCAGCAGCGCCTCAACCTTCCTGCAATCTCTCAAGAAGAAGGGCTTTGTCGATGAGGATGAGAACCATTTCTTGAGGCTTTCCCCACGGGGCGAGATGATTGCACTCCAGATTGTCCGCAACCACCTGATTCTGGAGAGTTTCTTCCGGAATATCCTCGGCGTTGAGGAGGAACAGGCCTTGGTGGATGCCTGTAAGATGGAACACCTTCTCTCCGCGGAAACCAGTTACCGTCTCCTGGCCCTGATCCAGACCCTACAAACTGATCCCGAGCTACGCCAAAAAGCGATCGATGGGGTCTCGGAACAAATCTGTAATCAGAAAAAGGATTGTACTCTCTACAACGATTCAAATCCCTGCCCAGAAGTTCGTTCCGTTGAATCGTTAAAGAAGAATCCTCTCTAGGGCTTTCATGCCACCATCCCCCATGCATCTGAAGGGATCCCTTTAATGGCTCACAACATCCTCTTGAACAGACCCCCAGAATTCAGCGCCAAAGGACGTACAACCTGGGTGGAGAAAACCGCCGACCGGCTGGGAGTGAACCGGTGGTTTCTACGCCGTCCCCCTCTACAGATCGATGTGAGTCCCGGCACGATCATCAGTCCAGCTCAGTCCAAAGTGGAGACTCTGATGGAGATCGGATCAGATGGAGAGGTGGAAGACAAGAGAGTGCTGGGACAGCCGCGGCGCTTTAAAATCGGAGATATCCTCAAAGACCAGGACTTGGCACGAGTGTTCGCGGGTGGTGTCGCGGTTAAGCTTTACCTTTCACCTCTGGACTTACACTTCCTGTTGTTTCCAGCCCCGGGCGAGGTGATGGACTATGAGTACCGTGCCGGTTATCCCCTGCCCTTACTGTTCATCAAGCGCGGGGATGTCTTGAATGAACGGTTGTGCACATTGATCCAAACAGATTGGGGATTTCCCATAGCGGTGGTGATGATTGGCTCCTGGATGGTGAACGGGATCCACCATGCCTTCGAGCGGGGACAGCATTACCAGGCGGGCGAAGACTTCGGCCATTTCAAAGTCGGGTCATCAGTCGTCATGATCTTCCCTCACGGGAAGACTGAATGGCTCTGTCAGCGGGGGACCAAAGCTCTACTTGGATCACCCTTGGCGAGGGTGATCAAGGAATAATGGCCTTCAAACCCGGCAGGATCAGGATCCGAAATCGGTTGGATTCCGTTTCGCGGAGGTAACCCGCATTATTTCCTGAAGAGACCGTGAAGCTTGTTCTTCGATCTCTTTACGGAAGGGATTACCTTCGCTCAAATTCGTTATCGCAAAAAGACGTAATCCCTCTTCCCAGATCATTGATTCGTGAAGGCTCAACTTGCCAGGTTCCGTGGTAGTCATCCTATTCCCCTTAATTCCCCAAGGCCGCCCAATTCACCATAAAAAAGCCATCCGCTTAGTCGCCCAATGTGGCTACCAAAGCCTTTACTCAAAACAGATCACCGGAAAAGGAAGTATCCCCCATCCCGAAAAAGTTACACACAAAGACTCCCCGGCCTTTCGTTAAAAGAGAGGCAATTCCCAATCAACCCGACGGGGAGAATAGACCTGCTTGACACCAAATTCAAGAGGAAATTTACATTCCCCCCAATCAAACTGTTCGCTATTTATGATTCCTCCAAGCCAGACTTCTCGGATTGGGATTGGAGTTGTAATACTTCGGAATAGTCGGCATACCCACCCGGCCCGGCTGGTTGTACTGGATGTGGTGGTACTGATCAAGATCGACGGTATGAGGCCGATTGGTTGGGTAGTATGGACTTGGGGGATAATAGCCACGATTCATCATGGGATAGGAATACCCATAGGAACCACCCACTCCATTAACCGAGAACATTCGTGTCGCCGGGGGATAATACCCATAATACTGAGCAAAAGCGGAGGGAACAAAGAAAAACAGGGAGACAACCACCACGGAATGGATGACTATCAACTGACGGGAGACCATGACACGAGACCTCCTGAAGGGCGTTATGGAAAAAGATTCACCGAATCTTTATTCCTCTTAGCAAAAATAGTGTACACCAATAATCGCGGAAACACAGCTCCCTAATTGGCCTGCCCACGTGAGGAGGATGATTCTTGGGACACAGCCGCATTTTCAGAGGTGGAGGCAGACACTGAGACCGCCAATGCCTCTTGGCGAGCCCTAGCTTCCTTAGCCTCCAATTTCTTTCTGTATTTGGATACAGAGGCTTTGTGGCCATTGTGAGTCTTGTTGAAGACCAGCCCTCCATCCCCATTGCCGGAGAAGAAGAGATAGGTTGTCTCGGGTGGCGAGATAACCGCCATGAGGGCGGCCTCACTGGGGATACAAATGGGGGTGGGAGGCAGACCTGGACGCCGGTTGGTGTTGAAGGGGGATTTGGCTCCCACGGGAAGCTGATCATCCCGGCCCTTCCAAGGACCCATCAGGTAACGGAGTGTAGCGGCTGAACCGAGGGGCCAGTTCTTGCGTAAACGGTTGTGAAAAACACTCGCGGCGGTCGCCATTTCGACTGGTTTGGCGGCCTCTTTTTCGATAATGCTGGCCAGGATGATCGAGTCATACAGAGAAAGTCCATTCCGGAGACGCGCCGATAGGTCGTCGGTCCCAGCCACCCGGGTGATGAAACCTTTCCAGTGCGAATGGAGTCTCTCCAGAACTTTGGCCGGATCCTCGGGAGAATCGAAAAAGTAGGTTTCAGGGGCGAGAAGCCCTTCGTAATTGGGCTTCCCATGTGCCGCCACAATTCCCGTGGATGGTGAAGCCAGATTGATCCAGCTACTGGCACTCTCAATCCACCCCGATTGTTGTATCGCCCTTGCACAATCCCGCAATGTCAAACCCGGCAAGACCTTGATCCGGAGGGGGTCATTCGGACCAAGAACAGTCTGTTCAAGGGCTTGAGCCGGTGACCATCTTTTGTCGATCCGGTACCGGCCATTCTTGATCTTCCGGTCCAGACCAGCTGCCAAACCATAGGTGGAGAGAGCTTTCGGTGTGTTCAGGTTGGTGACCTCGGCTACTTGTTGCACCACCCTGGAAAAGGGATCACCCTCCTTGATGATAAGTTCTGTCTTCTCTCTCTCTCCAGGAACCCAGATCGAGCTCACTGTCTGAGAAAGAGCCGCAACCCCAATAACCTCCAACATTAAGATAGCGGACAGAAATGTGGATAGGACCCCTCGCACCTCAACACCCCCGTTTCCCTATGACCCTAAAAAAGAGAAGGGGAGGCCACCGGATGACCTCCCCACTTTGAGAGAGACCGAAGGAGAACCTTGCATTCCACGAGGCTCACGCTCCAGATCCTTTGTTCTAAGTTTGCCCAAACTTAGGAGGGGCTCCCCCTGGAGCCCCTCGCTCGTTTCCATTTCGTGGATAGCCTACTCTACCGTTACGACAGCGGAGCGAAGAACGGGTTCCATATCTTGAGCCCACATAAACGGATAGAAATACGGGCTGTTAGAGAACCTCGGTGCGGTGCTGTCCACACTGGCGCGGGTGCTGCCGAAAGCGAAGATGCCACCGAACTTGTCCATGATGTAAGCGCCATCGGTCTCACCATCCTGGCAGAACTCGAAGTCAGTGAAGATCGAATTCACATCAGCGGAGGAAGCGGACTCATCCGCCGTGGTGGTGGGATCATCAAACGCCATGATCAGGTAAGGCAGACCCACGGTGGTGATGTTGACACCCGAGCCAATGGCAGTCTCGTTCCGCATGAAGCGGACCGGGCTTTCCACATCGTTCGGGACCACATGAACACCGCCCCATCCATCATAGATCACGAGGCCAGCAGCAGCTGTCCCCAACGGATGGAGATCGATATCACGCCCAATGTCCAGACCGGGGAAGAATGGGTAGATGGTCGAACGATTGAGAATCACCTCGCCATCGACAGTACCGGCGGCACCACCCATACGGATTGAGTTGCCAGCCCCATCGAAGAGGTAAGATCCACCCTGCGAATCCAACACGATAAAGCCCTGTGGATTAGCGTTATCAACCTTATCGGTGGTTTCGATAACCGCGAAGGCCACCGCACGGATGGACGAGCCATCCGTTAGCGAACCGATATGGGTGTTGCGCATAGCGGCGTCGAAGGGAATTGGGAGCATTGTGGTGAGAGTCGCGGCATCATTGCCCAACTGAGCTGTGACCGAGGTACCGCCAACATTGGCATTACCCGCGCGATAGATGGCGCCGCCCTCTGTCAGGACCCAGAAAGCCTTGGCGTCCGAGCTCATCTGGAAGTCAACCGCATATCCACCCGGGAAATCTGTACTCGTGGCACTGAGAACGAAATCTTGCGCTGGCTCAGTCCCAGGAGTCTCAATAAATTTAACCACACCGGTCTGATCGAGAACAGCCAGGTCAATATTACCACTACTAGCGGGTGTCTGATCCACCACTTCCATGTCCACAAAGACGGGTTCGCCCGATGTAGTGCCAGTCACCACTTCTGGATTGCCAACCCGGATGTGCTGACCGAAAGAGGTCATCACATAGTAGCCCGCATCGGCGCAGATCGATGGGGTGTCGGTCGGAGTCGCGGTGGGCTCTTCGGTAAAGGTGTTGGTCGGGGTA
>CAYRBI010000023.1:22179-51734 GCA_964422415.1 uncultured bacterium | reverse complement strand
TCCTGATGAATAACCGGGATGCCTTGATCGAGCAGGGCCGGGTGATGCTCAGCCGGGAACTGCACCGTCTCCAGGTCAATCCACTTGTCTTTTTTGGTTCGGATTTCTGCCGTGAGATGCTGGATTCAATGGAGGTCAAGACACTCGATGACCTGTTTGCCCTGATCGGGTTCGGGCGTATCGCCACCAAGCAGGTGGTGATGCGCATTCTCAAGGTTCGCGCCAAGGAAAAGAAGGTTGAGAAACGGCCTGTTGGGGAGATTATCAAGGTCACCGATATTGATGACCTGCTTTACCGTTTGGCCCGTTGTTGCCAACCCGTGCCAGGGGAGAACATCGTGGGCCTGGTCACCCGTGGCCGTGGTATTTCCATCCATCGTGAAGATTGTGTCAACATCCGTAAATTCCAGGGTGACCGTGCACGCCTCATCCCGATCCGTTGGGAGGACAATGGCCAACCTGGTTCGCAGGTGGAAATATGCCTCACCGCTCAAGATCGTCAACAACTTCTGGCTGATGTGACCAATGTCATCTCCTCCAACGGCATTGACATTCGTGGCTGCCACACAGTCAGTACGGATGATAACAAGGCGACTCTCACCTTCAGCATCCGTATCCGCGATATTAACCAGATCCGCCGCCTTGCGAATCAGTTGATCGATATCCATGGCGTGAGTAGCGTGTCCCGTAAACGTGGCACACGAATGGTCAGGTTGGCGTAGAGTTCTCCCAAAGTGTAATCAACATACTATTGTTGCGGTGTGGGAGGTGGTTTGATGAAGCGAAGAAGTTTTGGTGCCTTGTTAACCCTTTCGAGTCTATCCGCGTTTGCCCAGGAGCCTGCCATTGTCAAGGATGACCTGGGGCGTTTTGTGGTGACACGTGATGGCAACGCCAAGGGGGCAGGCGGCAAGGACACCAAAGTATTTCAAGACGCAATCGATGCGTGCCATGCGGCGGGTGGTGGGGTCGTGTATGTACCACCCGGAGACTATGTCATTGGGCGTGTGTTCTTGAAGGATAATGTGACCCTGGAATTGGGCGCGGGCTCCGTGGTACGCCCCTCCACCGTCCAAGCTGACTATCCCGCATTCGACTGGTCGAGCGCTTCCCATTATCAACCAAGCAGTGGGGAGAATGCTTTGACTTGCCGTTATGCGGTGGTGTGTGCTTGTGGGGCGCGGAACATAGCGGTACGTGGACAGGGCAAGATCGTGGGCGAGGGCAAGTCTTTCTGGAAGGTGAAGAACACGGGCGATTATGAGAAGTGGAATACCGTGGCACCATGGCACTACTACACACCGAATGCATTCCGCCCAATTCTGATCCTTTTCGAGGAGTGTGAGAACACGCTCGTATCCAGTGTTGTGTTCGAAGATGCCCCTTGTTATGCCGGGTGGTTCGTGGGGTGCCACGAAATGCGCTTCGAGGGCACAGTTGTCAAGAACGATCTAGCCGGTCCCAACACGGATGGCTTTCATTTCAGCTCGTGCCGGAATGTTCACATCACGGATTGTCACTTTGTCTGTGGGGATGATTGCATCGCTATCGATCCGAATCACCTCGGACCCTCGTCAAACTTCACAATCACCGGCTGCTCGTTCAACACAAGTGTCAATGTTTTCCGTATCTACACGGGACTGGATCCAGGTCTCCCTCCGGATATGCCACGCGGAAAGGTCAGTGACATCTCCGCCGCGAACTGTACGGTGGAGGATGCTTCCGGAGTGTTCAACGTGACCGCGGAGAATGGAGACATCGAACGCTTGGCCTTCACGAATTTTACAGTGAATATGGAGCAACGAGGCTCAGCCTTCTTCTTTCTTACGATCAAGGGCGGAGCTATCCGCGATGTGGTGCTCAGTCACATGGTTGCTCGCACGGATGGCGCAGGAACCATATCTGGTGAAGATGGGGGTGTTATATCCGGAATATCTTTTGAGGATTTACGTTACAGCATGTATCCGCGCACGAAGATGTATGGAAATGGGATGCCCGATCCACTGCCCAACTACGGTCTTCATCACTTTGCCCCCTACAACCTGTACATCCGCCACGCGAGCGGTATTTCTCTCCGCGGCCTACACATCGATTGGCGGGGAGGAGACCTCTCCGGCATCGAGAAGGTTTCCGGATCACAACCGAGTTGGAGCTGTATTGAATGCAAAGATGTCAAGCGTCTCGATATTGATGGAGTCTCGTGTCCGCCTTACGGCGGTGAGGCGCCGGCTTTACAGCTAACCGGTGTAAGCGATGCTCTCATCACCCGGTGCCGGGTTCCGGAGAACACACGAACCTTCGTGGCGATTGGTGGGGCCGCAGCTAACATCCGGCTGGCGGACAACGATCTCTCCAAGGTCACGAAGCCATTCGAAATAGAGAAAGACCTTCCTCCTGAGGTTGTCATTATGGATGGGACACACCCCAAACAGGATTGAGCCGGTACACTACTTGCCCAGCATCCGCTTGATTCTTCTCCGCAGGAAAAACTGTGCCCCGAAGACCTTGGCCTTCAACTGGCGTAGCCGTTCTGCTTGTGCGAAGCGGTGGGGGTTATCTCCCAGGAAACGGCACTCATCGGGTAAGAGAACGAGGCTGACATTGATGAAGGGGGCGATCCCAATGGGGAGATGGTTTTCCATGCAGGCGCTGTAGAGACGCTCGAAGATGGGCAAAAGAAGCTCAGATCTTGGGGGTGGTGAGTCGGCCATATCGGTTCCAATGAGCGGGCGGAAGACACACACGGTGGGAATGGCGCCCAAGGAGGTCATCCATTCGATGGCCCGGATGGATGATTCGGGTGGCTCCAGCCCGACGATGATTTCGCCATTGGTGACCCATGGATTTTTCCAAGTGCCCTTCTTCGATAGACCCGCGCAGTACTCCACCGCCTTGAGATAGCGCTCCAATCCGTATTCGCGGTGTTTACCAGGGCATACCTCTTGAAACACCTTCTGATCGAAAAGTTCGAAGCAGAACGAGACCCGGTTTAGGCCGATGGCTTGCAGATGGTCATAGCGGGAAAGATCCGAGTGGGGCGGGGTTTGGATGCCGACTAGAAGGTCGGTCTCCTTCTTGATGCGTCTGATAATCGGTTCCAGGAGATCTAGATAGGTTTCACCCGTATAATGTCCGGTGTTGAAATCCACATAGGTGATTCCGGTTTCATTTCGCGCGGCATGGACCACCTCAAGGATGTCATCAATCGTTTTCACTTCGGCATCATCACAGCCGAGGTTCAAGCCGACTGAACAGAAACGGCAGTTGACACGTGGGACTTCCTTCCAGTATTCGCATACCGCCGCCGGATAAATCCCGAGATAGGTTCCCTGAAGAGTTCCGATCCGGTCCATCCGTTTACCGGAGGTGGTCGTCTTGTCATACCAACTGGGGCGTGGAGCAATGGTGACGGGAACGAGAGGCTCGCTCTCGTAAGTAAGAATGATTTGGTCTCCCTCACGAATGAGCTCATAGGGGGAACGGGTGGCGAACTCCTCAAGGACGGGGACATTGGTCCACAGATTGCCCGGAAGAATGATTTCGACACCACTTCCCAAGCCAGCGCGAGTACGCAGGATAGGTCTTCCTTGGGTGTCTTGGGGGAAACAACCCTCGGCGAGACGGACGCCTTTACAGTACAGGTCGAGTTTTAGCCATGCGGGATTCTTTCGGTCTGGTATTTGGAAGTTGGGCATGTCGTCGGTGTCACTTCTGGTAGTCATGAGTTGGTACAGATCCTGGAACTGGGATTCCAAGGCGATGTGAGGATTATATCTGAACCGTTGGGTGGGGGTAAGTAACCCCATTGGGGTAGAAGACAGAAACAATCTGACTCAGCTCAAGGAAGAGAAAACTTGGGAAATGGCCTTCTGGAGTGCCCCCATGTTGAACGGCTTCTGGATGAAGCCATCCGGACTCACCTCAGCGAATCTTTGGAGGGTGTCATGCTCTGTGTAACCACTCATGATGACTACGGGTATGTCTGGCCGGGTCTTTTTGACTTCCCGGAGGGTCTCCACACCATCCATGAAGGGCATAGTCAGATCCAAGAGAATGCAAGTGATTGGTTGGGGTGATTGGCTCAGAGTCTTCAGCGCATCGCGTCCATTCACCGCCAGTAACACCGTGCAACCCATTCGTTGAAGCATAGTTTCACCAGTAGATCGCACCACCTCTTCATCGTCCACCAACAGGACCGTGGTCCCGGCGGGAACCGAGGGGATGCTCATGCGTTCGTGCGTGGTGTGTGTGACGGTGCGGTCGAGGGCGGGCAAGAGGACTCTGAAAATGGTCCCGCGTCCCTTTTCTGAATGGATTTGGATGGTTCCTTTATGACCATGGACAATACCCTGGACAGCCGCAAGTCCTAATCCACGGCCGGTGAATTTAGTAGTGAAGAAGGGATCGAAAATACGTTTGCGTGTTTCTTCATCCATTCCACAGCCTGAATCACTGACCTCGATGAAGACATAGTCTCCCTTGCCGGGGGTATCACCGAGGTAATAGTCCGAGTGATTACCCGCCGGAATTTTCACGGATCCCGTCGAGATGTGAATGAGTCCTTCCTGGTCTCCGATCGCTTCGGAGGCGTTTACGATCAAGTTCATGACCACCTGACGTAGCTGTGTGGCATCGGCTTTGACCGCGGCCAGACTCTCGGTCAGGGCGTATGTCAGGTGGGCTCGTTTGCTGATAGAGGCCTCCAGGAGGTTCCCCATCTCGGTGACGAGTTCATTGAGATTGACCTCCTCGATCAGGAATTGACCTCTCCCCGAATATGCCAGCATCTGGCCTGTCAGGTCAGCCGCTCTCCGCGCGGCGCCCTCAATTTCAGCCAGGTGAACATGGGCTGTAGATGTCACCGGGAGTGAGGATAGAGCCAAGTCAGCATTCCCCAGGATGGCCATTAAAAGATTATTAAAATCATGTGCAATCCCACCCGCGAGGACACCCAGGCTTTCAAGTTTCTGAGTGTGTTGGATTTGCTGTTCAAGTACCCGCCGTTCCTCCTCAGCGTGTTTGCGCTCGGTGATGTCCTGTATGATGCCCCGGACCCGGATGGCATTCCCGGTCTCATCCCGGACAATATCCGCGAGTGCATAGCCCGAGTGGACTACGCCGTCTGGTGTATGGAAATGGAACTCGCTCTCGAATCGGTTTTCACCTTTCTCCACGGCACGCCACATCTGGGTCCGAAGACGAGTCAGTTCTTCCCGTTCGACCACTGCCTCCAGAATTTGGAGGATCTGCGGAGAGCTTGTGGGGTCCAGGCCAACCAACCGCCAAGTCTGATCTGAGAAGGTGACAGCGCCCGTGTGTGGATCCCAGACCCAGTTACCCATCTTGGCGATTTCTTGGGCATGGGCTAGGTTTGCTTCGCTTTCAAGTAGGTTCTCCTGGGCACGCTTAAGGGTGCAGAGATGTCCCAAAGTCTTCGCGAAGAGAAGTATAAGATCACAATCCCGGGTGGTTATCGGTTTGCCCGATATGAGATTATCAACCGACACTCCGCCCACCACGCTATGTCCATCCCACATACCGGCCAAGACATGGTTCCCCTGTCCCACCTCATCGTTACGATCATCCTTTAGCTTATCGTCTGTATATAAGATCAAGGGGCAGCGTTCATCAAACAGATCCCCCCACTCATTGGCCATTTTAACGATCGATGCGCGTTCATCCCGGATGGCTCCCGTCTCATCCACCCCAAAGGAACCTTTCATCATTTGTGGATCGTCGCAAGAAAACCAGATCCCGATCCGCTCGAAGCCCAGGCGTTCTCGTCCCAGTTCCACGGCCCGGCGGCAGAGATCATCGAAGGTCTTGCAAAGGTTCAGTTCCATGCTCACTTCATGCAGCAAGGCCAGTTTGGAGGTGAACGACTTCTCCATTTCTTGGGTTGCATGAAGCTCCCGTTCCGCTCTCTTGTGCTCAGTGACATCCAACCCGGTGTAGATGGTCCCCTTGCTGGCATCCAGTGGGTCCAAAGCGGAGAAACTCAGGAGAATCTCCATGACAGTTCCATCTTTGCGTTTCCATCGTGTCTCAAGGAATCCTTGATCGCCCAGAGACATCTGTCTTTGAACCTCTTTTCCTACCCGTTCATATTCCTCTTTGTCCTTATAAAGGATCTCCGTGTCCTGTTCAGAAAGATCTTCCGGTGAATACTGCATTTGGATGGTTGCGTATTCGTTGAACCACTTGATGGTGCGGCCCATACAAATACCAATAATCATGGGGGCGGCACGGAAGATTCCCGCGAGGGTGGCTTCACGGAGACGGAGCGTTTCCTCGGCTTGTTTCCGCTCGGTGATGTCTTGATGAACGCCGGAGGCCCTCAATGGACGTCCCTCATGGTCACGCTGGACAACCCGTCCGTTATCCTGGATCCATCTCCAGCTCCCATCCCGGTGGCGGAGACGGTATTCCGCATTGAAGATCTCATCTTTTCCATCAAGGTTGGCTTGAGACGCCGCTATGACCCTGCCTTTGTCGTCCGGATGGAGCTTGTCCTCCCAAAAATGAGGACAATTCTCCACCTCCTCTACCGTGTATCCAAGCATTTCCGCATAACGTTGATTGACGACCCGTTTTCGCGTGGTGATATCCAAATCCCACAATCCCAGATCCCCCCCCCACAGAGCCATTTCCAGGCGCTCTTGACTCTCCTGAAGGGCATGCTGGATAGTGAGATTCCGGTAACGGTCTCCAAGAACGATTCCAATGACCGCCAGAATGGTGACTACCCAGGAGGCCAAGACAATGAGCCGTAACCATTGAAAGGGACGGTGGAGTTGGGCGGTGATCGATTTCAAGGGGATGGTGTTGACAAGGATCCACCCCGGTCCACAGGATTTCCCCACCAGGACAATCTGGCCGGCAAATTCCTCGGTGAGTAGTTCTTTTTCTTGCATGGTTTCAGAGTGTTCTAGGGCGGTTTGGAGGATGCCGCTGTAAGCCATATCATTAAGTCCATCATGCCGGAGTTTTCCTCCCGCATGATCAATCTCTCTTTGCAGGAAATCAGAGAGAAGCAAATGGCCATCGGAAGTAATAAGGGTAAAGTGGCTCCCCTCGACTCTTGTTAAAGGTCCCGCATATTCCATAAACCGCGATATGCGGATGTCATGTCCCACCGCCCCACCCCATTTGTTATTGACCTGAAAAGGTGCAACTACGCTGATTAACCAAGCATTGGGCACCGGATCAATCGCAGGGGTTTTCCAACGGGCTCTCCGGTCTGGATTTGTTTCGGGGTGGGTCAGAGTCATCCACTCTGTCGCGGAGTAGTCCTGGTCAGGCTCTGCTTCGTACACGAAGCCGGGTTCGTCGGGCCAGATGATGGTGATACCTCCGGAGGCGGGAAGAATCCATGTATCCGAAATGGGGAATCCAAACGCGCCGCTCCCAAAGGAGGTAGTCGTCCGCCATGCCCGGTAAAAGAGACTTTTCATCCGCTTGTCCATTGAGACGAAGCGGGGAATGAAGATTCCCGCCTCTCGAGTCGGTGAGTAAACCTCGCGCCGGGAGCGCCAGGTTCCGTCCACCTCCAGCCGGGTGGTCAAGTCGAATGCAGCGGGGTCATCCTCATTGGGAGGAGCCGCTATGCGGGTTTCCACTAGCCGGGCGAAATTAAGTGTACTCCGCTCTAAGGTCTGGATGGTTTGGTTAAAATTACCCCACCACTCCTGACCGTCCCTGAAAACCTCATCAATACGGTCTTGGACCAAACGGTTTTTTAAAACAGACTCGATCCAGAGGGAGAGAAACAGGATGAAAACTACAGGGAGACAGATTGTGAGCGTAATTGTCAGGATAAGGCGGGGTTGACTTGCACGAGGACCAGCCATGGGGGGACGGTCTTCAAGGCGGGGATTTGAGTCCATGGGATTGCCTTGAGCCATACTCTACAAATTTGTCAGTCCTTGGGTGATATGGTCTCACGCAAAGCGCGGCCTCTGCAAGAGTCTTCGGGAGCACACATTCATTCTCCATACGGAACATGAGCCCGCCCCGCAAACCTGAAAAACAATTGTACTCCATTCCACCAGAGGAAGAAACGGAAAAAAGAAGCAAAGGGTGAGTATATGGGGGTGACCAAGTTATGGTGCCCCTCCACTAACAGGGAGGAGGGGGAGGGAAAACCTGGTCATTGAGTAAGATCCTATATCTCCCTCATAGACACCTTCCAATCGGATATGCGCGGTCTCATCTGAATAGTTAATAGCCATGAGATGACCATCTTCCTGAACCGACAGATAGACCTTATCCGGATGCCTCATTTCCAGAGCCAACCGCGTCCATGTATGCAACTGAGGTGTGTCTCGCAGTACTTCTTCCACATAGTCGCCATATAGAGAGGGAGGTTCCATATCACCATTAAATCGACGGAAGACTCCACTACCCGTATCACCTTGCTCCCACAGGTCAAATACAGTTGAGTCACCCTCAACTGTTGCCAGGCTCCCCCGGGGGAAAGAGGGATACACAATGGTCCCACCTCTCCTGAGCCAGCGGTCCATGATCTGGAGGACATCCGCTTCGATGAAATTGCCCCATGCAAAGATGAGGACCTTGTAGCAGTCTAGAAATCCTTCGCGGATTAACGTTTCATCCAAGTGATCTACTTCGATGTGCCGGCGGACCTCCATAACCCTGGGATAAAAACCCCATGCGTAGAGCTGGCGGAAAGCGCCATCATCCAGTTGGTTCATAGTTTCTGGATAATACACGGCCACATCGATTAAAGGCTTTTGACGGTTGTCAAACATGGAAAAATTTTCCAACCAGTTGTCGATCGCACCCGGTTGAGTGAACAGGTTGGGATAATAAGTGAAGAAATGCTCTCCATTCGTGGTGACTGTGGTAAAAATGCGTCCGGTCACTCCACGCGCGGTGTGAGAGCTGGCGGGTTCATATCCCAACGGGATTTCATAAAGCCGTGCCGCGGTCGCGGCCAGACGGTTGACATAGATGTTCTGCTGAAGGCTATCGGTTTCGTTGGTCATACGGATGCCTCCCCCCGCCTTTTTCATCGATCTGGCTTGGGCCACGAAATCGGTCCCGGCCTCGCGGAATCCCCATCCTCCCGAGGATTGATAGATCTTGGTGTTGGGCATGGCCTTGCGGGCTTCGAGAGCCCACCACTCACACCAATCGGTCATGGACTGAGTGTACCAACTGGTCATGTCGATCCGGGCTCTGAGGGACTGGTACTGGAGGGGGAGAAGGGGCTTGATGGAGTCAAAGCTGATGATCTCCTCTTGCCATGCTGCGTTAAGACTCGTCAGACTTCCGTATTTCCGTGAGAGGTAGTTGCGGAAGTCTTGGATGGCATATGGATCACCCGCCCAGAAACCGATGTGGATGTGCATCTTCTCTGATTTATATCCCCAATTGCCGCCGGCGGGATACTGTGATTCTCCATAGTTTCCACTGGGACCGAGACGGACACCCTCGAAAACCCTCAGCGGTTCGTAATGCTTCCCCAGAGCTTGCAGGACTCGGGTGACATGCCGTTTGTGATAGGGGCTCCAGATACTTTGGATAGGATTAGAACGGTCATGCTCCAGACAGACAAAGCCGACATTCTCACTGCTTTGTTGAAACCATTCGGGTAGCGCATATGCGGAACCGACGATGAGAAGAGGGAAGAGTTTTAATCCATATTTCCCCACTTCACGGGCGATGGTGTCGAAGTAGCTGAAATCGAACTGACCTTCCTGGGGTTCAATTTGGTCCCACGGGATATAGGCCTCAATTGAGGTGAAACCGAGAACACGGGCCAGGGGAGCCAGCTCGCGGATATTTTCCAGAGATCCTTTCAAGGAATCCGGTGCACCATGTACTGGTATGCCCGCTGTGGTAACGATTTCCATGGGGCGCTCGAGACTCACCATGGGAGTAACAGAAACAGGAATTGAGGCAACGGCTTGGTCCCATTCCATGTCGGATAATGAGCGATGGAGTGATATGGAATGAAGGTATTGAAGGCCCGTGAAACGCAGATGGGGATGAACAGTTTCCGAGTTCAAGGGGGCTCGGGCAGTAAACTCAAAAAGAGCTTTGCGTATTGTGTGCGTGTTGAGACGGGTATAGGAAACCTGCCGTTGTGGTGCTGTCCAGGCTCCATTAAATGAGTCATTCGCAAGGATTCCGGATTCGATGACACCCGCTCCCTCATCCAGGAATTCAACCCCTACCACGAATGTTGTCCAATCCTCTGGAAGAGGGTGTGAGAACCGGAATGACCAGAACACTTTGGAATAGGGATTCCGCTCGGGAGTAATACAACGGAAGACAGCTCCATTCTTTGTGCAGTCGTGAACCTCAGCCTCACACAATAGTTGTAGCAAGTCTCCCTTCTGTGATCTACCTATTGTGAATCCGGGAATTGGATTCAACTGTTTGGGTAGTTGAGTTTCAGCCGCCATGCTCAGAGGCTGGAGCAAGCAAAACAAGGTGAAAATAAGAGTTTTACATGGGGCTTTGTTGTACTCGGGGAGGGGGTGTTGCGGCAGCATCTTGTTAGCTCCGGTGGGGATAAGATGGCATTACATAATGGGAATATCCGTGAAGATGAATAGCGCGCATTGAAGACCGGGTATAACAATGAAGGCTCACTTTAGCGGGCTTTCTGGTGGAATCGGCTACTTCCCATTAGCAAGGGACTGAAAGGCATCATAGGAGGAGAAGTCATTTCCTCCAAGACATATCACTGGTCCATTTGATGGATATGATTACACGCCTCTAGAGAGTGATGTGAGTGGACAACGACACTGTGGCAAGCGGGCTTCAAAGAACACAAGCGGTAAAAGGTAATAACCTGGTGTAGTTGATTAAGCCATATTGGTACTGTGATTATCAATGGTCCAGTAGTGTGTGTAGTGGTTTTTTTGTGAATGCAGTAAATTACTTGAAATGCTTGCATCATGGTGCAATAATCATGTTAGATGAGTATAACAAGCGAGCCGTTAGTAGCATCTTGATATGTGCTTTCCAGTTGAGCGAAACCTGCTGTAATCGTGACATGGGCTGGACTGCGGCGAGCTTTACGAGACCTCATCGATAACACAAGTAGAAAGGGTAAGGAATTCATGGCAAGACGAGGTAGAAAGAAAACAGTCTCGGTTGGTGAGATGACGTTATCTGAGATTCGGAAACTCTACGAACAGGTGGCGCTCCGGGAGCGTGAGCGTTTGCCGGAGTTGAAGGCCAGGCAAGTAGAGCTCACAACGGAGTTGGAGACAGTGAGCTTGGAAATCATGGCGATTGAGGGTGTCGTCATGGGATCAGCGCCGGCGCCCAAGGCCGCTGGCAGGGCTAAAAAAGTGGCGGCGAAACGTGTGGCCGCCGGTCGTCAAAAGAAAGTGCGTGGAAAAGTAACCGAGGCTGCCGCACCCAAGCGGAGAGGCCGTCCACCCAAGGCCAAGGTTGCTAAGGCTGCCAAGGCCGCTAAAGTTGTTAAGGCTGAAAAGAAGCGTGCCGGCAAGCCGCGCAAAGTCAAAACCGCCGAAGCAGCTGCTACTGAAACACTACAGCCAAGGCGTGGACGTCCGCGCAAGGAAAGCGGCGAATTGACTCTCCGTCAAGCAATTACCAACGTCCTTTCGGAGTCAGGTGCACCCCTTGCTCCCAGCGAGATCCGCGACATTATTATCGAGAAGAAGATGATCCCCAAGATCACCCCCAGCTTCCATCAGCAGGTTACAGGTACCCTGAGCCGCAATCCCGAGTTCAAGCGGATTGGCAAAGGCAAGTACAGTCTGTAAAGCGGATTGTTGAAACAGGATTCTCAGGACTCTCTAAAAAGAATCCTGAACGCCATTGAAGAGAATCCCTGGTATTTCTGAGACGAGAATTCCTTCTCGTATGGGTGTACCGGGGTGTGAGTGATGTATCCAATAAACCCCCCTCCATCGAGGGGGGTTTTTTACTAGTTGTCTTCCACTAACGCACCCGACACCGACTCCTCGAAGCGGGATATATCGATTGTCCCCTGAACCTGAGACTCCTCCCGGAACGAGAAGGTTGCATCCGCATACCCCATACCACGTGAGATTGAACAAAGAGTCGATTCAGCGCTATGTCTGACTTCGCCCATGATGCGTGAACTCAATTGGTGCGCCATGACCTCGGCCTTGTTGCGCGCGCCACGAATGAGCTGGTTCTTCTGCTTCTCGGTAAATTTTCCCCCCAGAACTTGTCCCAGCCATTCGGGTAGGAGTAGAGGCGCTAGAGCCGATGCTTTCTCATCATAAATGCTGATATCTTTGAGTTGAATATCGTAAAAGCAGGGAGGCATGGTGAAGTGGACACTGGAGCCTTTTATCTCCGGTAGGAAGAGTGGGCTCCTCAGGTCGTAACGGAAATCCACCACAAACTCGAAAATCATCGCGGTCTTCTTGGCGGAAACCAGCCAAGTCATCCACTTCTCCCCCCAATCACCAAAGAGATGGTCAGTTTTCGTGATAATCTGTTGAGTGAAGACCTTGAGCACCACGAGTTCTCCCACCGCGCGAATACCCTCGATTGAGACAAATGTCTGAGGGGGTTGGCTAGCGGGAGTGTTCTTACTCCGCCAGATGAACCCTCCCACGACAAGCAGGGCTCCCAGGAATCCAAGAGCCGAGCCCAGTAACATGTTGTCCATCCGCTGTTATCTCCTTTCCAGCACGGTCACCATGATAGGAAGGGGGACATGGCGGAGCAAGACAAGGGTTCCAGTGCGCTCAGCGAGGGGACTTCCTACACAAGCCAGTGTGAATCTCTTATCCTGAACGAATGACCACCTTTCAACTCCGCGGGACAGGGCTTGTGGGTATTCGCTTTCCCTACTCGAAGGAGCGGGTGGAGGCGATCAAGCGTTTGGATGACCGCAAATGGAACAAAGAAACCTCGGAATGGGAAATCCCTGTCTCCGAGGCCAAGAAAGCTGCCGAGATTCTGGGTGTCAAATGGCAGGATATCTCCAAGTCGGTCCGGGAAGGATATGAAGAAGCCCTTGGCGGGAAGATCCTCCTGATTGTCGGGAACACCTTCACCCGCATTCGCGGACATGACCTCCCCATGGAGGCGGTGGAGGACGCCACTAGTTTCTGGGTGGTCGGCGCCGAGTATTCCAAGAAGTACCAGGACGGGATTTGGGATGGTCAACGTAAGCTCATGCGCAAACGTGGGGGACTAGCTTTTCCGACTGGGCTTCTCTCCAAGATTGAGAACATTCTCTCCACTGCTGGGCATGAATATGTGATTGAGGATTTACGGACTCATGTGCGGCATGGGGAGCCCATCCAACCTCAAGGACCCCCTTTACGGGATTACCAGACAGAGGTCCTTGAGGTCGTGAAAAGGAAAGAGCGTGGGATTTTACAACTGGCCACTGGTGCGGGCAAAACCATGATCGGAGCTCATCTGATCGCCGCGCGCGGACTTAACTCCCTCTTTTTTGTGCATACCAAGGACTTGCTCTACCAAACCATCGAGTCCTTCAAGAAGATCCTGGGAGTTCCCATCGGCCAGGTAGGCGATGGAATTGTGCGGGTGGAGAAGATTACGGTTGCGACCATTCAAACCGCGGCACGTGCCCTGGATGTGAAGATCAAGAAGGAGCCAGGAGACGAGGTTCCCATCTGGAGTGATGATGCCTCCGAACGGTTAACCCTATCGGATTGGGAATTGGTTCAGAGGGCATTGCGGGATTGCTCGGTCGTGGTTTTTGATGAATGCCACCACCTGCCGGCGGACAGTTTTTATGAGATTGCCATGAAACTCCAGGATGCTTTCTATCGCTATGGCCTTTCCGCCACACCCTGGCGTTCAGACCGTTCCGATCTAATGATCGAGGCTGCCTTGGGCCCCAAGTTGTGTGTCGTCAGTTCAACCGAACTCATCAACCGTGGATATCTGGTTCCTCCCAAGATCACCATGTATGAAGTTTATCCATCAGCTAAGAAATTGGTCCGCAACTACACGCGTGTATATCAGTCCGAAATCGTTGAGAACCTAGAAAGAAACAAACTCATCGCGGAGGTCGCGGAACACTCGGCGCAACGGGGTAAATCAGTACTGATCCTGGTCAATCAGGTTAAGCATGGGAGGAATCTCGAGGGTATGATCGATGGCGCGGTCTTTATTCATGGACGCGATTCCAGCGAGGTCCGCAATGAAGCCATTGAGCAGCTGCGTCAGAAGAAGAATCAGATTCTGATTGCGACGACATTGGCGGATGAGGGCCTGGATTTACCATCCCTCGACGTCCTTATTCTTGCTGGAGCAGGGAAGAGCGAAACCCGTGCTCTCCAGCGTGTCGGGCGTGTTTTGCGTCCATACCCGAACAAAAAGACGGCGACCATTGTGGATTTCTGGGATCAATCGATCTATCTGGAGGGCCACAGCCGTCAACGGTTTGAGATTTATGAAACAGAACCCGCCTTCGAGGTGGATATTCGTCCTCCCCGCACTGCAGGGAAGACTCTGTCACGTCAGAAGACGCTCGCGGAACATTGAGAACTACAACAATCCTCCTTTTTCTGGCAACCTGGCTGGCTTTCCTGCCGTTTCATCCCGGTCATCCACTGACCATCGACAGCAAGGTCACCCTGGATACGGTCCGTGCCATGTCCAGGGGCTCTCTCGTGGTTCCTGAGGGTCTGGTGACCCGCCCCGGAAGGAGTGGCAACCATTACAGCCTGTATGGCCCCTTACTCCCAGTGGTGTCTCTTCCCATGTACAAGTTGGTTTCCTGGATTGAAGGCAGTTCCAACGACTTGTGGAGTCCACAAATCAGTTGGGCGGATTGGGCCGCGCTCGGAACAAATCAGTGGATCAGTGCCCTGCTTGTGGCTCTGATATTTGAAACCGCCCTCCGGTGGGGGGTCCCGTTCTTTTGGGCTTTAGGAGTGTCACTTACGATTGCTTTCTCGACTATGATCTTACCTTACAGCCGCGATTATTTCACGCAGCCTTTGGCAGCTGTATGTGTGTTTTGGTGTTTTCAGTCCTTGTGGTGTCTGGACTCCGCTGGTTCCAACGAAAATAGGAACAAGAACGAGGCTGTGGATTCCCGCTTTCAGGGGAATGGCAGATGCCCAGATTTGTCATTCCCGCGAAAGCGGGAATCTACAAACGGCCTCGCCATGGCTTCGCTCATGATGGGGATGGCGGTACTGACACGGATGGACATGCTGGTTGTAGTCCCTGGTTTCCTTCTGAGCGGTCTCCTGGCGATGAGAAGAACAGAATCCAGAGTAACCGGGCGAGGTGTTGGGCTTCTGATGGTTCCCCTCTTGGTGTGTCTTGCAGGGCTGCTTGTGTTTGACTGGTACCGCTGGGGAACCTGGTTTTCCACGCCCTACAACCGGATGCCCTTCAATATGCTCCTGATCGACTCCTTGCCACGTTTCTTGTATAGCCACGATCTGAGTGTTTTCTTATTCAATCCTCTCCTCATCCCCTCGTTGTTCTTTTTACTCATATCATGGAAGGAATACAAAGGACTCTGGAGCGGAATTCTAATCTCCAGTTTGTGTTACCTCTTGTTTGTGGCGAGTTATGTGGACTATCACGGTGGGATCTGCCCGGGGCCACGTTATCTGTTGGCGCTGGTGCCAGTGAACCTGATGCCTCTGTTGGCGGGTCTGAGCAAGCCATCCTCGCGAACACTCGCAGTGGGAGCCGTCTTGGCAGCATGTGGTCTTGTTGGCCTGATGATGAATGGATATGCGGTGATAGTGGATTACTCACAGGTGCTCCCAGCCTGGGATTTCTGGATGAGTTTTTTCCACGGTTGATCTGGAAGAAATGGTTGCACTTCAAACTTCCCAGACAGGTTCCTCTCTGTTAGCCTTGAGCCGATATGGATCCCATGCCGGAACCCACCACTCCCGAACCCATTTCAGAGTCCACCTCACCGGGTGATCTCGAATGTGTCCAGATGGACCAACCTGAAGAGGTTCCGACTCCGCCGGTTACAGAGGCTGAATTGTCAGTAGGGAATGCTGAGGTCCCGTCTATACCGGTTACTCCCGGGAACAAGTGGCAACCCCGTGTGCTCCTACTCATCTTGATCCTCGGGTTTGCGCTACGAATTGCGTATATCCGGCTGATCGATACCCCTCCTTTCTCGGATATGGCCGACTACGAGGCGATGGCCCTCAACTTCCTGGAGGGGAAGGGGCTGATCATGTCGGATCTGTATCAAGCCTACCGTCCACCTCTATATCCATTGTGGATTGCCGCGGTCTATTTCTGGCGGGGCATCGAACCTTTTAACGTTTATCTCACACAATGCGTGATGAGCCTCTTGACCGTTATCTTGATCTATCTCCTCACATACTGGTTCTTCGCTCCAGCTCCTCCAGGTTTGGACAATCCAGAGCTACCAGGTTGCGGCATGGAGTGGAAAAAAACGCGAGCACGGACAATTGCTCTCATATCGGCGGCGCTTTTCTGCTTTGATGAAACCTCGATTTTTTTCTGTGGGCAGATGCTGACAGAGACCCTTTTTACGCTGCTTTTTGTATCTTGGGCCTACCTGCTCGTAAGAGGTATCTTCCGCCCCAGCCTGCCCATGGCGACACTGACTGGTATTATAGGTGGCCTGGGAGTTCTTACCCGTCCCAATCTTCTTCCAATCCTACTGGGCGGAACCTATTGGTATTTCCGTGCGAGCCGAAAATACTACAAACCCCCACCGGATGATTGGCGCCATTTCAGCCTGCTGGATTCACCCTTCGCCCCACCCTTCGTGATGGTGTTGTATGCCTCACTCGTCATCTCGTTCTGGACGATGCGTAATGAGGCGGTACTGGGGCAATTGGTACCAGTCAGTACCAACCAGGGGGTAAACTTTTACTTGGGGCACCATGAAGGCTTCTGCTACAACTCGTTCGGGAACAAGGAAGGGATTCGTGGACAGCTCCGGGCGCGTGGTTCGTATGATGAGGTAGTGGAAAGCAGGATTTTCACCATGGTCGCGCTCGATTTCATCAAGACCCATCCCTGGGAAGATCTGATGAATGATTTGGCCAAGGTGAATCACCTGTATATCGCTCCGGCCTCCGCCATGAGTGCTATCGAACCTTGGAAGTGGTTCAATTATTTGAATTCGCCCTATCGTCCCTGGCCGTGGGAAACTCAACGGCGTGTCCTCCGTTTCTGGCCGGTAAGAGACTCTCAGGGGAAACTTCAACTGCCAACGTATAATAAACCCTTTTGGCAAGAGGGACGTCTGCCGTTGGTGTTCTGGGGATGGCCACTCATCTACCTGACCATAGTGGGAATTGTCTGGAGCTGTTTTCGAAGAGAGCGGGTAAAACTTCCTCTCCTGATCATCATCCTATATACGCTGGTTCTGATGGTGTATTTCGCCAATGCCCGTTTCCGGGCTCCGCTTCTTCCATTCCTCTACCCCTTCACGGCCTATGCCATGGTGTCATTGATTGGGCGGTATAGACAGGAGTGACCCACTCCGGGCAGCCCACCCGCCTCTGCTCGGTAGATCAGCTGCGTGGATATACCATCGTGGGGATGATCACGGTGAATTTCCTGGGTGAGTTTGATGCAGTGCCTTGGATGCTCAAGCATCACCGTGAAGGCTACTCATACGCGGACACTATCGCACCGCTCTTTCTTTTCATTGTGGGTATTGGTTTTCGTCTATCCTTTCTACGGCGTGTTCAGAAAGAGGGGATCTGGAACGCGCGCTGGATTGCCGCGAGACGCTACATTGTCCTGACCCTAATTGGTATTGTCGTGTATGGTCCCTTTGACTGGCGTGATTGGTGGGATGCGTTGGTTGACATCGGCTTCGCCGGTCTCTTGGCCTTGCCGTTCATTGACCGGTCCGCTCCGGTCCGTGCCGGCGCCGCTGTCTTCTACTTGCTGTTATTCCAGGCCATCTTCAGTTTGACTCCGTATGGCCCTTACCTTAGGGAGCACAGCTACGATGGAGGTCCATTGGGACCGCTGAGCTGGGTTTTCAGTCTGCTGCTGGGAACTTTGGTATATGATTGGCTCGCGGATGGCAAACCAGGAGAGACCCTCCGCAAGGCCTTGATGTGGGGAGTGGGGTTGTCACTCTTGGGGTGGATCTTCAGGATGGAATGGCCGGGAATGAAGACCTTCTGGCCCTTCTCTCAATACTACATGACCCTGCCATATACTCTCTACTCAACTGGACTGGCGTTTTTAGTGTTCGCTTTTTTCTATGGGGTCTGCGATCAAGGGGGGATCCGCTTCCCTCACCTGACAGTATTCGGATTGAATCCCCTGGTCATTTATATATTTCACATCCTCTTACTTGATGCCCATGAGCATCTCTTGTCCTCCGCGAGCCCGCCTAGCTGGTTTCTTCCTGTGTTTGCCGGATTCTATCTCTGCTGTTATGCGGTCGCGTGGAGGCTCAACCAGGATAAGGCCTTTATCCGGATCTGATTAAATCGGTTGAATCCGGCGGATATACCACCACCCAAGCAGAGCCAATCCCATGAAACCCGCCAGATACCATATGGCGGTGCGTTCACGGTCCGAGGGTCCCATATCGTGTGTGTGACGGCTCGTGGCGGCGGGGCGATCGATGACTGTGGCGCCAGCACTAGCCTTCACCTTCGAGTAGAGCTCACTTGGGCTTGTTTTTGAATATTCCTCCTTGGTCATTTTGGTTTCGGCGACAACCTGGCCACGGCTTCCGGCTTCTTCGTCATCTCCCTTATGCCGGATTTTAACCGTAACCGAGGCATCGCCGACTTGTTTTGACATCTCCAGAAGGCGGTCACGCGCACGGTCCCGGGCCAGACCTCTTTCGGTCACCAGATCTTTGAAAGACTTACTTTCTTCCTCCGTGGCCCCCGAAGGGGCCCTGTGCATCGCGCTGGCATTGGAAAGAAACAGTGTGGATAAGCCCACTGTGATAGCCAGCAACGAGAATAGTTGACGCAGGCGGGTAATGTGCATGACAGCCTCCATGAGTCACGTGTTCTTGAGATTATTCTCAGTGTTCGATGCTGTGGTCGAGGGGATCAAGTTTGGTAATCCAGTTCACATAGGGACCCTCGAGCCAGACAGTCGGCTCCGCGTTGGCGGCCTTGGGCAGGTCGATGTCGATGTAGTACTCGCCCTCCGCTTTCGCACGGTAGTCGTAGTTCATCGTACAGGTTCCGTTGTACACAATCCCTTCATCGCGGCTCATGATGGCTCCATTCCATACCGCGTTATTGGCCCTCCCGGCATATAGGTGGTTGGTATAACCCAAACCATCGATCCGGCGGGGAAGAGAATCGGAACGTCCCAGCAAGGTCTTCAGGAGTGTCACCATTTTCTGGAAATTAGTGTTACTCCAGGTCCCCTCATATTTCTTGCGGCTGGTGCCATCGGCTTTGGTTCCATCCACCAAGGTGTAGTTACCCGTGTTGGTGGTCCCATCCTCATCCGTATAGGATTTCGTGAAGGTGGGTTTGATATACGGCGTCACATTGGAGGTCCAATCCGAGCTCGTGTAGTCGCCGAGGATGATATTCCCACGCGCGGCCATGCCTAAAAAATCGGCTGTGGAATTATACGCTGCATTGGTTGCAGGATCCGCGCCTTCAGATTTGTCATAAATCGGGGGTTTCTTGTAGATAATATCATTTACAACGTGTATGTTCCGTTCCGCATAGATGGTCCCCTGACCGGTCACATATCCACCGATAGCGACATCACCAAGTACCACCACGGGGCCATCGATGACAATGGGATTGGTTGGGGTGCCATACAGGAAGATCGGACCGGTGATAACTTGATTGATGGTCACTGGCGTGGCAGGCGAGGCTGTGACAGTGGTTTGTAAAGTTCCGCCCTTGGCGTTGGCGAGTGTAACGAAACGATTGATATCACTCAGATAGGGCATTTCCAGGGCTTCCTGGTAATCAAGTTGCTCCGATGAGCCACTGTAGCCAAACTCAAACTCTGGACGTGTGGGACGCCAGGTGGGTTGGCTGGCAGCTTTGGTCCGGTAGGTCGAAAGATTCCAGGAGTTGTAGGATCCGATCACCTCTCCAGCGGCTCCATCCCCCACATCCGCGTTGACGCTCGCATATACATCTCCATTCACTGTGGGAGTACCTTGAAACTCGAAGTCTCCATTGGCACGGACTTCGCCATTGGCGGTGATTCCGGATCCATAGAACCAGCCGAAATTGTTGAGAAAGTAGGTGTAGTCGAAGATGGAGCCCTGGTCGTGGCCATAACGGACCACACGGGTGATGGAGCGTTCGGCTGGTTCATCGCCTCCCTGCGCGATGCCCGTAGATTCAAACACTATTAAGCGTTCCTCACTATTATCCGTGGTCATGACCCGGCGGGCTTGTACCGTGTAGGTGTCGCCATTCTCGCCAAGTTCCTTGTTGGTTTGATTGAAATCGGCGTAATGGGTCTCCAGCCATGTCATGCGTGTGCTGGGCAAGGGGCTGCAATTCAGATACCCCACCCAGAGAGCTTCGGCGGCGCGGTTGAGTCCAGCCTCCGCTAAATAGAGCGCGCGTGTGTGATTGGATTTATCCTGCACAATGCGGGAGTGGACTGATAAAGCATGTAATACAGCGGCACTGAAAAAAGCTGCGATCGCCGTAAAGATAAGAACTCCCGCCAGGGCGATTCCTCTCTCACGTACCTGGGGGGAGCGATGCCGCGGAGTCATCTCCTGGGATTGGCTGGCATTGAGGTTCATCATCTTCCTCCTTTAACTACTGGCGCCTAAACGGATTTTCGGATTATTTCTGATAACAAAGGAGGCGAGGATTTCACGTTCAGCTCCAGAGAAATTGGAGTCATATGTCATTGTCAACTTCATAAACAGAGCTTTACCTTCCAACCAGAACTCAACTTGATCAATCTTCTGAGAGATCACTTCATACTGACTGGGTTGACTCTTATCCGGGCGGTAACGGAGTTCGTTGCTGGCGGTATCCAGGTAAAGGATTCCTTCGGTGTCATCCTCGACGGTTTCTGGAGTCCAGACCTCCTGGTCATCATGCCAGAGGTGGACCACTTGTATATCGCCGTCCTCCTCCACCGTCATTTGCGAGGATTGCATGATCTGGCGTCCGGCTTTCTCCAGCGCGCTATGATTCCGTAAACGGGTTTGAAGCTGGGCGTAGGTGGTTTGACCCTGGAAACGGAAGCCCATGACTGCCATGGCAGAAAGGGCGAAAGCCAAGCCCGCGATCCCACTCGCGATCATCACCTCGGTGAGAGTGAAACCCCTCTCTCCAGGCCGGTGAATGGTTCTTGGTATCATAATCATCCTCCCTTCACCTAATCCCATGGCAACTGACTGGAAACGCGCTCACTGAAATCGACAGTGTTCTCGCGCTCTACCCGGTAGGTTGTCAATTCCACCGTCTCCAGATTTTCGGCATCTGTGCCTTCGGGCCCCCACTTCGCTGAAATGGTCACTTGCTTATAGTGCTGAGTGGGTGTTGGATCGGAGAACCGTGTCCAAGCCTCGTGAACCTCCGTGTCCACTACCGCTGAGACCGTGCTAGTCATGGTGAGTATGCCATCAATTTCGTCATCGAAGATTTCCACCGTCGTTGCTACCGGTAGATCCGCATAATCCACCGCGAGTACTTGTTCGAGAGTCTGCTGCACAAGGAACAATACATGCGAGCGCTCATCGAGCTGTTTTTGGACAATCAGAGATGTGGTGTAAGTGGCGAATATCCCAATGAAGGCGATTGTGGTCAGAGTAATTGAAATCATCACCTCAATCAGAGTGAATCCACTCTCTGTTGAGGAGGCTCTCCGCTCAGAGTGATCCATCATAAACTATCCCTCCTTTCAGAGGGGGCACATAGAGATTTTCCCAGTCTTCAGCCTTTTTATTATCAAGATCCGGTCCAATTTGTCAAGCGTAGAATTCAGAAAAATACTAAATATCCATCATTGTATACTCTCTTGAAGGGTATTCGCTAATATTCGTCCCCATCAGTCTATACAAGGTGGCCGATTCAAACCCAATTAAATCATCTTATCTTATTCATAATATTTATGATATGAATAATATTATAGAAATTATATGAGAGTACAAGAATTTTTTTCTGAAGGTTGGTGAGATACACTTTAAAGGTACATTAAAAGGAGCTCTCTTTATTTTTTGGGGACAACCTATGGACGGAATGGTCAACGGTGAATAACTGGCGATGTAATGGAAAGTGGATGCAGGAGTAATGTTTTATGAGATAATGCTTCTAGAAACGCTTCCGTGGAGAACACTCCGAATGGTAGGCCAAGCGGCGCGAGAGATACTCCTCCTGCGGCATCTCCAAGTCTACCTTCCGGCCCGCCATCTCCGCTTCATGGATTTTCTCGAGATAGGGGATGCACCAGCCACATCCGGTTCCAGCGCCATAACACTCCGCGATTTGGGAGGGGATCTTGGGATGATTTAAGCGGACAAACTTGCGAACTTTCTGGACCGATACGTGGAAACAGACACACACTTCGTCATGTTCTTGCATGGTTTAGACTGGAGGTTCAAGGCTCCATGGGAGGTTCTATTGGTTCAGGGGCGGCGCCCCCCGAGGACTGTCTCCATACACTGGAGGCGTATTTCATGGTTCCCGTGGCGGCGTCCGATAACATGGTTCCACCCGCTTTGGCGGCGGTGACCGTGGTGCTGGCAACCGCACCCACAGCGCTGGCCGCGCCGTTCACAATGCTCATACACCCCGTGCACAATACCAGGAGGATTACCATTCCAGAGATGAGTATACAACGGTACATTCTTCACCACCCTCTTGTTGAGTACTTTCTCACAGCATGGCTCGCATAGTAACCCTGCAGGTTGTATTCCGGCTTCCCAACTTGTCCGTCATAGCAAATGATAGGTGACATGCGGGACATCATTGTGGGAACACGTGGGAGTGCCTTGGCACGTTGGCAGGCGGAATGGGTCTGCGGTTGTCTGTCCAGCCTCCAGATTTCCACACATCTCCATATCATCCAGACCAGTGGTGATAAGCACCAGAAAGGTCCTTTGGCCGGGCAAGGGGGGAAAGGGCTTTTTGTCAAAGAACTGGAATCCGCTCTTGAACGGTGTGAGGCCGATATCGCGGTCCACAGCCTGAAAGATGTGCCAACGCTTATCGACAGCCGGTTTGTCTTAGGGGCTTTCCTTACGCGTGCCGATCCACGAGATTGCCTGATCGCCCAGGGAGAGAATCTAGCCATCGCCACGATGCCCAAGAATACAGTCATCGCTTCCTGTAGTCCCCGGCGGATCGCCCAGGTCCTCCACCTCAACCCCGGACTACGGGTGGAGCCGCTGCGTGGCAATGTGGAGACCCGGCTTGCTAAAGTTCGTTCGGGGCTGGCCGGGGCAACCTTCCTTGCCAAGGCAGGCCTCGACCGGTTGGGGATCATGGATTCTCAACTCATCCACCCACTCCCGGTAGAGATCATGCTACCCGCCGCTGGGCAGGGCATTGTGGCGGTGGAGGTGATGGCCGGCCGTCAAGATCTCCTGGAACTCCTGACCCAGCTCGACCATCTCCCCTCACGCTGGGCGGCGGAGGCTGAACGCGGGGTGGTGCATGGCCTGGGTGGATCTTGTGTAAGCCCTATTGCGGCTCATGCAGTCATCACCGGGGATCGTTTGACTCTGACCGCTCTGGTGGGCGATCTTCAAGGCAAGATACTTTTGAAGGAGAGTGCCGAGGGCCCCGTGAGTGGACGTATGGAGCTGGCCTCGACTCTGGCGGACAAGCTGTTAGCACGTGGAGCAAGATCTTTGATAGGAGGAATTTCGAATGAGTGCATTGGCGATACCGAACATCGAGGTGTTAATGATCCGTCCCAACCTCGAGAACATTCCACAAGCTGATGCGATACCTCCGGGCTACCGGATCCGCACCTACCAAGAGGGGGATGGGGTGGCCTGGGTGCATATCCATGAGCTTGCGGACAAGTTCAACAAGGTGAGTGATGAACTTTATCAACGCGAACTTGGTTTTGACATCGAATCGATGCGGGACCGTAGCTTCTTTATCGAGACTGATGCGGGCGGGGTCATTGGGACCGCTTCAGCCTGGTATAATCCGGACTTCGAGGGAGAACCGTATGGACGGGTTCATTGGGTAGCGATTGTGCCGGAACACCAAGGGAAGGGACTCGCCAAACCTCTACTCTCAAGAGTGTTGGTACGCCTTGCCCAATCTCACGACAAGGCGTACCTCGTAACCTCTAGCGCGCGCATTCCCGCCATCCAACTCTATCTTAAGTTTGGATTTCAACCCTTCCTTCACAACATCGAGTCCATTAAGGCTTGGGACCTTGTGGAAACTCAGATTCAACATCCGCTTTTAAGTAAGCCGTATCTCTCATCCAAGAGACTTCTTGAGGTCCCCCGCGCCACATGAGATCTTGCGGATGGCCTCAGCTATCGCTTCTACGCTCTTGGTAGTTCCTCCCAGCAGGGTGTTCTGACGGAGCCACACAGCGGTTTCCGCGCAGACTTTTTCGGTGACTGGAAGTTCCTGACGGGCGTAATCCGGAAGGCCAAGGTCCTTGAGAAAGGTCTGGGAATCATCCAGGAAGCCCCGCTCGCGGTGAAGAGGGCGGTATCCGGGACGGCAGGGCACCCCCTCAGCCTCCAATGCACGCAAGAACTCGGCGCGGGGCAGTCCCGCGAAGCACGTTGGATCATATCTGAGGATTAACAGATGGAGCGCATGTCGTTCTATACGGGGATCCCGTTCCTGGAGACCGATGCCCGGGATGTCCGCGATGGCGGACTTGAGGAAAGCCCAGTTCTTCTCGCGTTCGGTGAACTGACGCTCGAAACGTTCAGCCTGCGCTAATAATACCGCCGACTGAAAAGCGGTCATGCGCAGGTTGCTTCCCAGTGTGTAGTGCTCGTATTCCGCACCACCGGGACGGCGCCCACAGTTCTTCAGGCTGGTACAGATCTCCCACAGGTCCTTGCGCTCAGTAACCAGCATTCCGCCCTCACCGGCGGCGAGGTTCTTGCTGGACTGGAAACTGAAACTGCCAATCTCTCCGATGGCGCCGATGCCTTTGCCATTCCATACCGCGCCATGAGCCTGGGCGGCATCCTCGATCAAGGCGATCCCCTTTTCATCCGCCAAGGTCCGGAAGGCATCCATGTCACAAGGGCAACCAGCGATGTGGACTGGGATGATGGCCTTGGTCCGGGAGGTAATCGCAGCACGCGCGGACTCCGGATCGAGATTGAAGGTTCCCGGCTGGATGTCGGCGAAGACCGGGATGGCATGGCACCACAGTACCCCAGCGGCGGTCGCCATGAAGGTGTAGGAGGGGACGATCACCTCATCTCCCCGTCCGATGCCCAAAGCCCGCAAGGCCACCATGAGACTTACCGTGCCATTGGCCACCGAAACCGTATACTGGGCGCGTTGAATCTGGGCAAACCGTTCCTCCCACTCGGCGGTGATCTTGGAGTCTAAACCCCAGTAACCGCTTTCCAGGGCCTCTTTGAGACGGCTCATTTCCTCTTCGCCCCATTGGGGCCAGCGTGGGAAGGATTCAGTACAGGCGGGAGTGCCGCCCAACAGCGCGAGTTGACTCATGGTGAAACATTACCTCTCAGTGGTATAGGGTGTTACGGTAGAATCATGGGGAGGGAAGAGGGGGGAGTCAATCGGGGTTGATTCTGTGATGGATGATCCCCGAACACTTCCGATTCCAGCACGAGATCTCGATCTGTCAGTCTTCATCCATGTTGGGTGTGAATTGATGAGCAAACTCATTACATCTATTGTGGGGGGCGTATCCGGAAGCGGGTACGAGTTGCTCGTAACAATCGCGCTGTTGAGTAGTTCCTCTGCATACTTGTCAAGAACTTGAAGGCAGATTTGAGACTGTTCCCGCGAAGCCAGATCCACTAGGCGTATGATTCCATGGTGATGAAATCCATGGAGTATGGCAAACTCTCCAAAGTCCTTGTCGAGAGTTACACAGATCCTTCTCTCGTTGTGGGCTGTGACAAGAATTGCTTCATCTCCTGGATCACTTGGCCAATCAGCAGACCATATTACATCATGCCCAGCAGCTTCAAGAATCGGTTTGACACCTCCCCAAATGCAGGTGTCCAGTAGAATCCTCATTATCTGCTTTCAACAAGCGCTGGTTCAATCCTCTCTTGACCAACAATCCGGCTGGCATAAAGGAAACAGGCCTGGATGTCTTCTGGTTGAAGCCATGAGTATCCGGCCAAGATGGTCTCTACCGTGTCTCCAGCCGCTAGCATTCCCAGGACATGTTCAACAGCGAGCCGGTGTCCACGGATGATTGGTTTTCCTCCAAACACCGTAGGATTATATGTGATCCGGTCGAGTAGTGTGTTTTCTTCCATATCTCAACTCCATCTGCTCCCAATGTGAGTATACCTCATGCCCACCGTGTCCTACCACCGGAATGATTTGGGAAAGAGGCATTGATGCATTTCTTTGGGTGACAGGTTCTCCCCGGGTTTTCGAAGGCGGTCTTGAGATCAGTGAATGAGAGTAGGTTGTGATATGGAGTTGATATCAATCTCCTCCAGAAAAGTCCGATTTGGTGCGTCATCCTCCTCCCGGTAAGGTGGAAGGTGGGGGTCTTTATGGCAAGCCCGCAGATACCGCTGCTTGTTGACCTTCTTGCCGTCAATCCAATAGCGGGGATAACCCCGGCACATCTTTCCTGTGTCATCCCACATCCGTTCGATTCCATGCCACTCGCCGTTGTTCCAATGGCGCTCATGCCACAATGTTTCATCCGGATTCAGCCAACGCTCATATCCATGTGGATTACCGTCCTTCCAGGAATGGATCTCGGCTATGCGCCAGATTCCTTCTTCATCCGGTTGCCGCCAGACATCGAAACCGGTGCCATGAATCATGGTGTAGGTTCCAATCACATTCCCAGCCGGGTCGAACTGGATCGCGGTCCCATGCACCAATCCTTCGTGGTAGGGTTCCAAGAACTGGAGCGAACTGTCGTCATTCCACCAATACTTCGTCCCATGTGTACGGCCATCCTTAAGAGGCTCCTCAAGGATCAGGGTGCCGTTCTCGTTGTAGATCCGTTTTCCGACAACCTTTCCATCGAGGACGAGTTCCACATGACGGTGGACTTCCCCGGTGAAAGGGATTACTTCACACTCGGTTTCCCGCTCGGTGGCATTGGGGGAGATATCGGAATGGTAGTGGACGTGGTTCATGGGGATGGACGGTACTTGAGGAGCATGGCAGTGGACCAACTGGAGAGTTGGATGCCGGGTTGGGCGAACTCGGCCCACAATTTCTCCCATACATCTTGGTCTGTTGTTCGCAGAGCCTCATCAAAAAGAGCTAACCAAACAATGCGGATTTTTACGTGGGATTCTGCATTCAACTTCAGATCCTTGATCATCTGCTTGGCCTGCTCGCTTTGATCAGCCGCAAGGCCTTCCATCGGAATAATGAATCCCGACTTCAGATCGAACGCAAAGAACTTCTCCGGTCTCTCACCCACTGGGACTGCGCAAGGATCCACATATCCCCCATCAGGCCACTTCTCACTCTTTCCGTGGTTGCAAGTGTGACAGGCATAGATCCAGTTGTTCCATTCGTAGACGGATTCGGGGAAGACCTTCTTGGGTTTGAAATGATCAACCTCGCCCTCGGTGGATTCTTCGCAGTAACCGCAGAGTTGTGAAAATCGTACGCCCAGTTCTCTAGCGAACCTGCGCCAATCGGAATCGGAAGGTTTGGGGCATGTCTTGTCACGGTAGTGGGCGATCCATGCCGGGGTCTTTTTATCCCTGACCGCTTGCAAACCGTTTGGCTCAGGCCCCCTGTCCACCCAGTGCATCAGGCAGATTTCCTCGTATGCTTGCGGATTGCTTTCTTCGAGGTTTCCTTCGATGTCTCTCGCTCCTTGAGGATCTCGTGAAGAGACTCCACCAATTCAGAGATTTGTTTGGGTGGCGGGGCATTCATCAGTGCCTTGGGAACCTCGGAACGCAGTTCCTCCCGTTCCTTCTCTTCTTCGGGTGTACGCTCCCTTTTTAACTGGAGTTCTTCCAATCGTTGGAGGTCTTGGTCCGTTTTCAAATCAGTTGGGTTGGGGATGTCGAGAAAGCAACTGAAAATCTCATCAGCGGACCAGCCCACGATGTCATTCTCATTGGTGGTCACACTGATCCCTCCGCCCTCCTTACGCCGTAGTAGTTGGATCTGCCCTGCCTTGAGACCCGCGATCAGGAGTGGGGAATGTGTGGCGCAGAAGATCTGGAGGTTGGGGAAATGCTTGGTGAGTGTAGGGAGAATCCGCCGTTGCCAGGAGGGATGCAGGTGGGCATCGATCTCATCGATGATGAGCACTCCCGGCTTCTCGGCGAAGTCCTCAGCGAAGTCATAATACAACGCATAACCGAGAATGAGGTGAGCAAGCCACTGGATCATGGACTGGGTGCCTTGGCTCAGGGCGTTGAAGGGAAGCTCGCCATCAGGAGTTTTAAGTTTTACAAAGAGACCAAGTTCATCCTTGTCAACACTCAGAAAGTCAACACAAAAACCTTCGGTTATCTCCGAGGAGACCGTAAAAACATTGTTGATCCTTTTACGTATGCTTGGCCGGTTCTCTCTGTAACTTCTGTAGTCGAGTTCGACAATGAGGCGAAGAAAGTCTTCGTCAGTTGCAACCTCAAAGGTTGGGGTATTCAAATCCTTCCGGCGTTCCATGTCTGAGTAGGACATGCGGAGAGATGCCATCATTTCATCTGACCGTGATTCAGTATTCTTCAACTCCTGATCCATATGGAACTTTACTAAATTGGCCTCTAGTGGAAGAAGTTTTGTGGTTATGGGATGCTCACTTATCCGGGCATTGGAATTCTGCCGCAGTGCGGGGACATAAGCAGAATAGCCTAAGCCCATTCGCATCGTCATACGATCAAGTACACGATCCCGGGTACCCCAGTCGTTTGGAGAACCTTCAAAAGTGCCTACAAGGCCTTGAAGTCCAGTATAGGTGACGAGTGATGCTGGTTGGGACCCGTTGTGAACGAACCTTGGTGGAAACTCGAAAGACTGGACCGTGAGTGCCGCCAATGCCGCCAACACCGTCGACTTCCCCGAGTTGTTTGGCCCAATGAAGACGTTTACCTGGGGATCAAAGGTGAAGGTGATCTCATCAATCGGGCCGACATCTTTCAACCAGAGTTCGTTTATAGGCATCGAGTATTGCTCCTCAACATGATACTGACGGTATCTTCCAGCGTAGGACCTATATGCCTTCTGTCAAGTCGAAGAAACCCATCCCTTACGCCCTTGGTTTGAGCCGCCAGGTGAACGCCAACAATAGAATCGCTGCCAGGGTGCACGCCAGGATCGCCGCGATCACCAGGCTCCAAGCGGTCTCTTTGCCCATGGTGGCGCTGAAGTAGTCCAACATCCAACCGAAGCATTTTGCCTGGGCGGTACGGCCCAGGTAGCCGAACATGCCGATGAAACCGGCGGCTGTGCCAATCGCCTTTTTTCCGGTCAGATCGAGCGCGATGATGACAATGAAGT
>CAYRBI010000023.1:0-22079 GCA_964422415.1 uncultured bacterium | reverse complement strand
GCTGTGCCAATCGCCTTTTTTCCGGTCAGATCGAGCGCGATGATGACAATGAAGTTGATCACCGGGTAGATGAACAGGCCGATGATAGCGAGCATGGTCATATCCAGCCACAGATATTTGACCGGGATGAAAGGAATCGTAGCGAATGCTGCCAGGATCGGTACCAGGCAGAGTACTGCGACCATGCCACGGCGCCCGCCGATCAAGTCGGAGAACCAACCGAACAGTATTGTAGAGGGAATCCCGCCGAACTCGATGGCCAGCACCGCCAAACCACCTCCCTCGAGTGTCGCCTCCTTCATCTCACGCAGGTACATGGGGCCCCAATCGAGCATACTGTAGCGGGTGATGTATGCGAAGAAATTGGCGAAGGCCAGCAGCCAGATGTACTTGTTGGTCAGAACCTGATCCACGAGAAGTTCCCGGAAAGTCAATTCCCGCTCGGTCTCGCCATATTGTCCGTGGTTGGCGGGATAGTCGTTGTTGTATTCTTCGATCGGGGGCAAGCCGACTGACTGGGGTGTATCCCGTAAGCGGACAAGAATATAGACCGCTCCCGCCAGGGCCAGGACACCAGGAACAAAGAAAGCGTATTGCCACTCTCCCCAATACCCCGCCGACCATGCGGCCAGGTATCCGGCCACACCTCCGCCGACATTGTGTGCGGTATTCCAGAAGCTGAAAGTCAGTCCGCGTTCCTTTTCGCTGAACCAATGCCCCATCGAACGTCCGCAGGGCGGCCATCCCATGCCCTGCACGAATCCATTCAGTGCCCAGAGAGCCAGGTGTACCGGGAAACTGGCCACCCAGCCGAAAGCGAAATTAAGGAGTGCCGTGAGCATCATTCCGAAGGCCATGAAGATACGCGGATTGCTGCGGTCCGAGATGGCTCCCATGAAGAACTTCCCGACCCCATAACTAATGGCCGTTGCGGCCAGAAGGCTGCCGATATCCGAGTGCTGGTAGTACAGGGTCCCCTCAATATCTTTAGCGACCACGGAAAGGTTGTTGCGGACGAGGTAGAAGGCCGCATAGCCCAGATAAGTCGACTCCATGATCCGCCAGCGATAACGCGGGTACAGCCGTTTAATTTCCGCTTCGGGCAACCGTTCGATCTGGGGTGCTGGAGCAAAGATCTGCCGTAAGAGTCTCATTGCCATGCTGTAGCCTCTGTGTTTCTCTGGGATAAGAGGAAACCGGTTCTCGGATGGGAAACACGGAGGTCAACGCATTTCCAACCGGAGCGATCAGAAGACAAGTTACCATATCTGGGTGGGGGAAGGTTAGCAGCCTGTTGAAAAAAGGATGTGACTGTGGATTCACGCTTTCGCGGGTTTCCACGGCCTCATCACAACTACGAGTTTTTTTTAACAGGCTGCTATACCACCAATTTCATGCAGGAATAGATGTATATTCGACAGAAGTTTTTGTTTGACAAGAGATATCGGATCTGTGATATAGTTGTATTATTCCTGCACCTTTCAAATCACATGCTAGTCTATGTCGTGTTGAGGAGGGAGGTTTCAATGTCGAAATCCAGATTGCTTATGTTAATTTACTTGGCAGTCATCGTGCTGGTCCTCTCCGGACCTACAATGGGTGGTGCCCCAATCGTTACAAATGTTGTAGCCGTGCAGCGAACGACTACGGGAAGAGAGGTCGACATCACTTACGACCTCACCGATCCAGATGGAGACACCTGTACGATCACTGTGGAGATCATCACGCCTGAAGATGCGATCCTCCGTCCGCAGCTCCTCAGTGGTGATGCTGGGATTGGTGTAACCCCAGGGACGGGGAAGCACATCGTCTGGGATGCCATGCGAGACCAGCCCGGCCGCTACGGTACCACTTGGCGGGCGCGTGTTCTCGCTAATGATGGTCACCTGGGAGAGGAGATCCAATACAACCTTCCGGGTTCCTCTGTCTCCCTAACCTTGGTGCGTATCCCGGCTGGAGAGTTTTCTATGGGATCAAACGTTAACCCGGATGAGCAGCCCATCCACTCAGTGTACCTGGATGAATACTGGATCAGCAAATACGAGATCACGGTGGTTCAGTGGCGAGTTTATGCTTCCGCCAACAGCCTTCTCATGCCATCTTCCAGTGGTGTGTATCCGAATTACACCAGCGACCCGCAGTATGACAACTACCCAATTGTAAATGTGAGCTGGACGCAATGTCAGGCCTTTGTCGATTGGGCGGGGCTTGCTTTGCCAACAGAGGCACAATGGGAGAAGGCCGCGCGTGGGACTGACCAGAGAAACTATCCCTGGGGGAATGAAGACCCTTGGGCGGACAACCTCTACCGAGCCAATATCACTGGTACTCAAGATGGTTACCAAAACACCTCCCCGGTGGGGGCTTACGGTCTTGGTGTAAGCCCATACGGGGTTATGGATATGGCCGGAAATGCATGGGAAATGTGTAGGGATTGGTATGAGAGCAACTACTATTCACAGACTCCCTCCGGGGGATGGAACAATCCGCTAGGACCGGATACTGGTAGCTCTCGTGTGGTCCGGGGCGGAGGTTGGGGCAGCAATGCAATCAATGCCGGCTCGGTGATCCGCCATTACGATGGCACGGAGAATTCAAGCCCCTACCGCGGATTCCGTGTGGTTCGCCTGCAGTAGTTTCAAGATGATTTATTACAATCTTATTTTTCAAAAAGGAGTCATGCCATGAAAATGAGGATGATCTTCCTGTTTTTGGCTATCTGTTCTGCTTCCGTCTTCATTCAGAATGCAAGAGCAGTAATGGAAAAGGACTTGGGAACGGGATTATCGCCTATGTTCCTGCTGGATACTCTTCGTGGAGTCGCACCTGAGGTTCCAGCTGGGGGAATAGGTTGTGGTCTCTCCTCGTCTTTTTCCCTTGATACCTTACTGGGGGTTACAGGAAATCTGGCTTCGGGAACAAGTGAGTATTTCACACTTGATACCAGAAGTTCGGATCTTGCACCAACGCCGACACCAACCGAGATTCTGACCCCAACTCCCACACCCACCGAACAGGCTGCCGAAGTTCATCATTGGGGATTCTATTAAGATCCACTGAGACCTTCCTTTTTTTACATAGCAGCCAATGGAAATGGGTGGAGTCATGGAATCGCATGAGCTGGAATGATGGATGGGGCGAAATCTATCAGAAATAGTCATTCTGACGAAAGTAGCTCCACAGTGCCCTCACAACTCCGAGTTATTCAATGGGTTCATAGAGGTCGAATGAGTTCAGGTTTCAGCCAAATATCTCCTAGAGCTTTTGAAAAGGACACATTGCCAGCGTGAATGCCTTGTCATCGAGGTTCATAGGCCATCCTCGATGAAGTCGATTGCTGAAGAAGCCAGACAGGATTCGAGTCCTACTGAGTTGTGGGGAATCCGTTTCAATCGATGTTGTTTGTCTGCATCCCACCCAGATACGCCACCTCTTCGGTCTTCTTCTGGTGGAGGCGCTGGTAGGTGTTGGCCACCTTGTGGACATAGCGGTTGGTGGCGGGGATCTGGTGAAAATCGCCAACCTCGCGCAGGCGTGTCGGACCGGAGTGGTATGCGGCAATGGCGTGGGTCCATTGTTCGGCGGGTGTCAAGGCGGAGAACTCCTTGAACATCAGGCTCAGGTATTTACAGCCACCCCGGATGTTCTGTTCGACATCATAAGCGTTCCGGACCCCCATTTTGGCGGCGGTGGCGGGCATGAGTTGCATGAGTCCTTGAGCGCCACTACTGGAGGTACAGTTGGGATTCCAATCGCTTTCGACCGAAATGACCGCACGGACCAGGATCGGGTCAAGGCCATATTGACGGGCATACCTGCGGATCATGTCATGGATTGTATTGGACGGCTTGGATTTATTTGTAACCAGGGATGGAGTTCGAATCTGAGTCGTGGGAACGGTTTGAAATGGGAAAGACGCGGTCTCGATCTTCACTTCCGGGAAGATGGGTGCGGAAGTAGTCACTGGGAGAGGCTGGGGTTGATCCATTTCGAGAGAGATCTGGCCGACTGTTTCAGAGGCCGCATCAATATGGAGTTCCGCTGATTCAATCTTACTGAGAGACAACACGATCGCCTCTTTGGGGGTGGGTTCTATAAGATCCAGATCCTTCAGTCTTCGTAAGGCATGTCCGGTGGTGTCCGGGTAGGCCGCCGCTTTTAAAAATGCTTCACGTGACTTGGCGATTTGGCTTCCCGCCGCGTAGCGTTCAGCGATACGCATCCAATACTGTCCAGAAGATTCCCGTTCGATACTCTTAATGGTTTGACGGTCCAAGGTCCACAGGCCGGCTCCATCCATCTCGAAGGAGATCGTGGTGGAGTCCTCGCGGATGAGCAACCCATCGATTCTTTTACCGCCCGCCAGATGGAAGATGTCCGCGAAGGCATTCCCGCAAAGGAATAATCCGCATAGGTGTGCAGTCAGAACAATAGCGAGTGATAGATACCAACCACTCCTGTACGCCATACTAGCCCCCTCATGTGCTTTGCCCAGCAACCCATCCTCTCTCCCAGCTGGTGAGGAGAACAATGAAAGTGATGCTTTTACCCTTTGCCAGACCGGCGCTTCCCCAGAAAAGCGACGATCAACTTCTCGAGTGGTGTATCGGTTAAAACCCACTCGTATCCGATCTTGTGTTCGAGGCACCCTTCCCGGTAGAAATCGCGGACCTCTTCGATCGCTTTCCGGTAACCGGTACGCAGCCGTACCGGGTCCGAGTCGATGCTCTCTGTGCCCTCCGGATCTCTGAAACGGATGCCACCCTCGTAGTTGAGTTCCCATTCTTGCCGGTCCATGACATGGAACACGATGACCTCGTGTTTCCGGTGCCGGAGTAATTTCAGACTCTCCAGAACCCGTTCCGGTTCATCTACCAGGTCTGAAACTACCACGATCAGCCCGCGGCGTGCGATTTGCGCGGCGAGTGTAGAGAGAGTATCGGCCAACGAAGTCTCACCCGTAGGGGTTGCTTGATCGAGGGCCTCCATCAGGTTGCGCATATGTCCCGCCGAACCACGTGCGGGGATATAGGTCCGGATGGATTGATCCACCACTGCCAGACCTGTGGCATCACGTTGACGGATAAGCAGGTATGCCAGGCAAGCGATCAGACGTCGTGCGAAATCGAACTTGGTCAATCCAGCATGGGTGGTGGGATGCCCGCCCTCTAGATGAGGGTGATCGGCTCCCGAGAAATCCATTGAACCGCTGGCATCCAGGACCAGGGTAGCCCGCAGGTTCGTATCAGCCTCGAACTGCTTGACATAGAAGCGGTCCGTCCGCCCTAAAAGCTTCCAGTCAAGATACCGTAATTCGTCCCCACTTTGATAGGGACGGTGTTCGGCAAATTCCTGGTTATATCCGTGATAAGGGCTGGTATGCAAACCGGTTATGAAGCCCTCGACCACCTGAGTGGCGAGGAATTCGAGCGACTCCAGGGAGGAAACCACCTGGGGGTCGAGCCATCGTGAGGCAGAGGGACGGTTATCCACAGGTGCGGCCATAAGATTTCACAAGTATAGCTGTGAATAAAATCAAGTCAACCATCAAAGTGTATCTGGATTCTTGGAAACCAGACTGGTTGAAAGAGAACGATTGTGGGGTGACAAAGCAACGCGGATGGGTATACTCACCCGTGGTGGGATGGCCGAGCGGTTTAAGGCACCTGCCTTGAAAGCAGGCGAGGGCTTACGTCCTCCCGGGGTTCGAATCCCCGTCCCACCGCCACCAACCCTTCACTTTTCCCAAAGTAGACCTCTCAACGGTAACAAAGCAGCCGGTTCAGTCCTCACTCCGGATTGTCTCCGGGGTGATCTCCGGAAACTTTTCGGCAAAAAAACTTCTACCCTAATAATCCCTGACTATACTCGTCTTCATTAAGGGAGGAATCTCTCACCGAGAGATCAGGCGGCTCCTGAGTATCCATACCGGTCGATCAGAACGGTAACGAGTCAAGGAGGTATACCATGTGGTACCGTCAGGCAGCAGTTATCGTTGTCCTTCTTCTTGCTCTCCTTGGAGTTGTCCGATTACATGACACCCCGGTCATAGCCCAGCCTTCAACGAGCAGTACCTCACCCGAGGAAAAATCATTCAACCACTACATCCGTCTTAAAATCGAGCAAGTGACTCCAGTCGAAAAGAAGAAGGCGGTGGACCTGTATGAACTCAAGGTACACCGCTGGTATGGAAAGATTCAATCGGATGTTCTGGCACTGCAGCAGACCAAGGAAACCCAAGAGTTTAACATCCTGTTTCCCGCTCCTGCTGGGATGGTGGTGAAAGAGGGCGACATCCTGGATTACCAGATCACACGTTACCTCAGCGGTGGTGAGGGAGAAGCAGCCATCACTGAAAAACCTGTACAACTCGATTATACGGCCTGGGTTCAGAAATGTCTGAAAGATTTCAGTCAACTCAAACCTGGAATGAAGAGGTCAGAGATCGAGAAGATGTTTCCGCAGGATGGTGGTCTCTCTACTGCTGGCGAGGTCCGGTTCGTGCATCCCGAATGTCCCTGTGTCAAGGTCGCTGTAGAGTTTTCTTTCCAGCGGGATGAGAAAGACCAGGGCCGGGTGGTCAGGAGCCCTGAGGATCCGGTGATAACTGTTTCAAAGCCTTATCTCGAATACGCCATCGCCGACTAAGTGTGCTCGTTGAATATGTGTGTGGCAGTGGATTCCCGCTTTCGCGGGAATGACAATTCCCATAGGATTTGGTTCATCTCGTCAGTCGCGCGAATGCGGTTCTATCGAGAGTCTACTCACCCGGTGTCACAGGAGGTCATGATGACCAGTCGATGGCTGATATGGGTTGTGCTTCTTGAAACATTACTTCTTGGTGGTCCGGGGTATGCGCTCACCGCCGAGGTGCGGGATCACCTGGGTTCACCTGCCCTCTTCATCAATGGTGAACCATGTGTCCCGCTCATGTTCTGGGGGAATGCGGATCCTTCCCATCCAGAGGATTCGCTCTTCGCGCAACAGACACGTCTGGCTGTGGGTGCGGGAATCCATCTGCATTCCTTCTCGCTGCCCATGCCTTGGCCCAGGCCTGGCGAACAACCTGATTTCACATTGGTTGACTCCACTCTACAGAGTGTCCTGACCGCCGACCCTAAGGCGCTCATGCTACCCCGTTTTGGGGTCAGTCCACCGGACTGGTGGTATGCCCAGCATCCCGGTGATGAGATGGTATACAGCGATGGAAAACCCTCCCCGGATGGACGCGCGGCCAGCATGGCCTCCGAGGCCTACCGCCGCGAGGGAGTTCAACACCTACGCGCGCTGGTCCGTCACTGTGAGGAGAAGTTTGGGGAGTCCATGGTGGGATATCACCCTTGTGGACAGCACACTGGTGAATGGTTCTACATGCGTTCCTGGGAGAATGTGCATCACGGGTTTGAGGAGGCCTTCCGGAAGGGATTCTCCGAGTGGGCCATCGGCAAATACCAGACCATCGGCAAAGTAGCTGAAGCGTGGTCTCAACCCCAATTAGCCACAGCAGGTGTTCGCGTTCCCTCAGCCTCCGAACGGGATAGCGCTACACAGGGCCTCTTCCGGGATCCAACCACGGAACGATTCCTGATTGATTTTCAAGAGTTCCAGCAGGTAGCCATGGTGGAGCCATTGATGCAATTTGCGAAAGCCATCAAGGAGGAAACCACGAGGAAAAAACTGGTGGCTTTCTTTTATGGTTACACCTTCGAAATCTCTGGGATTCCCACGGGACCCCAAAACAGCGGACACATGGCGCTGGCCCGTCTGCTGGAATCTCCCGATGTCGATATCGTCTGTTCGCCGATTTCCTATGGTGACAGAGCGCTGGGAGGGACAGGCGCTTTCATGGCTCCAGTGGATTCGGTACGTACCGCGGGAAAGCTCTGGCTCAACGAGGATGATACGCGCACATATCTTTCCAAAGAGGGTGATCCCTATGGACGGGTTTCCACCCCTGAGGGGAGTGAATGGGTTCATCAACGTAATTTCGCACAACTCCTGCCCAGACGTCTGGCCTGTTGGTACATGGATCTCATGAATGAGGGATGGCTGAATTCGGAGAATCTCTTGCGCAATATTGGGAATCTTCATTCAGCATATCAGAAAACCCTGGGCACACCCGCCAAATGGAACCCAGAGGTAGCGGTGGTGATCGATGAGAAGAGTTTCCTCTCGCTAGCGGAAAGGTGGGAGATCACCCGCTTGTTGTGCGCGAATTTCCGCCAAGATCTCTACCGGATGGGCGCTCCTTTCCGGATTCACCTATTGAGCGATGTGATTAATAGCCGTGTGGAACTCCCTAAAGCAACTCTCTTCATCGGATGTTTCCGTCTGTCGCCAGAGGAACGGGCGAAGATTGCGGAGGCCTCAGCGGGGAAGACTCAAGTGTGGTTCTATGGCAGCGGATTCCTGAGCGATGAAGAGGCTTCGGTGGAAAACATGCGGCAAGTTACTGGTTTGCAAATTACGGCCAAGACAGCCGAAGGGCCAGGAATTGTCTCCTTTGAAAAGGGAATTCCACTGACACAGGGGCTTGAAGAAACCAAGTATGGACAGGATATCCCCCTCAAACCCCGCTTTACGGTAGTTCCGGGTGATGGGATCACTGCCCTGGCACGCTTTGAAGATGGCAGCATCGCCTCGGCAGTCCGGGAGGATAACGGTGCAAAGCGCTATTACATCGGATCCCTTGGTTGTCCCGCGAAGCTATTGCGGAACCTCCTGCGTGATGCGGGAGTCTGGGTCTGGATGGATTCGGATGATGTTGTTATTCCCAGTGATGAATTCCTTTCGGTCACCGCCACCAGAGCTGGAGAGAAGATCCTGACCCTTCCCCCGGAGAAGAAATTGGTTCCGCTCTCGGGCGATGCTCCCCTGATCCCAGTTGATGGGAAGGTGGGTTTTTCCATGAAGGAGGGAGAGACACGTCAGTTCTGGGTGGAGTGACTGATACTTAGGGCCATATCCGAAGTTAAAAATTTCCAGGAAAGGTAATGGTTATTTCATTTGCGACTCCTGTACCTTCCACCTTGAGATGTTGTACCTTTATCATGGATCTATTCCACTATGCCTCTCTCCTGGAATGAAATAACTCACAGAGCCATTGCTTTCTCGCGCGAATGGGCTGGTGATGCCCGCGAGCAGGCAGAAGCCAAGTCCTTCTGGGATGCCTTCTTCGATGTTTTTGGAATCCGAAGACGGACTGTGGCCACCTTTGAGGAGCCAGTCAAACGGATCTCGGGGAAATACGGCTATATCGATCTCTTCTGGGCTGGTGTTCTGATTGCGGAACACAAGAGCCGAGGCAAAGACCTTGACCGGGCTCATACACAGGCGGTCGAGTATCTCCAAGATCTTGTACGAGAGGGACGTCAAGAAGAATCTCCCCGGTACATTCTTGTCTCTGATTTTTCGCGGATTGGCCTCCACGATTTGGAGGAGGGGATTAGCCTTGTCATCCCTCTTGCGGATCTCCACCGTCATGTCCATGCCTTTGCCTTCATCCCCGGATATAAGCAACACAAACTGGAGCCTGAAGACCCCATCAACATACGTGCTGTTGAGATCATGGGAGACCTGCATGACTCCTTGGCGGAAGGTGGTTTCAGTGGGCATGACCTTGAACGTTTTCTCGTTAGGGTCCTCTTCTGCCTTTTTGCCGATGATACCGGTATCTTCGAACGGAGTGCCTTTCAGGTGTTCCTGGAGAATGGCACACGCAAGGATGGTTCGGATATGGGTGAGAGGCTTTCCCACCTCTTCGAAGTGTTGAACACACCCGAGTCACGAAGGCAGAAAAACCTCGATGAACTCCTCGCGGTCTTCCCATATGTCAATGGCCAGCTTTACGCGGAACGGTTAGCCTTTCCTTCATTTAACAGTGAGATGCGGAAGACACTACTACAGTGCACACACTTTGATTGGAGCCGGATCTCTCCCGCAGTTTTTGGTTCTCTTTTCCAATCGGTGATGGAACCCCGTGCACGGCGTCAGATCGGTGGGCATTACACCTCGGAGCGGGACATTCTGAAGGTGGTCCGGTCCCTTTTCCTGGATGAACTACGTGTAGAGTTCGAAAAGATAAAACGAAGCAAGGCAAAACTAATTGAGTTCCACGCCAAACTGGGATCTATGCGATTTTTCGATCCAGCCTGCGGTTGCGGGAACTTTTTGGTGGTCACTTACCGGGAGATTCGTCTCTTGGAGATTGAGGTGTTGCTTGCCCTCCATGGGCGGAAGCAGCAGATACTTGATATTCAACACCTATCGCTGGTAGATGTGGATGCCATGTACGGGATCGAGATCCAGGAATGGCCCGCGCTCATTGCCGAGGTTGCTCTTTGGCTGATAGATCATCAGATGAATCTTCGTTTCTCGGAAGTTTTCGGCCACTACTATATCCGTCTCCCCCTCAAGAAATCTCCCACCATCGTTTATGGAAATGCGCTCCGGCTGGATTGGCGGGAAGTATTACCACAAGTTGAATGCAGCTATGTCTTGGGGAATCCGCCCTTCGTTGGCAAACAGTTCATGACAGTAGATCAGAACGAGGATGTGCTGTCTGTGTGGGAACAGGCTAAGGGGTATGGACTTCTGGATTATGTCACGTGTTGGTACAGGAAGGCCGCCGAATACATCCAGAGAACACGGATTAGTGTTGCCTTTGTGTCGACCAATTCGATTACTCAGGGCGAACAGGCGGGTATTTTGTGGAGGGAGCTCTTTCTAGAATGGGGCATCAAGATCCACTTCGGCCACCGTACTTTTCCATGGGAGAGTGAGGCACGTGGCAAAGCTCATGTGCATGTAGTGATCATCGGATTCGGTGCATTTGATCGTAACGGCAAACGCATTTATGAGTATGGGGGTAATGGAGGGAATGGCGCTACCGCGCATGTTCGGAACATCAGTCCCTACCTTGTAGAGGGTGGAGACGCTGCGGTTACCTCCCGCAATACGCCTTTGTGTGATGTGCCTGAGATCGTGTTTGGGAATATGCCAAATGATGGCGGGAACCTAATCCTCTCAACAGAGGAGAAGGATGCGCTGCTTGACAGTGAACCATATGCTGAACGGTTCATACGACCTTTTGTGGGAGCACAGGAGTTCATCAACGGCGAGGAACGTTGGTGCCTCTGGCTGGTGGATGCCTCCCCAAAGGAGTTGCGCAATCTTCCGGAGGTTATGGCAAGGATCGCCAAGGTGCGTGAACATCGGCTCAAGAGCAAAAGGCAGACCACAAGGGACCTCGCGGAAACCCCCGCGCTATTTGGAGAGATCCGCCAACCAGCGAGCGATTACCTTCTCATTCCTTCTGTTTCCTCGGAGCGTCGGCGCTATATCCCGATTGGTTTCATGGATGCGAGTGTCATCGGCAGTAATCTGGTCCTCTTTGTTCCAAATGCCACGCTTTACCATTTTGGAGTTCTTTCCTCGGCCATGCACATGGCATGGGTCCGGCAAGTCTGTGGACGGCTCAAGTCCGATATCCGGTATTCCAACAAGCTCGTCTACAACAACTTCCCTTGGCCCAAGAAACCCACCCCACGATGGATCGAGGCGGTTAAGCGGTCGGCTGAAAAAGTTTTGGAGATCCGCACGGAGTATCCCGATTGCACATTGGCGGATCTCTATGACCCTGAGGTGATGCCCGCGAAACTTGTCAAAGCTCATGCGAGTTTGGACAAGGCGGTGGACCACTGTTACCGCGCTCTTCCCTTTAAAAACGACCGGCAAAGGATGGAGTTCCTCTTCCCCCTGTATGAGGGACTAACCGCACCATTGATAAGTTGTCCACCGGTTGGAAAGGTTAGAAAGAAAGGTGTTTAATCTAGTTGTCTCTGATCAAAGAAGATAACCTCACAACTCCCTCACCCTTCTGTCCCCCCGCATTCCTCTGCTATCATACCACCTTTGTCATCTCCGGGAGGTTCCAGTTTCATGCCCAAAATCTGTTTTCTTGGTGCGGGGAGCACCGTATTCGTCAAGAATGTCATCGGTGACTGTCTTCAGACTGATTGCCTGAAGGATTCCCAGTTCACCCTCATAGATATTGATCCAATCCGCCTGGAGGACTCCCGCAAGATGCTCGAGAACATCGCGCGGACCTCTGGGGCCAAGGCACGGATTGAGTCATTCCTCGGGGCTGATGCTAAAAAGGCTCTGGCGGGGGCGGATTATGTGGTCAATGCCATCCAGGTGGGTGGCTATGAGCCCAGCACCGTCATCGATTTCGAAATTCCAAAGAAATATGGGCTGCGCCAGACCATAGGAGATACCCTTGGCATCGGTGGGATCATGCGGGGGTTGCGTACTATTCCGGTGCTTCTTAATTACTGCCGGATCATGGAGGAAGTGGCGCCCAAGGTCCTATTGATCAACTATGCGAATCCGATGGCCATGCTCACCGGTGCGGTGTTGCGCGCCACTTCGGTCCGTACGGTGGGGCTTTGCCACAGTGTTCAGGCCTGCGCGCCCTGTTTGTGTGCGATGCTCGATCTTCCCTCGGATGACCTTCAGTGGAAGATCGCTGGGATTAACCATCAGGGGTGGTTGCTCTCGATCTCCCGCCATGGAGAGGACCTTTATCCCGAGATCAAGCGCCGTGCCCAACTGCCCGATTATAACGGGAAAGACGCGGTCCGTTTCGAGATCATGAAACGTTTTGGGTACTATGTAACTGAATCCAGCGAGCACAGCAGTGAGTATGTCCCCTGGATGATTAAGGCCAAGGCTCCCGAATTAATCGAACGCTTCCACATCCCGCTGGATGAATACCCACGCCGGTGTGTGGACCAGATCGCCAACTGGGCGAAGATGCGTGAGGATCTACTGGCTGACAAACCCCTGGAGCACAAGCGCAGTGAGGAGTATGCCTCTTACATCCTGGAGGCGGTCGAGACCGGTATTCCCTACACCTTCGGTGGAAATGTTTTGAACAAGAACTTGATCACCAATCTACCCCACGACTCTTGCGTGGAGGTCCTGTGTGTGGCTGACCGGAATGGGATTACCCCGGCTTACTTCGGAGCGTTACCACCACAATGCGCCGCGTTGACACGCACCAATATCAATGTTCACGAACTCACCATTGAGGCTGCATTGACCGGTAAACGCGAGCATATCTACCATGCGGCGATGCTGGATCCGCACACGGCGGCGGAGCTCACACTGGATGAAATCGTCTCTCTCTGTGATGACCTTATCGCGGCGCATGGGAGCTATTTGCCGGAGTACCGGTGAAGGATTAAATGACAAGTGGGGAGCAGATGGTTTGTTTCTACTTGACAGAGATGGATGAAGGCTGCAGCTTGAGCGGGAATTGAGGTTGTTATGAGAAGAATCGCACTACTTCCGAATATCATCACGACCGGGAACATGGTCTGTGGTTTATCCGCTATTCTCCTTTCCCTGGGGGGGACGCATGAAGACATGAAGCGAGCCTGTTGGCTCATCATGGTAGCGGTCCTCCTGGATGGATTGGATGGTCTGATCGCGGTTCTCACGCGTAGCTGCACCAAGTTCGGCCTCCAATATGATTCTTTGTCCGATCTCATTTCCTTCGGGATTGCACCCGCGATCTTGTTGATTGGAGATTTCCGCCTAGCTGAGGGTCAAACCGCCCGCCCGACACGCGAATACTGGGCCATGTGTGTGGTCCTGGTGGTCTGTGTCGCGCTTCGTCTGGCACGGTATAATGTCCAGGCGGGTGTCAGCGACAAGCCCTGTTTTCAAGGGCTGCCCTGTCCCTCTCCGGCCTGTTTTCTGGCACTCTTGATGTTGAGTTCATGGGAGTATGAGTTCTCCCTGCCTCCCAAGGTATTGATGCTCATTGTGGTTGGTTTGGGAATTCTGATGGTTTCGAATATCCCCTATCCGAGTATCCGGAAATCGGACTTCTTCAAAACTCAACCTCTGTCGACCTTCATCCTGGTGGTTCTCATATTCGCCCTGATCGTCATGGACCCAGTGGGAATCATGTTTCTGATTATCACGGGTTACATCTTCTTTGGCTTGATAAGGCGTCTCTTGCCCAACCATGTGGTTGAGTATGTGGGGCACTTTTTCGAGCAGGGGAAGTTTTCTAACTGAGGCGATGGGTTGTCCTATATATGTCCAGATTTCTCAATGTCCCAGTGTGACTTTGGGCGCGTTCCACTCCAATGAAAACAAAGGCCGGCTCCTATGAGTTCTCACCGGATTGAGGTTGCTTACGGCAAGGGGACTGTCCCTATCCATGTTCCTGATCAGAACCTGGTCAAGGTGATCCGGACCCGTCCGTGGCCGGGCTTGAGTTCTCCCGAAGATGCGGTGGTGAAGGCCCTCTCCGTTCCTATCGGAACACCGCCCCTGCTGGATCTTGCTCAAGGACATCAGGATGCGGTGGTGGTGGTTTCAGATGTAACCAGGCCGGTTCCCAATTCCGTGATTCTTCCCCCGATTCTACACACCCTGGAGGTTGCGGGGATTCCACGTGAGAAGATCCTAATCTTGATCGCGACAGGGATGCACCGTCCCAATGAGGGAGCCGAACTGACAGAACTGGTGGGTGGAACGATTGCATCCACCTACCGGGTTGAGAATCACAAGGGAACCGATCTGGCAAGTCATGTCGATATGGGGGTTTCTGAAGAGGGTGTTCCACTCCTGGTGGACCGCCGTTACCACGAAGCCGGTCTGAAAATTTTAACTGGCCTCATCGAACCCCATTTGATGGCGGGTTATTCTGGGGGGCGGAAAGCGGTCCTTCCGGGTGTCTGTTCACTGGAAACCATGAAAGTGATGCATGGCTACCGGATGATCCAGGATCCCCGTACCGTGGTGGGACGGTTGGATGACAATCCGTTTCATTTGACCGCTTTGAAACTCGCCCGCCGTGTGGGGGCTGATTTCATTGTGAATGTCGCCCTCAATGAAAACCGGGAGATTTCGGGTGTATATGCGGGCGACTTGGATCAGGCTCACCGTGCAGGTGTCATCGAATTGGAATCTTATGTGGTTGAGGAGCTCACTGAGCCGGTCGATATCGTGGTCACCAGCGGCGGCGGTTTCCCACTCGACCAAACTTTCTATCAGGCCATCAAGGGGTTGGTTGCGGCCAAGGGGATTCTCAAACCTGGGGGAACTCTGATTCTCGCGGCTGATCTGGGTGAGGGGATGGGAAGTCCTCCTTTCCAGGAGCTGGTGGATGAGATGACGAGTCCAGAGGAACTTCTCGAAAGTTTGAAGGGTCCTGACTACCGTCAACTCGATCAATGGATGCTTCAAGATCACTGCAATGTCCTGATCCATGCGGGTGATGTCCTTGTCTATACGAATCACCTTTCCGAGGATTGGCTCAGCAAGGCGCTAGTGTGCAAGATTCACTCGCTTGATGAAGGACTTAAAATGGCATTTGCGAGCCATGGTCCGATGGCCTCTGTCGCGGTGATGCCCCAGGGACCCTATGTCATTGCCCGGATTGCCAGGACGGCTGGTGTTTAAAGGGCCAGGCTGGTGAACTCCTTCATTTTTCCAAACCATTTCTGTATATGGATCCTCTTTCTGGTTCTTCTTCTGCCTCTTCCGGCATCCGGCCAACCAGCCAAGTATGAGGACATCCTGGCCTTCGTGGAACCATGGGTCTGGCCTCAGGATTATGCCTGGAGCCGGGAAAGCACCTCCCGTCTGCAGAGTGATCAGGAACCGGGACTACGCATCAAGGATGTTGGGCGGTTACGGGTGGAATTCGTGAAGTTCGCGGATGAATCCGCCAATCTCAACATCCGTGTTCTTCAATATCAGTTTGAGACCCAAATCAGAGAGGAGAAACCGGCGATGGGGGTCTCGGACCTTCAGGGCCAGCTACTCCCGCCTCTTTTCCTTCATTGGGCGATGGGTTTTTCATTGGGGATCGAACCGGGGGTCGACCTGCCCAAACCTGTCTCGGGCCAACAGGCCAGCCAGGTTTTCGATCTCATGGATTTCCGGGGTGTGATTCCGGACAAACCCTTACGCCCCGGAGAGGAGTGGCAACTCAAGGTGGTCCCGGACCGGGGCAAGGCCTTCCTCTTCAAGGAGGAACTCGAACGGTCATTCCGTTGTGAGTCCACCAAGACCGAGGGAGCAAAGACTCAATATGCAATCCATTTCAAGGAACTTTTTAAGATCACTCCCACCAAGGAGAGTGGCAATTGGGAGTTGACTGAGCGGGAGGGAACCTATTGGGTTAGCCTCCCCAAGAAAATGATCGAGGCGGCGGAATGGAAAACTCATTCCACGGAATCCATGAAGGGGCCTATGGGGTCCTCGAAGGTGATGACGGAGACATCTGTCTCATTATCTCATGTGGAGGTTTCCTCCAATGGTAATACCCGGAAGCCAAAGGCTGAAAAGCCAGAGACATCCGCCGGGAGTGGAGAGAAACGATTGCCACTACCACCCCGGTGACTCAGCGGGAGCCACCACAAGCATAGTCTCTGAACAAGGAATGGAATGATGAAAGCAGCAGTCATCCATGCGCATGGTGAGAATGAGCAGGTGGTGGTGGAGCAGATTCCAGATCCGAGTCCAGCACCCGGCGAGGTGGTCATTAAGGTCCACACTACGGCGCTCAATCATCTTGATATCTGGGTGCGCAAGGGAAGACCTGGAGTGAAGTTCAATTATCCGCATGTCTTGGGCTCCGATGCCTATGGAGTCGTCGCTGAGTTGGGGGCAGGGGTTACAGATCTGGCGGTGGGAGATGAGGTCATTCTCAACCCTGGTCTGAGTAGCGGGAAAGGCGAGTACTGCAACCGTGGGGAGCAGAGTGAGGATCCGGCTTTTGGCATCATGGGCCTCTCACGTCCAGGCACATTTGCCGAGAGGGTGGCGGTGCCTGCCTGTAACCTGTACCCCAAACCCACACATTTAACCAGTGAGGAGGCCGCGGCGTTACCACTGGCCTATCTGACCGCCTGGCGGATGTTGATGAACCGTGCCGCTTTAGTAACTGGTGAGACTGTGCTGATTCATGGTATTGGTGGGGGTGTGGCTCTCGCCGGGCTGCAACTGGCGAAGCTGGCCAGCGCGGAGGTCATTGTAACCTCCTCCTCGGATGAGAAACTGGCCCGTGCTCGTGAGCTCGGCGCAAATCATGTCATCAACTATAAAACCACTCCCGCCGTGGCCGCTGCAGTCAGGGAGATCACCCGGGGAAGGGGAGTGGACATTGCTTTCGATACCGTTGGCGCTGCCACCTGGCCCATCAACTTCGAGGCAGTACGCCGTGGGGGACGGATTGTCCATTGTGGGGTCACCACTGGAGCCACGGTTGAAGCGAATATCTCCGCTCTTTATTGGAACCACCTCTCGGTCCTGGGTTCGGCAATGGGTTCACATGAGGATTTCCGTCAAATGCTTAAGGCCGTCTCAAATGCCAAAATGGGACCAGTGATCGATTCCGTGTTTCCTCTGGATCAGGCACGCGAAGCCCTCGCACGCATGGAAACCGGGAGACAGTTTGGGAAGATTGTGCTCAAAGTGCGGTAAATGACATTGAAAGACAGCCTGGGGTATTCCAAATCTGTCCCTATCCCTTCTGGTGGGACTTTTCATTCCCTACCGCCGGGTGAGGACCTGCAGCCACCAGACGTTTGTGGGATGGATCTACTCGCGCGTTAAAGCCCTCAAGGGTTCGTGCGCCGAGGAGGAAGAGATCGCCTTCTTTGGCGAAGACGACTTCATCGATGGTCTCGAAGGCCCCACATCGCAAGATGGCGTATCCGATATCGCGGGTGATTGCTAGACCATTAGCCATAATGAAGCCTTGGTCCTTCTTCCGGATACGAATTCCTGCTCTCTTGAGGACCTCTGTAGGCAGCCAAGTGACCTCCGAACCAGTGTCCACCATCACCTTATCAATAGAGGTGGTTTTGGGTCTTGAACCGGTGGATTCAATCTCCAAGGAAACAGTGAACACCCCCATCTCTCTTTTTATCCTCCTTTTATCGTTCTAGGCTTTCTTTTCTGGGAGATCAAGGGGAATACATTCTGATCCAATGAAGACATCGACCCTTTGGACCTTCATTATGCCCTTGTGGCTGGCGGCGATCATTGTAGCCGCCCTCTTCCAGCGGTATGGAGTCGAGGGGCTGACGATTCTGGGGCTGACTCCCCTTCTCCCGTTGAACATCCGGAGCGCCTACCTCTGGCTCTCGATCCTTGCGGTGGGGGGATTCTCTCTCGCTGTGTTCGGCATTCTGTATGGTATCCGCCGGATTCTCCCATCTCTTAGAAACCTTCCGTTATGCGATGTGTTGTTGGCCGGGTGGCTTCCCGGGGTGGGGCTAGTGCTTACCCTTTGGCGGATGGTGTTCGCATATGGGGATGCGGACTGGTTGGCACGTTTGGAACCAGTGCTGGTTTCGGTGGGAACAGTTCTTGCGTTGACTGGGGCGGGAGCGGTCATTCAAAGGTTGATTGGATTTCATTCCCCCCCACCCCAACCCTCCCCCGCCAGGGGGGAGGGAGATGATCATGCCAACACTCCTTCCATCAGGGGGGAGGGAGATGAGAGTTCGAACACGCCATATGATTGGGGGGAGGGAGACAATCTCGGCGGCTATTTGATTCGAACCAATCTCCTGGGCGCTGTCGGGCTGTCGGTTTTACTCTACCTCCTGGCGCTTGTGGGGCTCTGGTATCCCGGAGTCCTCTGGCTGATGGTGGCCCTAGCGATAATCGTGGGTGTGCCTTTGGTTTGGAGAGACTTGGGTAGACTGGAGCAGGCCCCGGACAGCCTGATAGACAACAGGGGTAACATGGATTCCCGCCTTCGCGGGAATGACGATTTCCAAAGGATTTCTGAAAATTCGTCATCTCCGTTTTCCTCATCGTCATTCCCGCGAAGGCGGGAATCCACGGTGCTATACTCCGCACTCTTCCTGATTCTTTCAGCCTCAACACTTCTTGCCACGCTACCGCCTGATGACTCCGATGAGCTGCGCTACCACCTGACCATCCCCAAACGTTATCTTGAACATCATGGCTGGGTGGACATTGAGGGCCAGCAATTTTCTCACTTCCCGCTGGGGATGGAGATGCTCTTCGCGCTTCCCCTTTCGCTGGATTGGATGCGTCCAGCGGAGGCACGGCTCAGTCTGGTGGGGGGTGGGAAGATCATTCACCTGTGGTTCTTCATGCTCTGCCTCATGGTGCTGCGGCAATGGGACAGGGAACGGCTGGTAAGGGATCTGTCGGGAAGTGAAATCTCTTCCGCTGGAGATTCTCCCCCCTGGGGCCTGTGGCTCCTGGCTACAGTCTCCTTCATCCCAGTGCTGGCCTCCTGGGCCTTTGTGGACTTCGGCTCAGCCTTCGGATGGTTGTCTTCGGCCTATTTCGTGTGGAAACAACTCACCCCAATTGACTCGCGGGAAGAACGGTGGGTTGGAAATGGGGACTCATGGATCTTCTATGCCTCAGTTGCCGTGGGCTGGGCCATGATGGTGAAGTATACCGGACTAGCCTGGTGGGTGATTCTCGGTATGACTGGGGGAACCCTTCTGTGCGTTGCACGGAGATTGAATGTGAAAATGCTGCTGGCTTATGCCCTGATCCCACCGCTCCTGATGAGTCCCTGGCTGCTTCACAACTGGCTCACCACTGGTAATCCCTTCTCACCACTCCTTTCAACTTGGTTTGGAGATGGTTTCGCTCCGGTTCAGAAGGCCTTCTACGATTGGCATGCGGGTATGAAGGGGCATCTCAACTGGTTTTGGACACATTCTCTTTCCGGTAAGTTGTTTTCCTTGTTTCTCCTTCCACTGCTGGCCACACTCGCTCCGGAGGAGTTCGAAAATAATCCCTTGGGTGGACTTCTCCTTTGTCTGCTCCCATTGGGATTGTTGGGGGGAGTACGTCTACGCCGTGATGCAAGTCCCAGGGGAGTCGTTCTCATCGCGGTCCTCGCGATGGGAATCTTCCTCCTCTGGGCACTCACCTACCGGGATCCGCGTTTTGCTATTCCCCTGTGGGCGATCTTGGCGATGGGGATCGGACTCGGGATCGAAAAAGAACTCCGCTTCTTCAGCCAGATGGGGAGTGTTTGGGCATCCCGGTTGGGAGTGGCGTTCACTGTGGTGCTGGTCCTGTGGGGGCTCGGCCAATGTGATGAAGCATTCTTACGTTGTCTGCGTTTTTCGGGGGCGATCCTATTGAGGCATTCTCCGGATGCCTATCTCACCCGTCCTGACCGCCTTCCGGTAGTGGCCACGATCCGTGAGGTGGAAAACCTCCGGGCCAGGCAAGGTGAAGATAAACCACCTTTGCTGCTTCTGGGACAGGAGCAGTCCTTTTACTTTGACTCGCCAGTGTGTGGAAACGATTACTTTGATGGACCTGAGTTAGCTCCATTAGCCCGTGAGGCCACCAGCGTGGAGGCTATCTCCAGCCAGATCCTTGCCATGGGTTATAAGTGGATCTGGGTAAACCATGGAACCCTGGAGGGGAATACCTTCAACCTGTTCCGGGGAGACCTCTTCACGGCTGATCAGAAGGCAGCATTAGTCGAGTTAAGCCGTATCCGGGATAGAGTGCAAAGTGGTCTTTCCGAGGGAGAGCTCGAAAAGTTGCGGACATCGGTATCTGCAAATGCGGCCTTCCGCCGGATGCAGGCCTGGCTGGTCCGTCACCCCGGATTCCATGAAGTGCCCTTGAACTCGGTCCGTGAGGCGGACCGTCCCATCTGTCCCTACTATGGTGACTGGCTCAAATGGGAGGAGATGCGGGGAGTCACGGTAAAGGACCTGCCACGCCGGAACATATCCCTGTTGATCGCGGAGTAGGTCAGCATTCTCCCTCGTCTCGTGGGAGAGGGGACTTGTGGCTCCCCTTTCTCCCGCTTGTATTGCACAGGTGTGTGTGATTGGGAGAAGGGGGTAGGGGGGATGAGGTCGGAAATGCTGCCCAACCAAGTCAACAAGGTACTAGCCCCTATAGCAGGTAATCCGCCAGGGAGTTGATCCGCAGATCGGCCGCGCTCAGGTCTAGCCTTTGGGTGATTTCATTGGGAACCGCGACACAGAAGATATCTGCCGCTTTGGCCGCACGGATGCCATTGGGAGAGTCTTCGATGGCCACCGCTTCATGGTTGGAGATCTCCAGGGCGGCCAGCACGGAAAGGTATAAGTCGGGGAAAGGCTTGGTGTGTGTGACATCTTCGGCGGTCCGGATGCAATCGAAGAGATCCCCGATTCCAAGCCGGAGTATGTGCCTGTCGACCCAACTCCTATCGGCGCTGGAGGCGACAGCTGTCTTGAGCCCTTTCGCGCGGGCTACTGTGAGCAGCTCCACCACTCCAGCGCGGACACCTTCCTGCCAGACCAGTTCATGGAAACGTTCAATCCGCCGTTGGTGAAGGGCCTCGCGGTCAAGGGGCTTGCCCATCTGTTCAGCGAGGCTGTCGAACAGGTCGACCGGCGAGGGGCTGGTTCCCAAGGCCAGCGCCCAGAAATCGAGGGGGAGGGTGCAGCCATGCTCCTCATAGATCTCAGCCAGAGAACGGTAATCCGGAGTCTCGGTGTCAACCAGTGTGCCATCGAAATCAAAGATCAACGCACGGATCATCTACTGGCCTTCCTTACTGGGTGAGACAGTCTTCTCATAAATCAGGTACTCCGGATGGTACATCCCGAGTTTCTCATAGGTTGCCATGGCCGTTTGGTTGTGCTTGTGGACATACAGACGGAAGGCCACCACATCCCCCTCTTCAACCGCCAACCCTTCTAGGTACTCGAGGATCCTACGGAAAATTCCATGGCGTCTATAAGCGGGAGCGACATACACGCTCTGGATCCACCAAATTATCCCGTTCTTCCAGTCGCTCCATTCGTAAGTGAGCATGGTCTGCGCGGCCACCTTGCCATCCACCTCAGCCACAAAATAGCGGCAGTAATCAGGCCGTTCCAGAGCGCGTGCCACACCGCCCTGAAGAACCTCCTTATTGAGTTCGAGTCCCTCGCTTTCACGCGCCAGGTTGAGGTTGTATTGCACAATTGTACTGGCATCGCTCGAACACGCAGCGCGGATGAGGATGTTCATGGAGATTCCTTTCTCTCTTT
>CAYRBI010000022.1:11487-51987 GCA_964422415.1 uncultured bacterium | reverse complement strand
GCAGATTGGCCAAGTGGTGAAAATTCCAACTCAAGAGGAAATCGCATTCGGCTATTGTAGCGAAGGCAACGTGTAGACAGTCGTTCCGGTGACGATCTGGGAGAACTCCGGCTCGAATGTACTCACGTGAGAGTGAAAAGACCTCTTCTGTCAGCGGAACCACCACCGGGGAATCTTACAGCTGCCGCCTTAAAACAATGGTTGCATCCACAAGACCCATATCCTTGTGGACCTTCATCACGATCTTGCGGCCAACCTGTGATTGCAGGAGTTGCCTGATCTCTTGGACTGTATACTTGTAAGCCTCGATTCCATCAATTTCTTCGATGATATCACCTTGCTGAAGGCCCGTTTCCTCCGCTGGGCTTTTTGGAATCACAAAGGTCACCGTGATATTGCCATCGAGCCTTCTGACATAAAGGCCACTCATGTCACACTGATCCATTTCATCAAAGTGTGACCCAGGGCTCAAATAGATCTTTTCCCGGCGGAAATCGAGAGTGACCAGATGCCGGTAGAGAAATGGCATCCCCAGGGTGGATGTACTACCTTCTGAAAAGAGGAGGTCATGATACTCAGTTGAGCCAAGAGTAAGTTTGGGTATTCGGATACATCGGCGTGCACCGACACCCGATTCGGAATGAGAAGATCTATAGATAACCGGAAGACTCGCATCACGGACAAGGGCATCGAAGAGAGAACTCTGTAAGTTATTCACAACTGATCCGGTATCAATGGTAAATGAGGTCTCAGTACTGTCTTGTAGTATTCCGGAAACCTTAGGTCTCTCAAGACGGTCAAACCGCATCCGGTATTTTTCGCCCCAGCTATCTCTTGATTGAGTGGTTGGATCCAGGAGACGCAATTCTCCCTGGTCAAAATCGAACTGAACCGTGAAACCCGACAAGAAATCCTGGCCTAGTAAGCCGCCGATGTCGAAATCCTCGTAGTCACTCACTGATGATAGATCAGTTAATGTCGTCAGGCCGGAGGGATTCAACACAATTCCCTCCAGGTTCGCCTCAGGGATTGGATACAGGTCAATGGTCCGCGTTACCCCTGAGATAGAGTCCAACAGTTCTCCTTGGTGTACCGGTTTCCCTAACAGATCCCTATACGAGAGGTCGAATACGGTCTGTGTTGTTCCGGTATCCACCATAAATGGGCGAGTGTGACCTGAACAGGTCACGGGAACACGCATCACCCAGCCTTCAGTCTCAGTAGAGATGGGGAAAACAAGGGGTAGCTTTCTCAAGTCCTGTTCACTCAATTCGTATCGTTTGGGTCCCGGGAGAACAAGATTGAGCACCAATCCAAGAAGCACAATGAAGACAAGCAGGTAGATACTGTATTTGATGACGCGCCAAATAAGTCTGAAAAACCTCTTACAGTAGGGAATGAGACCAAGCCTCCTTGTAAGGAATTACTGGATCTCTCCAGCGATTGCAGGTTTCTATCTCTCCACCTTAGTCCGTCCTTACGTAAGTCAAGAAAGCCTCACGCGAATGAATTAGCTACTCGGTATCCCGCTCCCAATTTCCCAGCGCCCCCGCCATAGCGATTAGCGGATAAAGCCGCTCGGAATACCACAACTTGGCGAAGTACAAACCAAGTGGCGCGGGAGAAAAATGGTTCCCTTGATCTGTCGCATGAATCAACCATTGCAGACCCTGGCCGATAGCTCGCTCAAGCGCTCCCCTGCTCTGACCATTCCAACCGGAGGTCCTTTCCCTCTCATAGGCCGCCAGTAAGGCGTGGAGTGCATGGCCGGTTTCCTCAACCGAAGGAGCCACTCCGGATGCTCCCCCCCAACCGCCATCCTGATCTTGGGCAGATATCAGCCACTCAACTCCCCGCATGAGCATCTCAGGAACCGGTTGCGATTCCCTGCCTTTGAGTTTACACAGCGCCGAGACGACTCGTGCGGTACCATAGACCGGGTTCTCCTCGTGGGGCGCGGCCTGATTACCAAACCAGAGAGGAATCCAGGAACCATCCGGATGTTGTTGTTGGCGTAGACTCTGTACTGCCCGTTCCAATGCCCGGGTGATCCTAACACCAAGATCCGGTGCGAGCCGGTCTCGCCAGGTATCCCAGGCCAACAGGGCATGGGCGGTCAATTCCGGAGAACTCCGGTCAAAGGGGAGATATCCCCAACCACGGCAAAAGGTGGGGATACCTCCATCGGCATTCTGGAGATCCAACAACCAGCAGACTCCTGCATTGACAGCCGTGAGTACCTCTTGATCCACACCCGCGAGGTTGTGGAGCGCAAGGAGTGCACCGGCAGTATCATCGGCATCGGGAACACCACCGGGGAGGCTGGTCCAGGCCCACCCACCCGGCGCCGCGTCAGTATAGGGGTGACGAATCTGGTATTGTTGCTTGAGCAACCAAGCGCGGAGGGTATTACGCTCTTTAGGGGTGAGATGATCCTCAAGATGTCCGCCCGCTGCAAGGGCATTGATGGAAAGGGTGGTTCCCCAGGTGGCAAGATTGGTGTCAATGGGCCAGCTTCCATCCTCACGCATGGAATGCATCAGGAAGGTGATTCCCCTTGTGGTGACTGGATGATTCGCATTGCCGCTGGCGGTCAGGCTCATGACCACGAAGCTGGTCAATGGGGTGGCTTCGAGGAAACCTCCTCCGGGGGGTTGAATCTGTTGGAGGACCCGGAGAGTCCATCCCCAGGTGACCGTGCGAAGGAGGCGGGCAAAGGGATTCCGTGTGGGGCGGCGATAGTGATGCACCTGGCCCATGGCAATCAAGGCGGGGAGGGCATAACTCACCACAGGCAGATGGATGTAGCGGAACCAAGATTGAGGGAATGCCGCCAGTTCAAAGGGAAGGTGCGGGATCAGCCTCCAGGCTTGCTCCTCCGGACCAAGTTGCCCGGCCAAAGCGCAAAAGGTCAAGATGGGAACTGAAAAGGTGCGGTCCTTACCATACCGGCGGGCGATGGCTTCGGTGAGTGCTGTGGGTTCCAGGGAGCCACCCCCCCCACCCCAACCCTCCCCCGCCAGGGGGGAGGGGGTTTTTGGTTCCCTCCCCCCTGGCGGGGGAGGGTTGGGGTGGGGGGGGATCTGACCTCCCAATTGAATCATCCCATGTAAACACAACTCAGCTCGGGAAACCGCCCCCTCCACCGTGGGATCCCCCCCAATAGCCCGGAGCGCGGCCCAACACAGGGTTGTTGTGCTGATGTTGCTGAGACTATCCGGTGTGTCGCCCCAGCCGCCATCCACGTTCTGGTGGGAAACCAGCCAGCGGACTCCTTCGGTGTAAAACCTCACCCCCCTGCCCCCCTCTCCCCCGGGGAGAGGGAGGAGTACTTCCCGCGCCGCATACGACTTGTACCCCTCTCCCCCGGGGAGAGGGGGAAACTGGGGGGAGAGTTGGTCATACAGCCAGAGGGCGAATGTGGCCGTCGCGGTCGAGAGGGCGCTACTAGAAAGATATCCCTCCCAGTGCCCTGCCGGTGTTCGCATGGCGAGTAGTTGCTGGCGGACATGGGCTAGGGATTCAGAAACAACCTGTGGCTCAACTCCATAAAGATTCATCAGCACAGATGTCCCAGCGCCAGGAGCGCATAGAAGATGTATTCGCAGTCCAAGCCATCATCCGCCCAGCTACCATGGAAGGCTCCCACCTTGGACCAGAGGCTGTCGATAAAATCGAGGCATGGCTCTTTCAAATTCCCCAGGTCTACCTCCAGCCCCGCCAAGGCATGAAGCGCGGTGGCGGTGGAGAGCAGATCCGGTATGGGTGCGATAGGTGTAGCGAAAAACCCGCCCTTGGGGTGATGGCGGGCGAGCAACCACCCGGTCAGTTCCGGCGGTACCGGATGGCCGAGGTGGTGCAGGAGCGAAGCTGCGGCGGCGGTGGGAGGAGTCAATCCCATGGGTAGGTCATCTCCATTGGCATACCCCCCATCCTCGGCACGGAGCCCCTGGATACATGCGAGAAGGGCTGGCTGGTCCGGAAGAGCCTCCTCCAGGTCCTGGTAGGCGCCGGCAGCCAGGAAACAACCATAGAGGGTTCCCTTGGCGCTGCCTGGGGTATCGCTGTATGCCCCATCTTCGCTCCGGAAGGATGCTACCCGGCGCATAATCCGTGTACGAAACTCCGGGGGACAGTCCACACCGGGCAGGGCCGCCCAGCAACGCGCCAGGCAGGTGGTATGCACGAAATCCAACTCCTCACCGCCACCGAAGGATTCCAGGTAAGCGATCAGGTGAGAGACAGGCACTTCCACCCCTAGGGCGAGCATCCCCTCAAGCCCGAAAACCGTGTAATAAAGGTCGCTTTTCCCATCGCGGTCCTTGAAGCCGCCCTCGGAGGTCAAATGGTTTAACAGGAAGTTGGCAACCAGCCCGGCGGACTCACCCAATAACCGTGATGCCCGGCTCGCGGCTTGCAGCATTTCGAGTCTCAAACTCACTGCACCAGCCCCTCATCTCCACGCCAAAGATTTTCGTCACCACCCGGCGGAGCAATCCCTTGAGCGCCGGATTCTCCAATTCCGCCAGCGAACGCACTGCCTCCTCCCGGAAGGAATCCAGCAGACTATGGCAACGCTTCCCGGTACCTGATTCGGAGATGATGGTCCGTACAGATTCCTCCACTCCGGTCTTTCCGAGCCAAACCGATTCAATCACCGCTTTGGAGTCACCCTTGGCACGTTCAAGCGCCACCGCGAGCGGGAGCCATGGCCTCATAACCGGTGATTGACCGGGAACATCGGTCTCAGACAGGTCCTCCAAGTCATCGCGGATCTGATAGGCGATTCCCAACGACTCACTATACCGGGCCAAGACCTCGGAAAGACCACCATCCATACTCGCCTTTCCCGCATACAATGCACCGAGCTTTAGGGCAACCTCGAAGGCGGGAGAAGTCTTCTGGCGAAAGATCTCCAGCACTTCCACAGTGGAAAGTGGCTTGGGAGTGCGCGCCCAGCACAATTCCGCGCCCTGACCCAGGCAAAGGGTACGATGCCCCTCGGCGGCAGCGCGGACCATCTCCATCCGGGCTTCCGGTGGGGCATCCGATTCGGCGATCAACCGGTAACCCTCTCCCAGCAGCAGGTCGCCCACATTCAATGCGGCTGGGAGGCCATACTCCTCATGCAGGGTTGGCTCTCCATAACGGACAGCATCCGCATCCTCGATGTCATCATGGATCAAGGAGGCTTTATGAAAGCACTCAACCGCGATGGCGACCGGACGCAACCCCTTGGGTAAGGGGGCGACCGGATCAGAGGCCAGGGCCTTGTAGGTGCAAGCAGTCAGGAAGGGCCGCCAACGCTTACCACTCTTGATCAACCACCGGCGGGCAATCTGTTCAGTCTGTGAATGCGCGGGACCGAGATTCTTATCCAGCGAGTCCGGCTCGAACCAGGCCTCGATCTCACGCCGCAGGGCATCCAGATCCAGACGGTAGGTCCAGTCATCACTGGTCAGGTGGATCACATCCCACACCCAGTCGGTATCCACCGAGGTTTCCTTGCAATCATCCTGAAGCAGCGGGATTGCCATGCCGGGGATAGCCGCGGCCTCCATATAAGGGAAGGTCTTCTCCAAGACCGGTAGGCAGCTCACGCCGATAATGGCATCGATCTTTCCAGTCTGGATAATCGAGGTCACCAACGCGGACCCCTCCGCACAGAGAACCGCATACCCCAGACGTTCAGCCTCGGATTGAAGTTCCTGAATCGCACACCGTCCACAGTTCTTGCAGACCAACCCAAAGCCATCGAACTGCGCGGGACAGCGTTCCTCGGCTCGTAGGCATTTGGGCAGCAGAAGTAGACGGCGGGTAAAAGGGACACTTGCCAATTGGTCCCGCCAGGCCTCGCCATTGAGCAGAATCATGGCGAAGTCACGGTATTTGGGGTCGTGCCCATGGAGTTCGAGGAAACGGCTGCAATGATGAAGTAGTTCCTCGAAGGAAAGCGGGGGAACAGGCCGGTTGGCCTCAATGTAATCCCGGACTTGAACCTTCATCCACTCCCGTTCCTTGCGGGTCTGGGGGATATCCTCACGGGGTGGACGGTCTCGATCGGGGGGGACGGGACGAGGTATTTTCAAAACTGTGGATTGCATCAATCGAAGCCCTATCTCAAGCATACGCTCCAAAGCCGAAGAACCAATACTTCTTGGCAAAACGATACATCCAATGTTCTTCCGGGATCAGTTCCCCGGGGATGTATTGGCTCCCACGGGGTTGCATGGCCGCGAGTTCCTCCAGCCCGGTGCCGCGTTGGGTAGTGTCCATGGCTCCATGCCGTTCGACAATCTCTTTGACCAGATCAGGCCGTTCAAGGATGACACAGCCACGGGTAGCTTTCGCCGAGGTTTCACGGAAATCGCGGAGGAACTCCGAGCCGGCGATCAAATCATAAAGGCTGTCCTTATCGCGGATTGTTTCCTTGGCGAACTGGATGACCGGGCAAGGCTCGATGTGCCCGTCGGGGCCGATATGGTGACTGATCCCGGTCACCATCGGGCAAAGCGCTTGGCCCTGGTCATCCCAATAGGCATCCACGATCCCAATCGGCAACCGTGAGCGCATGGTTACGATGAAGCGGCGCATCCGCAGCACCTGGGCAGGTGTTAAGGCCAGATGCGGCGCTGGCCGGGGGCCGACAGGGCGGTAGGTGTAGAACCAGGCATAATGTACCCCAAGGTCAATCAAACGATGGAGCCATTCTTCACTGACCAGATCATAGTTGGTCTGACAGACACTGGTGGCAACACCCGTGATTAACTTATGTTTATGGCAATTCGCCAGCCCTTCCAAGGTGCGGTTCAGGACATCCTTACCACCCCGGCGTTCATCACTGGCTATCTCCGATCCCTCGATGCTGATCAGCGGAGTCACATTGCCGGCCGCGCGTAGGCGCTGGGCAGTTTCATCGGTGAGGAGTTGTCCATTGGTGAAGAGTTGAAAATAGCAATCCGGATGAGATTCGAGGATCTCGAAGAGCTGCGGGTGTAGCAGCGGTTCACCACCAAGGATCCCGAAAAAGCTGTTCCCGTATCTCTGGGCCTTCTCGATCAGACTATGCATCTCTTCCACCGGGATCATTACGCGCGGTGAATCGACATCCACCCAGCACCCCTGACAACGGAGCTGGCAGGAGTTGATGATCGACACATAGAGAAACGGCGGGAAATAGACGCCCTTCCTAATTCGCTGTTTGAAGCGCTGGACCGAACGCATACCCTTGTAGCCGAAGCTCCACATAAACTTACAGAGCAACCGGGGATCGGTCTCAGAGAGCATCCGTTTGGTGAGTTGAAGCAACATGGGGTGTCCCGGTCAGTCTTGCTCTCTCTCGTCGTCATTCCCGTGAAAGCGGCTCCACTGCTGCATCCCTTTTCAACGGAGTGTCAGTGTCGCTATCCGCGCCGGGAAAAAGTTTGATCAGCTCATCCGGAATATCCAGAGCTTTCTGGATCTCCTGAAGGTGATGCCGCCGTTCCGCGCGGGCCTGATCTTCATCCCTGTCTTTTGAAAAACGGTGGCGCGTTTGAGTGTTACGGTCTCGTAGCGTCTGAAGTGTATCTCCCTCCAAGAGTGAGGGGATGTTGATCTGCACCACCTCTGGCCGGAGTTCCCCGGTATTGGCGGTATCTCCATTAATCGGGCCAGAGTGATACTTGGGGAAGATGATCGCGGCCTCGGGACAGACCCGTGCGCAGGCCGGGCAACCAGTCTTACAGTTGGCCTCATGTTGAACCTCGAGGATGCCCTCCGGTGAAGTGCCATACACACCAAATAGACAGAACGAGAGGCATTGCAGGCAGTTCACGCAACGCTCATAGTCGATGACTGGAAACCACGGCTTCCATCCGCCGGGTTGAAAAGCCCCGGTTCTAGAACGAACCTCTTCGACAACCTCTAATACCGATGGGGTATCCTTGCCGCTGATCTCGCGGAAGAAGACATTCCCATCCTCGCTCCATCGCGGCTGTCCTTCAACGAACTGGCCCAAGACCACCACCACGACCGCCGTATCCTCCGTGAGATGCTCCCGTGTGCGGATCATACTGACCGGATACCCCTTTTCAAGTAAGGCACACAAGATCTCGAAGCGCCGCTTGGTCTCCAGCGGGAGGCTGCCTTCACCGTCAAAAATCACAACCCGGATCTGGGGGGCGCGAGTGGAAATCATAATATCTCTCCGCCGCAGGGGGCCTCTCCGAGGATGGCCTGGGTAATCTTTTCTGGAGATTCAGAGCGCATATTCAGGATCTCTATCCCATTCTCCGGTAACATGGCATCAGCGGCTTTGAAAAGTCCTCTCACCGCACGTGGGAAACAGGCTACGATCTTCACATTCTTACGAGTGGCATAGTCTTTCAGTAATGGATCTCTTCGTGCCGACATCTCGCACAGATCGGCAACCATGTCGAATTCTCTCCCAGCTGTATTCAACTGGGCGAGAACCTCGTCCTTGACCATTTTGGGAACCACAGCCGCATAGGCACAGTGGCAGTACAAGATCCGTGGTAATGAGCACATATCCTTACCCTCTCATGACAAACGGTATTCCACAAGGTATAAGGCATGGCCGGTATGAATCATTGTTCACCTCCAATGCCTTTTTTTATTGCCTGCCCCCATCAGCGGGTTTAGAATCTTGTGTCAAGGTGAGAAGCCGTAAGATTGCTTTTGTATATGAATCGGAATCGACCTTCTCCCCAGCTCGGACTACCGGCGGAAAACACTAGGTACATTTTCGGCCAGTGTGTTTTGACTTACCAAAATTATCGGGGGAGGTGCACAATCATGGGTTCCTGGTTCTCTCCCATCTAGAATATACAAATGTTCACTGTGGGGCGGGTGGTGCCATTCTCTCCTTCCTCCCCACCCCCGCATGTGTTAAGAGCTGTAGAAAATATACTCAGGGGTATTCGGAAGCACGAGTCTCAAGCAACCCGAACTCATGACTCTAACTGGGAGAACCAGCAGAATGAGATAAAGTATCCTATAGGATCGATTTTCCACTTCGAACAGGGATCAGCGCCAAACGGAGAGTCTCACTCCAACTAGAATCGAGGGACACAGTGAAACCAGGTCAGGAGATTGATGAGTGGATTGAACAGCTGTTCGAAATATGTAATGACGCTGTATACATCCATCCTCTGAACAATGGGATAGCCGGCAATTTCATTGAGGTTAATGATATTGCCTGTGCCCAGTTAGGGTATACACGTGAAGAACTACTACACCTTTCTCCTGAAGATATTATCGCGAAGAGTACATATGAGGTCAAAGACCATGTTCTCAAGATCTTATCAGATTCAGGTCATATCGTATTTGAGATAGTCCTTGTTGGAAAATCAGGGAATATAATTCCTGTAGAAATATCCAGCCGTGTTCATCATATCAATGGGCAGAATTACGTCTTTTCGATTGCTCGAGACATCTCCGACAGGAAACGCATAGAGAATGAGTTGCGGAGATCACAGTCTTTCCTTGAAACCATTTTTGAAAACAGCCCTTTTTCAATGTGGGTTTCCGATGACAAGGGTGTGATGCTCAGGATGAACCAGGCCTGCCGGGAATTGCTCCATGTTACCGATGAAGAACTGGTCGGGAAGTATATTGTTCTTGAAGATGAGATCGTTAAACAGCAAGGATTGATGCATTTGGTGGAACGTGTTTTTGAAAAGGGTGAAAAGGTTCAATTCCCGCTAGAATATGATTGTTCATACTTGCACAAAGAACCGGCTCCCGATTCTCCCCAGGTGATCCTTGAAGTAACGATCTCACCCGTTTTGAATGCTCAGAAACAAGTTATCCATGCGATTATTCAACACCGGGACATCACTGAGCGTAGGCGGGCCGAGAATGCATTACGTGAAGCGGAACAGAAATACCGGCTTATTGTCGATAATAGTCAGAGCATTATTTACACAGTCGGGGTGGATGGGACGATGACCTTTGTCTCACCGAGTTGGAAAACCTTACTGGGACATGAATATGAAGAGGTAGCCGGTCATAATTTTAGACTTTTCGTACACAAGGAAGACATTCCGATCTTCGAAGAGTTCCTCCAAAGGACCGCCGAGACTAGAACAGTCCACCCAGGAGTTGAATACCGCGCCTTTCATAAGGATGGTTCTATCCACTGGTACCGTTCGGTTATCACGCCGGTTTTCGATGAACATCAGAATCTGACTCTGTTCGTCGGTAACGCAGTGGATATCACCGAACGCAAACGGGCCGAGATGGCGCTGGAAAAGCGGATGATCGCTTTAGTCCGGCCACTGGATAGTCCCGAGGGAATTACATTTGAGGACTTATTCAATCTAGACGACCTGCAACGTCTACAGGATGAATTCTCGCAGGCCACCGGTGTAGCGTCGATCATCACAGACACGGATGGAACCCCCATTACAAAGCCTAGCAGTTTTTGCCGGTTATGCTCCAATATACTCCGCACGAACGAAGCAAGCCGTTCCCGTTGCACTTATTCCGATTCACTGTTGGGACGCGACTGTGTGGATGGCCCATGCATCCGGCCATGCCTGGGGGCGGGACTCTGGGGAGCGGGAGCGGGAATTTCAGTCGGAGGACGGCATATCGCCAACTGGCTGATCGGTCAAGTCCGTGGTGAAACTCAGACCGAAGACCAGATGCGCACCTATGCCCGGGAGGTTGGCCTTGATGAAGAAGTTGTGCTAGAGGCCTTCTGGGAAGTGCCAGTCATGTCCTACCACCAATTTGAGAATGTTGCCAAGGCGCTTTTCACGCTCGCCAGCCAACTCTCAGCCTACGCTTATCAGAATGTCCAACAAGCACGCTTCATCACTGAACATAGACAGGCTGAAGAAGAACTGCGGAAGTTGGCCGCGGTAGTTCAACATAGCATGGAATTAGTGAACTTAGCCACGCCAGACGGAAGAATGATCTTCCTCAATGAAGCTGGCCGCCAAATGTTGGGTATCAAATCCGAAGCCATCGATAATTTCATTATCTTTGAGGTCTTTCCAGATAGATACAAAGACATCGTACAGAAAGAACTCCTCCCCACTCTGATGAATAAGGGCAGTTGGCAAGGAGAGCTTCAATTCCGTAATCTTCAGACGGGTGAACTGATTGATGTATTCACGACTGCAATTGCAGTCCGGGATCCAACGACAGGGGCAGTACAGTTCCTAGCCAATATATCCCTCGACATCACGGAACGGAAACGCGCGGAAAAAGAACACGCGAAGCTCACGGAGCAATTGAATCAAGCCCAGAAGATGGAGTCAGTCGGGCGGCTCGCAGGTGGCGTAGCTCATGACTTCAACAACATGCTCGGTGTGATTCTCGGCCACACAGAAATCGCCTTGAACCATGTAGACGCAGCTCAGCCCATCTTCACCGATCTCAAAGAAATTCAGAAAGCTGCCGAACGCTCCGCTGACCTTACCCGGCAACTCCTGGCTTTCGCGCGCAAACAGACTGCCATTCCCCGGATTCTCAATCTGAACGAAACCGTGGAGGGAATGCTCAAGATGCTACGGCGGCTTATCGGCGAGGATATCGGTCTGACATGGCGTCCGGGCCGGAACATGGGGACGATCAAGATGGACCCCACCCAGATTGATCAGATACTAGCGAACCTATGCATCAATGCCCGGGATGCCATCGGTGATACTGGCCAAGTCACCATTGAGACAGGCGCCGCCTCTTTCGATGAGGTCTACTGCGCCATGCACATGGGATATATCCCCGGTTCATATATTCAACTGACTGTTCGTGATAATGGCTGTGGCATGTCTCCCGAGACACTCTCACACCTTTTCGAGCCTTTCTTTACCACCAAATCGCTGGGTAAAGGCACCGGACTTGGGTTGGCCACTGTTTACGGCATCATCAAACAAAACAATGGGTTCATCATTGTTAACAGCGAACTGGGAAAAGGCTCGACTTTCACCGTATACCTTCCCCAGTATACAGCTCAAGTTGCCCCCACACCGAAAGATATTGTGCCGGTCACAACCGAGTCTGGCCATGGGACCATCCTCCTTGTAGAAGACGAATCCATGATACTAGACATCACTACCACTTTACTGGAACGCTTGGGATACACGGTATTGGCCGCCGCCACACCAGGTGATGCCATCAGCATGGCTGAAACCTACACTGGCGAGATCAACCTGCTTGTGACCGATGTGATCATGCCCGGAATGAACGGCCGCGATTTGGCCAACAAATTGCAGTCTATCTACCCCAATCTCAAACGTCTCTTCATGTCCGGCTATACAGCCGACATCATTGCTCATCACGGTGTACTGGACGAGGATATGCACTTCATCCAGAAGCCCTTCAACATGTCCGACCTGACAACCAAGGTCCGGGAGGCGTTAAGCCTAAGCAGGGATCCCCAGGTATGATGAAAAACACCGCGGTGGTGGGAAATATTCCAAAATCCAACGCCTGGATGACCATTACATTTACGGCCGTATTGATCGTGGGGGCGATCTTCAGTTGGTGGACAGTCCAGTGGACCGACCAGGATATGCGTGAAACCTTGCTCCATCAGACACGAATGTTGGCGCAGGCAGTCGACCTCAATCGTGTCAGAGCACTTACGGGTAGCGAGACCGATGTGAGCAATCCCAACTACCAACAGCTCAAGGAGCAGTTTGCCGCAATTAAAAGGGCGAGTGATCAATGCCGGTTCGTCTGTCTGTTGGGACGTAAACCGACAGGAGAACTGTCCACCCTGGTAGACAATGAACCACCTGAATCTCCGGATTACTCCCCTCCCGGCGAAGTGTATGAAGAAGCATCGGATGGCGAAATGCGTGTATTCGCCACTAGTCAGGAGAATGTTGTCGGACCTTTCATAAACCGCTGGGGGGTATGGGTCTCAGCTTTTATCCCGCTTTGTGATCCACAGACCGGTGACCTGATCGCTGTGTTTGGCATGGACATTGATGCGGGAAAATGGAGGCATGCAGTCATTACCGCGGCGGCATGGCCCATGGGACTCACATTAACAGCGCTTGTATTACTGGCCATGATCGTCCTCCTATCACAATCCCGGCGGCGGCTCCTCGAACATCAAAAATCACTCCGTGAGAGCGAAGACCGCTACAAAAGAATCACCGAAACCATCACTGATTATGTCTTTACGGTCCGTATCGAGAATGGAAAAGTCGTGTCCACAAAACATGGTCCGGGCTGCCAGGCTGTAACGGGGTATCGAGAGGACGAATTAGAACAGGATCCCTTCCTGTGGTTGAATATGGTACCACCCGAAGACCGTGAGCAGGTGATCAAACAGACGCAGTTGGCCACCCTTGGCAAACAAATCAAACCTCTGATCCACCGGATTGTACGTAAAGACGGCAAGGTACGTTGGGTGGAAAATACCCCAGTCTATCAAAGGGACAATACTGGAGTTTTATTGAGTTACGATGGACTGGTCCATGACATCACCGAGAGCAAACTGGCGGATGAAGCCATCAAGGAAAGCCACACTGGGCTGTTGGAGATCTTCGATTGTATCGACGAGCCAGTCTATGTGGCTGATACGGCAACTTACGAGCTGATCTTTACTAACCGGACGCTGGAAGCCGTCTTCGGCACTCCAAGCAACCAGAAATGCTATGAACACCTGCAGAATAGGAATTCACCCTGTCCCTTCTGCACGAACGAAAAAATTCTCGGTGAATACTTGGGGCGTTCGTATGTCTGGGAGTTTCAGAACGAGGCCAACAAACGCTGGTACAAGTGCATCGACAAGGCCATCTCATGGCCTGATGGCCGCCTGGTCCGGTACGAAATGGCCGTCGATATCACTGAACGTAAACAAGCCGAGGAGGCTTTGCAAAAGAGCCGGGATCTACTGAACACCACCCAGAATCTCGCCAAGGTGGGTGGTTGGGAATGGGATATCGAACGGAAAAGCCTGACTGGGACTGATGAGACCTACCGTATACTGGGTCTCGATGCCAAGAAGATCGTGGCTGGCTCTCAGGAACTGATTAAAGCCAGCATCTCCTGTTTCGACCCACAAGACCAGCCAATCATGAAATCGGCTTTCCAGCTTTGTATCACAGAGGGAATTCCCTATAACCTAGAATTTCCCATTACCAACACCCAAGGCCGCCATGTCTGGATTCAAACTATGGCACAACCCGTGTATGAAGATGGACAGATTGTTAAAATCGTGGGCAACATCGTTGACATCACCGAACGCAAGCAGGCCGAGGAGAAGCTCCGTGAGAGTGAAAAACGTTTCCACTTGCTGGCGGATTTAGCGCCAGTGGGAATCGCCATCTCGGATGTTAATGATAAAATTCTTTTCCTGAGCTCCAAATTCATTGAAATGTTTGGCTATGACCAGAATGATCTCCCCTCGATCGATATATGGTGGGATCTGGCCTACCCAGACCCAACACTACGGGAACAAGCCCGGGAGGCCTGGAAAAAGTCTGTCGTAATGATGAGACAATCCCGGAAAGAAATGTTACCCAGAGAGCGCTCGATCATCCGCAAAGACGGAAAGGAACTTCAAGTCGAGGTTAGGTCCGCCTCTTCCGGTGATCTGGTCTTTGTAGTCTTCACTGACATCACCGATCGAAAGAAAGCGGAGGAGACCCTACTGCGGACACAATTCGCGATGGACCGGGCCTCGGATAATATCATGTGGGTGGATGGAGAGGCGAATATCATTTACGCAAATGATGCCGCCTGCCTGTCCCTTGGTTATACACGCGAAGAGTTGTTGCGGAAGAGAATCTTTGACATTGATCCAGATTTTACTCGAGAGCATTGGCGGCCACATGTCGAAGAGCTCAGGCGAATGGGCGCTCTCAGATTTGAATCACGACACCAGGCCAAGGATGGCCGCATTTTCCCAGTCGAAGTGACGGGGAACTACCTCGAATTTGGTGGCCGCTTTTATAGTTGTGCTTTTGACCGCGATATATCCGAACTGAAGCGTGCGGAAGAAGAACGCCAAAGACTCCAAGAACACCTGAACCAGGCCCAGAAAATGGAGTCAGTGGGGCGGCTGGCGGGAGGAGTGGCTCACGATTTTAACAACATGCTCGGGGTAATACTCGGGCATACAGGGATGGCCCTTGACCAGGTCGATCCTTCACAGCCAATATTCACCAACCTCAAAGAAATTCAAGAAGCTGCCGAGCGCTCCGCCGACCTTACCCGTCAGCTCCTGGCCTTTGCGCGAAAACAAACTGCTGTTCCGAAAGTACTCGACTTGAACGAGACCGTGGAAGGGATGCTGAATATGCTCCGGCGGCTCATCGGCGAGGACATTGATCTGGCCTGGCGGCCAGGTAAAAAACTGGGATTAGTCAAGGTAGACCCTTCCCAGATCGACCAAATACTGGCGAACTTATGCGTTAACGCCCGTGATGCCATCGGTGGTACAGGCATGGTCACCATCGAAACGGGCACCGCCACCTTTGATGAAGCCTATTGCGCTGAATACACGGGATTCGTCCCCGGTGACTATACAATGCTGGCCGTAAGCGACAATGGCTGCGGCATGGACAAGCAGACGTTGGAGAAAATATTCGAGCCTTTTTACACCACCAAGCCAACCGGTAAAGGCACTGGATTGGGATTGGCCACGGTTTATGGCATCGTTAAGCAGAACGATGGATTCATCAATGTTGTCAGTGAACCTTGGAGCGGCACGACCTTCAAGGTTTTTTTCCCTCAACACACGGTCAAGGACACACCCCTGCCGATGGAGGCCTCTGTAAAACCCGTCATCACCGGTAACGAGACGATCTTGTTGGTCGAAGATGAATCGATGATCTTGGACATGACCAAGACGATGCTCGAATACCAGGGCTATACAGTCTTGACCGCCGCTACGCCAGGCGAAGCCATCCACTTGGCCGAAAGCTACACCTCCCGAATCGACCTGCTCATGACTGATGTGGTCATGCCTGAAATGAATGGCCGCGACTTGGCCAAGAATCTGGTAGCCCGCCGGCCCAACCTCAAGTGCCTATTCACGTCCGGCTACACTGCCAATGTCATTGCTCATCACGGTGTGCTTGACGAGGGTGTCCATTTCATCCAGAAGCCCTTCAATATGATGATTCTTACCACCAAAGTCCGGGATGTGTTGGATTCATGATCTCACTCACAGGGCCGTATACAGGATCTGGCGGTATCACAAAAAAAGCCGGCTGGATAGTAATTCCAGCAATAGGATATCAGACATCCGGCCCGGCACCCTCCGGGACTGGCAAGGGCTGGACCCTCCAAATCTTTTGACAATATTCACGGATCGAACGATCCGATGAGAAATAACCCATCCGCGCCACATTAAGGATAGACATCCGTGTCCACTCCGAGGAATCACGCCACAGGCTACTGACCCGCTCCTGGCAATCCATATAGGCCTGGAAGTCGGCGAATACCATGAAGGGGTCCTGATCCCGCAAATTATCCACAAAGGGCCAGAAGACCCTAGGGTCAGCTGGGGAGAACAGACCGGAACCAATCGCCTCCACCACTTCATGCAAGAGGGGATTGCTTTCATAGTAATCGCGTGGACGGTAACCACGGCACTGAAGGTTCGAAACCTCTTCAGCAGTCAGCCCGAAAAGGAAAAAGTTCTCCGCGCCCACCGCCTCCATGATTTCAATATTGGCACCATCCAAAGTCCCAATGGTCAGAGCGCCATTGAGCGAAAACTTCATGTTTCCGGTGCCACTGGCTTCTTTACCAGCGGTCGAGATCTGCTCGGACAGATCTGCCGCCGGATAGATGTTCTGCGCATTCTTGACATTGAAATCTGGGAGGAACACGACCTTGAGCCGGTCACCTACATCCGGGTCATGATTGATCACATCCGCCAGCGAGTTGATCAGCTTGATCATGAGTTTGGCCATGTGGTAACCCGGCGCGGCCTTGCCACCGAAAAGGAAAGTGCGCGGCGCTATCTCAAGGTCTGGATTCTTTTTAAGTTGCAAGTAGAGCGCGGCAATGTGGAGTACATTCAGATGTTGCCGTTTGTACTCATGGATCCGTTTCACCTGGATATCGAACAGGGACTCCGGATCGACATCCACTCCGATGCGTTTCTGGATAAGAGTGGCAAGACGGCGTTTGTTCTCCAGCTTCACCTGGAGCCACTTCCGCTGGAAAACCATGTCTCCCGCGCATACCTCCAATTGACGGAGGGCCTCCAGATCCGTGAGCCACTGTCCACCAATCGTGTCGGTTATGAGCTGTGCCAGCTCCGGGTTACACAACAACAGAAACCGCCGGGGGGTAATTCCATTGGTCACGTTGTGGAACCGCTCCGGGAACATCTCGACCCAATCCGGCAATACATTTTGCTTGAGAAGTTCTGTATGCAGTTTGGCCACGCCATTGATGGCCTGGCTGCCAGCACAGGCCAGGTTGGCCATCCGGACATAACGCCCGCCCTGCTCATCGATCAGAGACATGCGGGCAGCACGTCCCTCATCCTCCGGGAAACGCGATCTTACATCATCCAGTAAACGCCGGTTGATTTCGTAGATGATCTCCAAGTGCCTTGGCAGCAACTTTCCAAACAAGCCGATGGGCCACTTCTCCAAGGCTTCAGGAAGAAGGGTATGGTTGGTATACCCCATCGATTGGACCGTGACCGCCCAAGCCTTGTCCCAGCTGAGATGGTGCTCATCCACCAGCAGGCGCATCAACTCAGCTACCGCAATGGAAGGATGGGTATCATTGAGCTGGACCGCCCAATGGTTCTGGAACTCCTCCAACTGTCTACCGAACTTGAGAGAGATCCGGAGCATGTCTTGGAGCGAACTGGAAACAAAGAAGTACTGTTGCTGGAGACGGAGCGCCTTACCTTGCGGTGATTCGTCGTTGGGGTAAAGCACCTTGCTGATATTCTCGGACTTGATCTTCTGCTGTACGGCAAGGGAGTAGTCCCCGACATTGAAGGCCGCAAAGTCAAAGGACTCAACCGCTTCGGCACGCCATAGCCGAAGGGTATTACAGGTGTTGACCCGGTATCCGAGAACGGGTGTGTCATGCGGAACACCCTTGACCACCTGGTCTGGAATCCATTTGACACGATAGTTTCCGTCGCTGTCGCAATAGGCTTCAGTGTGACCGCCGAACTTCACCTCGACCGAGGCTTCTGGACGGGCGACTTCCCAAGGATTACCCCAACGCAGCCACTTGTCGGTAACTTCCACCTGCCAGCCATCCCGGATCTCCTGGTCGAAGATTCCAAACTCATACCGGATACCATATCCGATGGCCGGGATCTCCAATGTGGCCAGTGAATCGAGATAGCAGGCCGCGAGACGGCCCAAGCCACCATTCCCCAGCCCCGGTTCCTCTTCATGCTCCAGGATCACATCCAGGTTGATCCCCAACGGTTCCAGAGCCTGGCGCATCGCATCCTGGATGCCGAGATTGATCAAGTTCGCGCCCAGCTGTGGCCCCAACAGAAACTCAGCCGAGAGATAGCTCACCCCCCTGACACCCGGTTGTTGCAAGAGGGTATTCAGGGTATGGACTCCTCGTTGGAACATGCGGTCACGAACCGCGTAGGCTACCGCGATATAGACATCATTCAGGGAAGCGGTCTCTGGATGGCGGCCTTGAAGGTATAAAAGGTGTTCACAGACCGACCAACGCAACGCTTCAACACTCAGGCCAGTACGGATGTCGACGGGCGGTGATGAGGTAATGGGTGAGAGGTCTCGAGATTGGATTCTTTTAGGCATTTGACCAATCATTCTATGGAGTAGAGCCTTCTTGTGGCAAGGGCTATTTGAAAAAAGGGATTAAAAAACATGAAAAAACTGCCCATTGAGGCTTGGTTTCGTTGATCATTTCACTCATGATGCGTTCCATTGTGCCTCTTCTTGAACATTCTTTGGATATTCTAGGACTATTTTCAATCCCTACTTGACTGTATCGCTCAAATGAGCAATCATGCTTGTACTTGTTTGCATCACCGGTCCTTGCTGGAGCGATGCCTTGACCACATCAAGCCGATGGGTTGTGTTTAACCGGACTGTCCACTCCATGGTGGAAGCAGAGCCTTCTGTCTATAACGGCCATCGGGAATCCAATCCGGGAGGTCAATCCCACTCCATGCCAGTTGTCACTTATCTCCCGATCACTGGCCGCCGGTATCCAACCGGCCTCTCTCGTTTTCCACGTCAAGTTTTGAATCCCCCATGCATGGGGAGTGATGAATGCGTGCTAATCAAAGGAGGGTGTGAAGATGATCAAGAAGGTTCTTGGTATCACGTGTTTGACCGTGCTATTTGTTTGGTTCGGTCCTGTCTACATGGTTCAAGCAGCGAACATGACTTATCCCGCCGACTTCCCGGCGGGGACGACACTCAACGATGCCATTCATAACAGTGGGATTTCCACCGGTGAAACCTTAACCGTAACAGGGTATGGTTCACAAAACCCCTTCAAGGGTTTCAACAACGACAAAGGGCTCATCATCGTGGCTTCCGGTGGCCCCTTCCTGGTGGCCGCCAGCGCCGATTCTGATTTCACAGGTTCAGACAGCGGAAATCCTCTCGTGTTGAATCATCAGGGTGGAACAGTGGATGGATTTATCTTCCAGGGTGATTACACCAACGTAACCAACTGGCACCATCTGGCCTTCGCTGGCGATAATGGTGGCACCTGGAGGAATTGCACCTTCCGCATCACTGGTACCTGGTGGGACGGTGAACCATTTAGTATTTATAGTGGAAGCCCAAATCTCTCAGCCAGCATTCTCGTTGAGAACTGCACCTTCGAATCCACGGCCACGACCGATGTCTGGACAGGCGATCACGCGCTCATCCACGTGAATAATGGTTACCATCCGGTGTTCAACAATTGTACAATTAAAGGACGCGGCCGTAATGACCGCCGCGCAATCCTGTTGATTGGCTCATCGGCCACCTTCAACTCATGCAACTTCGACATCAACCGTCCCGCCAATGTGGAAATCTTCCTGGAGGGGAACGGCCAGGTGTGCAACCTTAATGACTGTGAATTCCATAATCCAAGACACCAGGCGATGAGCAATTCAATCCTGTGGCTTGGCACGGGAGGCGAGGCAGGACCAGCCACCTTTAACTGCCGCCGGACACAATTCCACACTCCAATTTGCGGCAACTATGCCCAGCCACGCTTACTCGTTCTTCAGCGTGTTGGAGGAGTCGTCAACTTCGAGAACTGCTCGATTTATTGGAATGCCGGCCAAGGTCAACCGGATGGATGGGTTCTCTTTGAGAATTGCGAGAGCAGTAGCCTCTCCTTCAAGCATTGCACCGTCGTCGATCAATACCCGATCTGGAATGGCCGTTTCATTCAGGCCATGAATACGATGAACTGCACCATCGACTTCCAGAACAACATCTTTGATGGACATGTCTCCGGCGAGGCTGGGTTGGGATTGGTATATGGGAGTGGTAACTCCGGCCTTACCTTTAACAATTCGGGCAACCTACGCTACGACATCACAAGTAAAGCTGGCGGATTTGAGGAGACGGCAAATCTAGAGGGAATGGATGGGTTCACCTTTGTGAATCCACAGCTCGGAGGAGATGCTTTCCATCTCTCATCTAATTCGACGGAGGCTTACAACAAAGCCACCAGCATTGGTATCACCGATGATATCGATGGCGATGCCCGTCCCATTGGATCAGCTCCCGATATCGGCTGTGATGAAGCCGCCTCTTGGCCACCGCCCACCTACTACCCCGACCCGGCACCCGAACCCATCACCAAGTACTACCCAGCGGATTTCCCGGCCGGGACCACTTTGCAAGGCGCCATCCATTATGGAACCGTTATTGCGGGCGATACCCTGATCGTGACCGGTTATGGCCCCGATAATCCCTTCAAAGGCTTCAACAACGATGTTGGATTGAAGATTGTCACCTCCGGCGGTCCTTTCACCGTGAAGGCAACCACTGATGATGACTTCACCGCGCCAAGCTCCGGCACTCCCCTCGTACTGAACCATAAGGGCGGAACCCTGGATGGATTCATCATCGAGGGCGACTACACCAATGTCGCCAATCAACACCACCTCGCGTTCGGTGGCGATGGTGGCGGACACTGGAAGAACTGCACCTTCCGCTTCACGGGAAGATGGTATGATGGAGACACTTTCGATGTCTACGGCCCCAGCCCCACCGTGAGTGTTACGGTCGAGAACTGCACCTTTGAGCAAACAGCAACCGTTAACGATTTCCCCACGGATCTGACATTCATTCGTGTACTCCACGGTTATCAACCGGTTTTCACGAATTGCACCATCAAAGGGCGTGGCCGGGAAGACCACAAATGCGTGCTCCTAATTGGTGGATCCGCAACCTTCAACAACTGCACCTTCGACAATGACAGTCCCTCCCAGGTGACCGTCTTTATCGAGGGCGCTGGCCAGGTGTGTAACCTGAATGATTGTCTCTTCCAAAATCCAACACACCAGACACTGAGAGACTCGATATTGTGGTTCGGATCGGGTGGAACCGGGGGTGCATGCACCTTCAACTGCCGCCGGACACTCTTTCACGCACCCATTGGCAGTGCTTATCCGCAGACACGTCTGATGGTTTATCAGCGCAGCTTCGGCACCGCCAACTTTGAGAACTGCTCGATCTTCTGGAATTCAATCGAGGGACAACCGGATGGAGTCGTTCTTTTCGAGAATCACGAAGAAGGATTACTCTCTTTCAAACACTGCACCGTGGTGGATCAAAATCCGCAATGGAATGGACGTTTCATTCAGATCCAAAACACCATGAACAGTACCATCGAATTTACCAACAGCATCTTCGATGGCCGTGTACCAGGAGATCTTGGGTTAGGGCTGGTTTACAGCGGTGGCGGCAACAGTGGCGTCACTTATACATGCTCGAACAACATCCGCTATGACATCACCGGACCCGCTCCCGATTATATCGATAACGCCAACCAGGAGGGGATGGAGGGATTCACCTATGTGGATCCGATGCTCGCGGAAGATGACATCCACCTGACCGCTGAATCGGTAGCCGCTATCGACAAAGCACCGGATGTGGGTGTCACCGACGACATTGATGGACAATCCCGTCCACAGGGCTCCGCCTCCGACATTGGCGCGGATGAAGTCTCAGTGACACGCATCGAGAACTGGCAGCAGTACTGATCAGCAGTACTGTAGCTGCACGGCCTGTTTCTGAAGCCATTTGCAGGCTTGTCCGTACACCGGGGTGAAAAACTCACCCCGGTGTACTGGACGCGGTGTCATCTTTTTTTTCCACCGCTGAATAACAATTTCATCTGGGAGGAGACACTAATGCTGTCTCACAAGGGATTTACCTTAATCGAACTATTGATTGTCATCGCCATCATACTCATTCTGATCTCGATCGCCCTGCCCAACTTCCTGGAAGCCCAGGTGCGGGCGAAAGTTGCGCGCGCCCGGGGTGACTTGTACAGCCTCGCAGTAGCGTTGGAGAGCTACCGCATCGATTGGCGCGTGCTTCCCGCTGAAAATCCAGTCACCGGCGGGGCAACCTATGTCTGGAATCACCAAAAGGTGCTCACCACGCCACATGCATATTTGAAGTCGCTGCCGATGGATTCATTCCGCTACGCTGTCACTGAAAACTACGGTTTTGGCAACATGTATCTTTATGTTCTTCATTGTTATGATCTGTATAAGGCGGGTTGGCGCGGGACATGTAACCCCTATGACCTTGAATACTTGCGGCAAGTCTTTGCCATGAGTATCCCGGGGTGGAGCCTTTACAGCACAGGGCCAGATTATGCGCATTACTCTCCGCCCAAACCTTTTGTCACATCAACGACACTCGAATTTCTACAGTACTCACCCACGAATGGGACAGTCAGCGAAGGCAATATCATCCGCAACAACCGCAATATGGATGGCTCATTCAATGGGAAGTATTGAGGATCCATTCAGCCTAATAAAATGATGGATAACTCATAGCATTCCTGTTTGTCTTACAGATTCTAGGAAATCAAAGGAGTCAAAAACCATGCTCAAATGTGCACCCAACCTTTGTCTTTACTTATTGTCAATATTCCTTGTCACGGCGGTCTGGGCGGCGGACAACGCCATGATTTATCCGGTTTCATCCCATGCTGATCAAGCTGCGCGGATAGAGACTACCGATGTGGTTCTACTGGGCGATGGTAGCGCCGCCAAGACCTCATCAGATCCACAACCCAGCGAGCTGCCAGGCGCATACAATGGGAAGATTGCTTACGAGGTAACACAACACCAGACTGGTTACAAACTCACCACACCTTTTTATGTGACTCCCTCCACGGAGATCTCATGGGCCTGGAAGAAGGATTCCGGTCAGGTCTGCATTATCCAACTGGATCTGGTTCAACCAGCCACAAATCAACACCGGTATCTTGGATATGGCGCGGGCCAATGGAGTGAATCAACCTCTCCCGATCCCACTGTCGAGATTTTCACAGCTGGCGATATTCCCAAGGCATGGACACTCGTCCAACGCAATCTCAGTGAAGACATTCAAAAGGTCTTGGGATGGGATAATGCCCGGATCGATGGATTCTATCTGTCCCCCTGGGATGGAGTTCCCGCACTTTATGCTGATATGGCGCTCAAAAACGTGACCTTAACCGACTCCGCGACGCTCCGCAAACAGAGCGCATTAAGGACCCTTTCCAGAGTTGGCCAAGGCGAGTTTGAGCCCCAACAACTGCGCGCCATGGACGGGAAACATATTGATAAGTTCGATACCTCCTTCGAGGAATTGGCTCCGGGACGTAATTCCGCCGCGAATGAGTGGAGTGCCTTTGGAGTCATCGGCGATAGAGAGTTCAACTGCATGGGCCGGGACCTTCATGTCCGCTATCCCATATACGATCTGGTCTTCCGCATGATGGATGGCGCGAAAGAGATCAAACCCGATGAACTCGATAGTTTCCGTTTAGGGCTGGTGAACAACCGTCTCCCCGCTATCTGGGGCGGCTGGGAATATGGGAACCTGCTCTACAAAGTCTCTGTCATGACTGTTCCCGATAATGAGATTGGGCCCTATGACCTCTACCGGCTCGATGTGCAGAATACGACTCAAGAGCCTCAAAAATCTCTGTTGTCAGCCATTATCGAGGGACCACCCGATATGCGCTTGAAGGATGGCGTGGTCCGCGGGTTGGGGGAGGCTCCCTTCCTTGTGGCGCAGCCCCCTTCCCTCACCAAGCTTGAGTTCCGGGATTGGGGATTATGTGACAAGCGCGCCAAGGGCTACACCGGAGGCGGAACGCCTGGAGTCACCGAGAAAGCTTTTGACAGCTATCGCCTTGGGCTGGGTGGAGTCCCCGTGGTTTACCGGGTCAAGGTGGAAAAAGACAAGAAGTACAGTGTCTATCTCGCCACGACCCAACATATCAATGGGTATTATCTGGAGAATCCCAAAGATCCTGGTGATTATGTCCTCAAATTCAAGGCAGAGGGAGCGGAACCGAAGACCCTCGACTACATCAAGTACATCACAGAGGAAAACCGTCCCCTCTGCGTTGGTTTCGAGGATTGTCACGATGTGGATGGCGATGGCTATATCGAGGTGGTTTCGGGTGTTGACGACACCTCCAAGATCCGCCACACCCGTCTCAGTGCGATCTATGTCTTCCCGCAAGGCACGGTCATCCCCGGCATGAAGCAGGTCTACTCGGGCTCTCTCAATGCTTCTTGTGTGCAGCACATCGATGTGGGTATCACCCCTGAGCAGTTTTGGAACAATCAGGTATATGACAAGTCCGACATCGGTTTTGCACGGCTTTTCCTGGATTACTCAGGAACCATCGAACCCGGCGCGGTCAAGACCTATTGGCTCAAGGTGCCCCCCATTCATCGCCGCGAACCCATCAGCATGGGTTACATCTCCCACGCCTTCAAGGAGGTCCTCCCGAACGAAGCGGTTCCACCCTTCGCGGATGAGAAACTCAATGCTCTCCAAAAAGCAGATCCGCTTGCCGCTGAGAAAACAGTCTCATCTTATTGGGAGTCCTTTTATGCACACGCCGCGCGAATCGAAACCCCGGATCCCATTCTGCAGGACATCTTCCTCTCCCGTCTGGCCACACGGTCCCTGCTCAGCGTACATATTAATAAGGATATCTGTTACAACGCCTGTAGCCCATTCTTTTATTTTGACTACGCGGCACGCGACAGTTCTTACATAATCTACGCACTCGACCTCGCGGGATTACATGATATGTCCGCGCAACAGTTGAATGCTTACTGTACCAATGCGGCGGATATCAAGGAGCGCGGCCCAATCGCCTTCGATGGCAAACCGCTACAACTCGGAATGCTCGATGATGGCCGTTGGGTAACTCGTCCAGGTCAACACGATACCCAGGGGCAGAATATCTGGTGTCTCTCCGAGCACTATAAACTCAGCGGTGATCGCGAATGGCTGGAGAAGAAGGCTTATCCCTTCATCCGCCGGGGCGCAATGTGGATCGTGGAATCCCGCCACAAGCACATGGAGCAGGTCGGCGATCCGAAAGATCCACGCTATGGACTCATCGAACCCGGCGCCATGGAGGTGATGGATATGGGCGCGGGAACACACTTGTACTACCTCAGCGCCTTCGCCGTGCTCGGTTTACGCGAAGCCGCCGACTGCGCCAAGTCTCTGGGGAAAACAGAGGACTCCGAGCTTTTCGCCAGGGAAGCGGTGGAACTCAAGAAGAGTTTACGCGCCTCCTTCGAGAAGACCTTCAAACGCAACACTCTGTATGAGGGAAATCTCTGGTTTGGAGTGGAGCCGGAAGGTGTTGGCATGTATGGATTCTGGTCGCACAATGCCCTGCTCTGGCCCTGCCGCGCCATTGATCCGCAGGATCCTTTGTTGACCGCAACATGGCGGTGCATGGAGCGCATGGCTGATAACTGGGGTGGTGCCATGCACAGCGAGGGCGAAGGTGGATATTGGCCCTACATCGGTGTCGACCGGGCCATTAGCTATATCTTGCGTGGCGACCCAGAACAGACCGTGGATTACTTCTGCGCTTACACTGACACGGCGGGTGGAACACTCAGTTGGGGCGAAGGATACGGCAATGTGAGCGCCGCTGGTGATCAGCCACATAGCTGGGCGGATGCGCAATGGATCAATCTCTACAGGCATCTCTTCGCTTTCGAGGATGACGCCACTCTCCGGATTACCCCCGCCACTCTTCACCGTTGGCAGCAACCTGGCAAGAAGGTTTCGATATCTGGCCTTCCCACTTCCTTCGGGTCTCTGGACCTCAACATCACACCCAACGCTGACGCCAAGCAGGTGGATTATGATATCAAGATCACTCCCCAGGGGGACCAGGCGCAACGTGAGTTCACGAAAATCATTTTGAGCCCACGCATTCCAGAGGGACGGTCCATCGTTGGGGTGGTAGTGAATGATAAACAGATGGATTCATTCACACAGGATGAAATCCTTCTTAACAATCCTCCACGCAACACTTCGATGCATGTCACGGTCACAGCGGGAGACTACTGAAAGAGATTAACTCACCCCGTAAAATCCCTCTCCCAATCGCACAGGTGTGTGCGATTGGGAGTAGGAGGGGGATGAGGTCTGAAATACAACGGGAGGGAGTATATTATGCGTTGTACCATGCTGCTCATCCTAATGGGAATATTGATTCCCTTCACGGCTCCGGTCTATGCCGAAACCGGTGACGCTGGAAAAGGTCAGTTGCAGATCATCTCTCCTTCAGATGGAGCTACAATTGAATCTGCGCTCACAGTCAAACTCGAATGGGCTTACCCTCTCCGTGATAAAACACAGTATGGCCCCTATTTCGATTTTCCCCGTGTTGATTTGGTTGTCTCCAAGGCTTCGGATCTATCAAATCCATTAGTCACAGTCCAACTGTCCGATTCCATAAACTTCTACCGCATGGCTGTCGAACCAGCAACCACCTACTATTGGCGGCTCACACCCTCAGATGAGAAAGGTCCAAGGCCTGACTGCGCCACGCAAGCGAGCTTCACCACCGGAACTCCGCGCATCGACACCAACGCTGGAGATGAAGTCCGATATGCCAATCCACGCCCCGGCGCCCATTGGCGGCACGAGAAGCCGGTCACCGCTAAGGAAATTGAAATCCTTTCTCCCTGGTATGAGAAGAAAGCTTATCTGGGTGAACCCTTTCCTTCCTTTGATTCCATCAAGGATAAGTTTCCTGTCCCTGTCTATGGAGATCATCCCGGTGTCCTCGATGCTTATTGGTATTGCTGGAAGACTTTGCTCCATAACTGGTACTTCACCCCAGATTCCGCGGACCATCAAGCTGTCAATAACATCTGTGGTATCAAGGCTTGGGGCCCCTGGGGCAGCACTATGGTGTGGGATACCGCCTTCATCCTCCATTTCGCACGCTATGGAAATCAGGCCTATCCCTTCATCACCGCTTTCGATAATTGTTATGCACGTCAACATGAGAACGGCTTCATCTGCCGTGAGAGCGATAAGAATAACCACGAGGTCTATGTGGTGTTTCCCGTTAATCCGCCGCTCTTTGCTTGGGCTGAGTGGGAGTACTACCAGATCAGCGGCGACCGGGAGCGTCTCGCAAAGGTTTTCTTACCGATTGTGAAACACTACGAGTGGTTCATGACCTACCAACGCCGTGAGAATGGGCTGTATTGGACCAACGGGGCTCAGGAGGCAGATGACTCGCCCCGCAACTCGCTGGTGCACTATGCGGTGTCGGCAAACTCTTATCAGGCCCTGGCAGCACAATGTCTAGCCCGCATCGCAGCCACCATCGGGCGGAATGACCTGGTCCCCTTCTTTGAACGCGAGCATGAAGAGCTCGGGCGGCTGGTTAATGAGCACTTCTGGGATGAAGAACATGGGATCTACAATGACCTCAACCAGGAAAGCCGTTTCATCACCGAGCTCAAGCCCGGGTCGATCTGCAAACATATCCATATGTTCTGGCCCTTACTCGCAGGTATCGCTCCCAAAGAGCGCGCTGAACGGATGATCGCCGAACTCAAGAATCCAGCATCCTTCAACCGGCGCAATGGAGTACCGAGCCTGTCGGCGGACAGCGTGGGTTATGCCGGTGGCCCACAGGGAACAGGACAGTATTGGTGCGGAGCTGTGTGGCCCTCAGGTCAGTCCATGGTACAAGAAGGCCTTCGTGAATCCGGCTATCTCGATTATGCGAATGAACTCTCGGAGAAGTATTTCAAAGCACAGCTCGAAGTCTTCCAGAAGGAAAACACGATTAAAGAGAATATGGCGCCTGACCAGCCCGCTGGATTCGGCATGGGTGATTTTGTCGGCTGGGGCGGTATTGGACCAATTGCAAACCTGATTGAATCTGTGCTTGGATTCAACATTAACACTCCCGCAAAGACCATCACCTGGCGGATCACAAAGACAGAAGAACATGGGATACGCAATCTAAAAATTGGGGATACGACAGTGGACCTTGTCTGCGCTAAGCGCACCTCGACTGAAGAACCCTGTAAGATTGAGGTTCGATCGAGTGGGAATTTCACGCTTAAGATTTTTCGTGGAGACAAGGAGAAGGTTGTGGCGGTCAATCCAGGAACTCAGCAGATCGAGATATCCCAGTAATCAACAACCAATTGATTAACGAAGGTCATGGGTTCACCATGGATTCCCGCCTTAGCGGAAATGACGGTTATTGAAAATGCACGTTTACTTGTGAGAGGAGCACTGTCGATTCATGAATTACCCGCAACTCAGCCTGACAGGCCTGGATTGGGTCGTCTGCATCACCGGTGTCGTAGGCAGTATTCTGATCGGACTATGGTTATCTCTACGGGCCCACAGTACTCGTAACAGCGAGGGGTTCTTCCTTGCTGGACGTAGTTTACTGTGGCCGGTTGTAGGTGCCTCGCTGTATGCCACTAACATCGGCGCGGAACATTTGGTCGGGCTTTCCGGTGACAGTTACCGGTATGGATTGAAAGCGGGCGCCGTCGAGCTTGGAACCGCCATTACACTCGGCATCACCTGTTGGGTTTTATTGCCCACCTATGTGAAATCCCGGGTCTTCACCATCCCCGAGTTCCTCGAATCCCGGTATGACGTCAGCGCGCGGGTGTTCTTCGCCGGGCTCATGCTCATTATCTGCATCATGACCAAGATGGCTTTTACGCTCTACGCCGGGGCATTAGTCCTCAACAGTCTGCTGGGGTGGGATGTGATGCAGGTGGTGCTCGCTCTCGCGGTTCTCTCCGCGGCGGTCACCATGATTGGCGGTTTCATGACCGTCGCCTACACCGATGCGATTCAGACACTCATCATGGTAGTGGGGTGTTCGATCATGCTTGCGATCGGTGTGTATGAAGTGGGCGGATGGGGAGAACTGGTGGCCAGGGCAGGCACGAAAATCCACGTGGCGGGGGCATATGATGATCCCACTTACCCCTTCTGGGGCATCATCGCGGGAACCATCTACGGTGGTGTTTTCTACTGGGGAATGGACCAGGTGAATGTGCAACGCCTTCTCGGAGCGAAAGACCTCGACCATGGGCGGTGGGGGGCGATGTTTTCCACGCTCCTGAAACTCACCCCCATTTTCATCTTCGCCTTGCCGGGAGTTATCGCCTCAGTGCTTTATCCAGGCCTGGATGACCAGACCTCGAAACAGACCTTTGTGGTGCTCCTCAATAACCTCCTCCCCTCTGGTATACGCGGACTGGTGCTTTCGGCACTCTTGGCAGCTCTGATTTCATCCTTACTAGCGGTGATGAATTCAGTCTCCACCATGGCGGTACGTGACTTCCTGATGCGTTTCATGCCCGGCATATCCGAGAAGCGCCAGGTACGGTTTGGACAAGTGGCGATCTTGGTTGGCGCGCTGTGTGGTGTCGCCGCCGCTTATCTTGTCTACAAATCTCAGGAGGGGCTGTACAAATATTTACAGACAATCTCGATTTACTTAGTTCTTCCAGTCGCACCAGCAATCTTTTTTGGCGTGGTCAGTAAACGGGTGAACATGATGGGAGCTGTTTGTTCCGTGCTGGCAGGCGTGTCGCTGGCTGCTGTCTACTTTACTGACAATGTCATCGAAATGCTTACGCCTGGACGCGGGAAGGTTCTCCTTCCCTTCCTTCATTATCCATTGACTGAGAATTACACCTACAGGGGATGTTGGGCTACTCTTATCATTATCATCGTTCTGTATGCCGTCTCCTTAGCCACCGCTCCACCACCACGCGAAAAGGTCGAGGGAGTCACCTACGATTGGAACGCTCCCTGGGAACCTTTCCGTGGCATCCAGGACTGGCGGCTGCAATGGGGGGTTCTCGCGGTCTTGACCGTGGTGGCATATGCCTGGCTGTGGTAGAGAGGGATATGTTTTTCACCAGACATTACGCTTCATTGCCTGTTGATTCATGGAGGTGGTTATGGAAGAAAATGAAAAAATGTGATTGACCAAGAGGACCTCTTCCTCGGAGAATAGAAGGAATAGTTGTGCCACCCCGGTTGGTATCAGTTGGGAGGTCCACAATGTCCCGTCTTTGTATTCTCCTTTTGTTGATTGTTTCCTCTGTCTCCGCCGGAGAGAGATATGCCTTCGGACAGCAGACTGTCTATGCACCGTTGGGTTCCTTTGTGACTTACTTTGATCTGAATTTCCACCTCAATGATCCAAGTCTTCGTTCACTTTCCGACAATCGTGTCCTTTCTTCGGGAATGGTCCGGCTTCCCGATGGCCGTATTGCATTACTGATGTTGAATCCCGATCAAAATTCCGAGGAACAAAGGGATGCCATCTACATCTTTGATATCAATCTAGCTCAATCACCGGTTTGGTCAGTTTCCGAGGGTCCCCTCTTGCCGAACTATCCTCCCAATTCAGATGTCCTTTTTTACGGAGGTATTTCTCTCTTCCAACCGGATCGTTTGGCATTCCTAGGCTCCTGGCGGGAGCCCCTCACAGGCGGAGCGTCGATTACTCACCAGTACATCTTCACCAGATCTTTTACCGGAGGTTCTGTTCAATTACTGACGGAGTTGCCCGTGTCCTGGCCCTATGGGGATCTCGGATATCTCCCGTCAGACGGAAAAGATCCCGAGGGATTCGTCCTCGATCCCAACGGGGCACCAGGAGATACAGGTAGATTCTGGATCACCCACCTGAATGGAAACATCATCCGGGAGATTCCATTTCCGTCGCTCCATCTGGCGGGCGAGGCCAGTCACCACATCGTCGTTGCGGATGATGGAAGCATACTCGCTCTTGCCCTTATGGAGGGTTCCCTAAGCTTCTCTTGGGAACGGGTTGTTTGTGTCCGGTTTAACCGTTATGGCGAGTACAGGGGGATGTTCAACCTGGGCGGGGCATTGCCCACGGATCCATTTCTGCCAATGGCCTCGCTGGGAGCAATGGGCCAGCTCTCCAATGGGGATATCCTGGTTGGGACCCACTTCTCCGATTACCTGATCGATACTGGTGACAAAAATGGGCGAACCTACCGGTATTTTATTATCCGGCCACCCACTTCATTTGCCTCCCCAGCCATTGAGGTCAGTCCGGATGAGTTTGCTTTTCCAATGCAACATGAGACCGGGACAGCCACACAGACATTAACCATCAGGAACACCGGTGGGGCAATGCTAACGATCAACAAGCTAGCGATTCAGGGAAGAGGAGCCAAGGCATTTCAGCTGGAGGGACCAGCCCATATGGACCTTCTGCCAAGCTATGGCATGTCGTCGGCTCCAGGTTCCGAGGCGGAAATCATTGTCCGTTTCGGACCGACAGGATATGGACATTATGAAGCGGAGGTAGCCATCTCTAGTAATGATCCAGTGCAACCCGAAGTCCTTGTGACTCTCAGTGGTTTGTCAGTTCCTTCCACATACGGCGACCATGTGATCTTGACTCCCGAGGCAATTGATCCACAAGCCACCGGTATCGGTGGTGTGACTTTCAGCAACGATCAAGGCTCTTTCTTCGTGACTCTTCACCGGGGGGAATCGGAAAGCCAAATTGTGTCGATTCCGGTTGACCGGAATACCAAAGGGAAAGTGACTGGTTTCGATGTGACTTCCGCGCAGGTGATCGCAACCCTAGGGCACTCCGGCGGGCCTCTCTTGCAGGGGTCAGACGGCATCCTGTGGTATGGTGAGGGAAACTGGAAAGACAAGCGAATCATTCAACGAAAACCGGATGGCACCACCTTCGAACAAACAATTCCTTTCGCGGCCAGTCCCGGAGGCCCCCGTGATTATGATTTTGGTCCCAATCAGACTTCACTGGTTATGGCGAAACTGAACACAAGTTACCTCTATGTTGCGAGCCTTACGAAGAAAACAGACCAATTCTGGCAGATCGGTACATGGCTGACTCATTGTTACCGTGGGGCCACACCGCAAGCACTGTCCTTCTGGCCTGATACGGATGGTCCCGGTGACTTGATGTTGTATGCAACAGACCTAATCTTATTGGATGGGTCAGGATCTTCATTCTGGACCTCTCCTTTCCATGCCACCGGAAAGACACGTTTCGTCGCCACCGGAGTCGAGATCGCACACCTCTGCCACGATCCAATTTCGGGAGACTTGTTCTATTCGGATTCAACAGGCCAAGTCCATTTGATGGAGGGTCTTGAGGACTACCCGGGCTTCTCTCCAACCGCCGATTTCAACAACGACGATTCCGTGGATGCCAATGATCTCCTTCGAGCGCTCGCTGGCAAGGCTTCGCCTGACTTGAGCGGTGATACAACCTGGAATCATCTCGATTGGTGGTCTTTGAGCTCATTCTGGCAGTGGAAACCCTGAAGAGCCGGTGATGTAGCATCCACAACTCTTCCACCAGGTTGAACCAGGTGTAGTCAGTCCAGAGAGGCTGCTCGTTTTACTGGATTTGAATGGGTTTCGTATAGGAGAATGCCTCCTGCGCATGGTAGATCGTCGTCAACTCATTGAAAGCATCTCTCAAGACTGGCCCCTCCATTTTGTTCCCATTGGACACGAGCTGGCTGTCGATCAACCCACGCAGATACAAAAGCCTCCAACGCCATCCTTTCTTGGCTTTGTCCGGCAGCGACGCATCCACCTTTTCAATCAGTTTAAAGGCTTCCTCCGACTTAGGACCACGCTCAATCCAGGTTTCCTCCAGGAGACGCACCGCTGAAAGGACATCCTCCACCACTTCGGGTGAGAACTCATACGCCGCATATTCCCTTAGCGTCTCCTCAGCGGTAGTGCTCCGGTTCCAATAGAAATTGAAACAGATGGCCTTATTCATATCCTCATAGATTCCCTCGGAGTAAGGCATCCCTCCTGAAACTTTGCCATTCGTCTGTTTCCACAATCTCTCATAGCGCCCGGGGAGCGGATTGGCTCCAAAGGTTCCCCACGGATTCCGGCCCCACATGCTGATCTCCGGGAAGTTGTAGAGTGGCAATCCCGCTGGAACACCGTGGTCCAATGGATAACGGGGGAAATCCTCATGATCATCACACATGATGGCATCCAGCCAGGCATGGTCTTTCTCCAGCAAGGCAGCCAGCCCCTCCCATTCACCCGCTGGAGGCTTGTCATAGACCCAGGTCGAAAGGATCACCTTGAGATCTGGAAAGATCGTGCGTTCCATTTCCGCCATGCTCTTCGACAATTCGGGAAAAGTCTTCGCCCCCCACGGAAAACAGGCATCACATCCGCAACCGCCCTCGTCATAGGGCCAGCAGATCGTATAGTCCAAGCCAATATCCTTGAACTCGGAGTGAAGGCCCTGATACAAATTCAACAGGTACTCCTTGCCGCCGGGTTTGGAGGGACAGCAGTTAACGCCAAGATTCCCCTTCCGCCCCAAGTCATCCCGGTTGGGTGTGGCCAGAATCCCAGACGGCGCTGTCTTGAATCCCTGATTTGGGCATTGCCCCAGAGCAGTCCGTAGGCCGATATCCTTGGCAGATTGTAATAATCGGCGGAGATGATCCAGGTGTTGACGCAAGGCGGGATCATCCATCCCTGTGAAATTGAAAGTTGGGACAGTAACCAGGACTGTGTTAGCACCCCACAAGGCGAGGTCCTCAAGATACCGGCTCACCTCTTCGACAGGCGCAGCCTGGTAGAAATTGTTGAAGTGGGTGGCCGCATAAATGGCCCGGAAAGATCCTTCGGGAGCCGACTTACCCCGCCAAGTGCTGGGTGTCAAACCCTTCCCATCAAAGCGCGATGTCCTTAGAAACTTCCCGGCTCCATACAGGATGGCGGTCTCATTCGCCCCTGAAATACGGATACCTCCGCCGGGAGCATCCGCAATCTCAAAGCCCTCCGTTGGAAGCGCGGGATCTAACGCCAGGGTGAGGGGGTAAGGGACCTCTCCAGGATCCGTTAACTTGACAATAGAATGAGCGGTGACCTGGCGCGATATAATCGCTGCGATCCTCTCCATGACAAGGCTGTGTGGTTCGGGAAGGACAATCCGGATAGATGCCATGGGAGTCATGGTAGCACTCAGAACAATAGCCGGAACTAGAAATGCAGTGATCATCGCATACAGCCTCCCTTGGGCAGACCTTGACGGGAAGACAATCCCGCTAGATCTCCAAAGTACCTCACGCTAACAGCAGAGACCAGATCCCCCCCAGAAAAGAGATTGTTATACATTCACTCTTTCGAGATGAATGGGGTGCACATGCGTGCTTGATAGTTGGCACCCGCCTACCAATATACGAAGTAATAGACCGTGAACCAACAAAACTTCAAGTTATTCAACGGATTGCTAACCAGAGGGATTCCCCTTACCCGTATTTTGAGAATGTGTTATTCTTCTTTTGTCGAACGTCACTTGTCAGGTTAAAGATTTACATAAATCGACAATGATAGCAAAACGCCAGAGAAAATGGTTTGAGAGTCTGGCGAGCTCGCTTTATGCGGATTCTTCCGGAATCTTTGAATATAACGGAGGTTCGGCGCACCAAGATAAGGATTCTGATTTGACCGATGGGAAACACAACGTCTATAGACCCAAAGCGGCGATTCGCCTATGATAAGGGTCAATCTCACACTCGCTCCATGAAACTCAATCGACCAGTCACGATAAAAGAAATCGCCGAAGCCGGGGGGGTCTCACGAGCCACCGTCTCGGCTGTCCTCCATGGTAAGGAATGGGTCAGTGAAGAGACCCGGCGGAAGGTTCAAACAGTCCTCCGCGAGAAGGGTTATCAACAACACCTGATCGCTAATTCCCTCTCAGAACATTTCTCCCGGGTCATCGGGGTGGTCATAGGCAACATCAGGAACCCATTTAACACCGAATTATTGGGTGGTCTTCAAGAAGACCTAGAGCGATCGGGTTACTTCATGATCCTCCATGCCACCGATGAGACCTATGAGAGCGAGCTCAAGGCATTTAATGCTCTCAGTTCCTACGAACTCGGAGGGTATGTGGTCGCTCCAGTTCAGGAGGGGCGTTCCCATGACCATATCCAACGGCTAGTTGATTCGGGAAAGCTTTTAATCTCCATCGGCGAACTGGCGGACATCGAAACACACCAAGTGGATTTCGATGATCAGATCGGCAACCGTCTTGCCATGGACCACCTGATCGAGCGTGGACACCAACGGATCGGGTGCTTGGCGGGAGCGGAGACCTCGACCTTTGCCAAACGGCGCATATTGGGGTATGTCGAGAGCCTCATGAACCACGGGATCGCGGTGGAGAACTCTCTATTGATCCGCGCAGGCGATACCCTGGCAGGTGGCTTTCATGCAGCCAAAGAGTTGTTGACACGCAGCAATCCTCGTCCCACCGCGATCGTCTGTTTCAATGACCTTATCGCCATTGGAGCTTATCAGGCAGCGAAAGAACTGGGGATCTCAATACCACGCGACTTAAGCGTGGTTGGGTTTGACGATTGCGAAATGGCAGCCGTCATGGGACCGCCCCTCACTACAGTGGCCACCTACCCGGAGGACTTAGGAAAACAGATCGCGGAAATCATCCTTTCAGTTCACGAAAGCCCCAATTTCAATGGCTTTTTGCATCGGCGGACTCACCCCCGGTTGATTGAGAGAGAGTCTGTCCGTTCCCTCTAAGTCTCGCCGATTATTTGTAGGCAATAAGGAAAAACCTCTTAAATGGGAACAAAACGCTACCATTCTTTTGTTGTGGATAATTCTTTTCAATCTCGTGTAAGATTTCTGTTTCAAAATCCTTCCTGTCCTGCTCATCACTGATTCGTTCCAAGAACGGTCTCAGTCCCGTACTTTTAATCCAATCCACAATTGCCAGATGACTGGACATGATATGCATGTAGTCGGTTTCCCACATTTCAATGGAGTTCATTTTGTCAACCAGTAGATCGTAATAGTAACCCGCCGGATGGTAAGTGAATAAACCTAAACAGCCTTCCACCTCTCTTCTCCAACGTTCTGATCGAGCCACAGAATCAACTATTTTTCCTAAGGCCATTTCCCGGAATTGGGGGAACTGTATTGCGATAATTCCCTTCTCCGCCAATAACTCAATGAATTTCATGAACAACAAGTCATGGCCGGGAATCCATTGAATGGCTGCATTGGAGAAGATCAAGGAAAACCGGAGATCAGTTTCATATTGAATGGCATTGGCCAGGATCCAATTCTGACCGGGATAATCCGTTTTGGCCTTTTCAATCATCGCGGGCGAGCTGTCCACCCCAGTCAGCTTGGCTTCCGGCCACCGTTGTAGCAAAACCTGGCTGCTATTACCCGGACCGCAGCCGATATCAGCAATGTAAATGGGCGCTTGCTCAGCCTTGATCTTATTCACCAGATCAATCGATGGCTGCGTTCTCTCATTTCCAAATAAAAGGTATTGGTCTGGATTCCAGTCGTTGGATGTGGACATCGTCTTTTTCATTCAAAACCCCTCTGAGAGAGAAAATCACTTCCCCAGCACATGCTTAATAAATTCATCTCCACGGATCTCTCCATAGCCACCTTCTCGGCAACTGTCCTCATCGAACTGGGTGACTGGGTCGGGATTGGGAGTAGTCCTGTCCCAGATGGCGAAGGGAACCGCGCCACGAACATGGGTACGCGTCTCCACCGGGGTCAGGTGATCCGGTAAGACCGCGACCGTCGCTGGGATGCCCTCTTTCTCGATCTCCTCAAGGATGATCCGTACCAGGCGCTGATCGAGATCCTCGATGGTCCGGATCTTCAGTTCGAGATTGCCCTCATGCCCCGCCTCATCGGGCGCTTCGACATGGACATAAACAAAGTCCACCTCCTTGAGGGCCTCCAGGCAGGCCTTGGCCTTGCCCTCATAGTTGGTGTCGTAGAGTCCCGTCGCACCGGGGACGATGATCTTTTTAAAACCCGCATATACCCCAAGGCCCCTTACCAGATCCACAGCCGAGATGACCGCGCCATTGATGCCGAAGCGCTCATGGAAGGTCTTCATTGAGGGACGCCGTCCCGGAGACCAGAGCCAGATCGAGGTGGCCGGATCCTTACCTTGCTTGCGGCGAGCTACATTAACCGGGTGACCACGAAAGAGGTCCCAAGAGAGCCGTGTGAACTTGTTCAGCAAATCGGCTGCCGTTTGCGCCGATGAATCACCACCAGCGGAATCCAGTGGACGGATCATCAGGTCTTCGGCGCGTTCATTGGGGTGGTCATGCGGAGGAAAACACTCCAGACGTGGGTCCAGGTCTTTGCCAACGAAGAGGTGGCGGTAACTCACCCCGGTATGAAAACGGTAACGTGGATCATTGACAGCCTGATTCAACGTATCGAGCAGCAGGCTCGATTCTTCACTGGAGATGTGCCCGGCGGAGTGGTTCTTGATGAGACCCTCCTGGATGCAAATGACATTACAGCGCATCCCAATCTCATCCGGTCCGATATCCACCCCCATGCTAGCCGCCTCCAAGACACCACGGCCCTCGAAGCATTCATGCGGGTCATACCCCAGCACCACCAGGTTAGCGATCTCGCTTCCAGTCGGTAGATCTGGTTCAATCGAGTGAAACAGCCCACAGCGCCCTTGAGCGGTGATCCGGTCAATGTGGGGCTTGCGCGCCGCCTGCAAAGGGGTCTTGCCATTGAGGCGTTGGATGGGGAAATCCGCCATCCCATCTCCAAGAATGACAACAAACTTGTGGGGCATGGGCCATGTCCTTTGGGGGCAATTTCGCGAGCTTCAGGTTAGCCGCGCTTCCAATTCATCCTGTGGATTTCATGTTAAACCGCGCGTCTGGCTTTATGCTAGGGTCTTGTGGTGGGAAAACCTCACCCCCCTGGCCCCCCTTTCCCACTGGGCGAGGGGGGGATGAGGATATCGACGCATCGAAACATCAGCGGGGCGAATAGTTGACCTGCAAGTAGTCCCGGAAGGCCTCATAGTCGACTTCCATGTGGTCGTATTCCTCTGGCAGCCGGTCCAGTCCCGATAGGGTCGCTGGCGCTTCGGGTACAAATCCAAGACGGCGTTGGCACTCCTCGGGAAACTTAGCTGGATGAGCAGTCTCCAGACTGACCGCTGGACCCTTCTCTTCTGGATGCTTGGTAAGGAAAGTCTGGAGCCCCTTCCAACCCACCGCGCCATGCGGTTCCAGAAGGAGGTGATAACTGTCCCATGCCTCACGGATGGTCTGGCCTGTTTCATCATCGCTGACCGAAATCGAGAAGAAGTCACGCTGCATAGCCTGGATGTCGGGGGGACGGTGGATCATCCCCTTCTCATCCATGTGACCATTGTAGAGAGCCACCAGGCGGGCCAGGTTACTGGGATGCCCCACATTCATGGCGTTAGAGAGGCAATTCCGCGAGGGTTCGATACGGTGGTAATCACCGGTCGAGAGGAAAATGGGGAATTCATCATTGGCATTGACTGGGATCACCAGACGGCGGATGGGCAGGCCCATCTTACGCGCCAGGACGGCTCCCATCATGTTGCCAAAGTTCCCGGAGGGCACAGCAAAGATGACCTCCTCACCGGGCTTGGCAGCGCGTGAGGCGGAATAGAAGTAGTACACCATTTGCGGCAGAAGGCGTCCAATGTTGATTGAGTTGGCCGAGGAAAGTGGAAAATCTGACAATTGCGGATCCGCGAAAGCACGTTTCACCAAGGCCTGGCAATCATCGAACTTGCCATTCACCGCGATGGTACGGATGTTGTTCTTCAGCGTGGTCATCTGTTTCCGCTGACGGTCGCTGACCTCGGTAATGGGAAACAAGACCAGTACCCGGATACCGGGGACACAATGAAAAGCACTGGCCACCGCCGAACCGGTATCACCGCTGGTAGCAGTCAGAATGGTGAGTTCATTTCCCGACTCCCGGATGAAACGTCCCAACAAACGCGCCATCATCCGCGCCGCGAAATCCTTAAAGGAAGCGGTGGGGCCACGGTCCAACCGGAGAACATGGCGGCGGTCATATACCTTCTCCACCGGAACCGGGAAAGTGTAGGCATCCTCGCACAGATCACGCAGAACCTGTTCCTCCAGAATGCCAGTGGTGAAACGCGAGAGAATCCGTGTGGCGATCTCCGGATAGGAGAGTGTGGGAAACTCCGCCAGTTCACTAGAATCCAAGGCGGGAATGTTTTCAGGCAAATACAGGCCACGATCAGGGGCTTGGCCATTGATCAAGGCAGTGCGCAGATCCACTTTAGGCGCCGCGCCATTGGTACTATAGAAAAGCAATGTGTTTTTCATGTCAGTAGTCTCTTTGTAGACCGGGATTCCCTTCTCTGTCTAGACCTTTAGCACACAAGTTTTCTCCCATCCCGCGCTGGATCGAGTATACTACTAATAAGAATTGCCTTTAGGTGTGGTGATGAAATCCTCGTGTGAACGTTGTGGGCTTCGCGCATATGCGGAACGCAAGCCCAAATCCATTCTCGGAAGGTTGTGGTACTGGCACATCCAATGGTGTCCAGGCTGGAAAGCTTATCAAAAAGAACTGGAACAAGAGAACAGGGGGAATTCCCCGGAAAAGGACCCCCTGACTTAGGTTCGGTTCGGCTTTACGCCGAGGAAAGGAGATCCGTCATGCCCATGCATCAGCTGAAGGAGTTCCTGGATAAAGAGGGAATCAGGTATACCACCATTCAGCACTCGCGAGCATATACCGCACAAGAGGTGGCCGCCTCCGCACACATCCGTGGGAAAGAGATGGCCAAAACAGTCGTGGTAAAACTGGATGGGAAGATGGCCATGGTAGTCTTGCCAGCCTCATTGCGGGTCAGTCCTAATGCTCTCCGGGCGGCCTCGGGAGCTAACAATGTGGAGCTGGCCAGCGAGGCCGAGTTCAAGGAAAAGTTTCCCGAATGTGAGGCTGGGGCTATGCCCCCCTTCGGGCATCTCTTTGGAATGGACACGTATGTGACCGAATCACTCACCGCCGACGACGAAATCGCCTTCAATGCTGGCACTCACACGGAATGTATCCGCCTTGCTTATCACGATTTCGAAAGATTGGAGAGGCCGAATCTGGTTAAAGCTTGAGTGAGATCCTCACCCGGACTCGAGGGAGG
>CAYRBI010000022.1:0-11477 GCA_964422415.1 uncultured bacterium | reverse complement strand
GGGGGAGTCACCTCCCCCTCTCTTCTCACCTGCGGAACACCCACCCCCGCGGCGTAAAAGAAACATTTTTTTCTTCCGGATAGGGATGAAAACTTGTTTTTTCCTGTTATCGTAGGCTCTATTCACGTTCTTTTGATGTTTTGGGCAGCATCTCCATTCTCATATTAAACGAGGAGAATTCATGGACGAGAACGCCGTTGTTCTTGAACAGGTTGCTTCGACCCTCCGGATAGGTGATGTAATAGCTTTGATTCTCTATTTCGGTGCCACCTTGGGGATTGGTTTCTGGTGTATGCGCAAGAACAAGACCACGGAGGATTTTTTCGTCGGAGGGAGATCCGTGCCGGGGTGGGCTATCGGAGTTTCGATGCTCGGTGCGGCGATCAGTTCGATCACCTTCCTGGCTTATCCAGGGAATGGATATGCCAAGGATTGGAGTTACTTGGTTCCTGGCCTGATGCTCCCAGTAGCCGCAGTGTTGGGAGCCTTTGTATTTATTCCCTTTTACCGTGCCAGCCGTTTCACCAGCGCCTATGAGTATCTGGAGGGACGTTTCAGCCCCGGCGCAAGAATCTATGGGGCTATCCTCTTTACCATCCAATCCGCCTGGCGCCTGGGAAGTGTGCTGTATCTCTTGTGCATCCCCATTACAAGCCTTACTGGTTTTGACCCCAATGTGGTGATCTGGGCGGTGGGTATCACCACCACCATCTACTGCGTGGTGGGTGGACTCGAAGCGGTCATCTGGACCGATGTCATGCAGACCTTCGTGTTCCTCATTGGTGGAACAGCGACTGTCCTGACCGTCTTCTTGTGGCCAGGGGTGGGTCCAGACTTTGTCTTCGACACCGCCTTCGCCGACCACAAATTCAACGTCACCGCGGACACTACTTTTACCTTCGCAAAAGAGACCTTCTGGGTTTTGGTCTTGTGGGGACTGGTCTCCAATATCCAGGAGCATGTCAGCGACCAGGGTAAAATCCAGCGCTACTGCGCCGCCGCCAGCGATGGTGAGGCCCGGCGCGCGGTGCTCTTCAATGGTGTGGCGTGTATCCCAGTGTGGTGCCTATTCATGTTCATTGGGACCTGTTTATACGCCTTCTATAAAGTGGTTCCGGATCCAGCCATTGCCAGTTTGAAAGCCGATGAAGTCTTTCCACGTTTCATCCTGACACGGATGCCACAGGGACTGTCCGGGTTAGTAATCGCCGCGATTCTGGCGGCGGCCATGTCAACGCTCAGCTCGGCCATCAGCGCGGGCGCCAGTGTGATCACGGTCGATCTCTACAAACGCTTGGCGGTCAAGGGACGTGAAGACAAGCATTATTTGAATATGGGGAAGGTATTCAGCCTCATCGGGGGAGCCTCCATGATTGTGACCGCGCTCCTCATCCAACAGGCGGGGCAGAGTTCTTTCCTGCCGATGAGTTTCTTCATCACCTCCATCGTAGTCGGAGGTTTGGGAGGATTGTTCTGCCTGGGGCTGTTTTCAACCCGCGCCAATTCACAGGGGGCCATGGTGGGCATTGGCTGTGCGCTGCTGGTGACGGTTTACCTGACCCTGAGCGCGGTCGACAGTAATCCTGATTGGAATCTGAATGTGTTACCGGATGTCCTACGAAGTCCCACACATAAGTTCATGATCGGGGTTCTCTGCAACATCGCTGCATTCGTGGTGGGATACTTCGCGAGCTTCTTTTTCGCCCCCCCCTCCGCTCAACAGATCGACCGGGCGACTTGGTGGACTCGGCGGAAAGATCAACCACAGGAATAAATAAAGGGGAACAGTAAATACACGGTTTTCAGAGCACCACATTTGGTTTCTGAAGTGAACATAATATCGGAATAGATATCCCAACATGCCTTAGGCTGTTCTAGCCCCAGAGGATATCCCTGGGGCTAGATTATTTCTAATAGTTCCTAGATATCATCACGATTCTGAGTCCTTGAACAGGCTGGCCAGATTGGACGGTCTGAAGAGATTCTGCAGGATAAAGAGCACATACTCGGGCGGTGAAGCCCCCAGCCTAAGACGCTTATTCCTACTCTCCAAATGTAATACAGGGCGTAGGCTCTCGAATTCGGGGGTGTAGACATAGGTACACTCAGGGGTGGTGGTTGTCCCAGCAAACACAATAGCGGGTGCGGAAAGCCGTGCTGTATAAATCATGCAGTGTTCCGAAGTACTATCACGAATTACCTCATAACCAAACAAAGAGCTGTCCGGTGAATATGGATCCTCTGCACCCGCCATGTTGTAATCGATCTCTTTCAGGTCCTCGAGTGTCTCTGGTAATTGTCCGTAAGTTATATAATAAACTGGAATCGCATGAGAAATCTCCCTCAATCTTTCGCCGAGAGCAGCCGGAAGAGCGGATGACTTCGAATCCACCATGCCCACAATACCGAGGATGATTAATAACGGAATAAGACACTCAAGGCATCGAGTAATCCATTTTAAAGTTTTCATCCAATTTACCATGAGTAGGGATCTCTTCAATTAGTTTACTCCTCCCAACACTTTACATTACACCCAATTCATCTCCTTCACGTATTATGGGTTATTATTTAGTCGAGTGATTTCGTATAATCCGCAAGGATAAAAGGGACTATGCTCTGGAATACGATTATTTGCTGTCTCAGTATATATAATCGCATCAGACGGGTTCTTAAATAAATGATATTCATTGAGAAGTGGACCAAATTTCCCTTCTAGATCTTTTCGATCTAGTTCTCCACCATGCGACCACCCCATCAGGCCACTAAAGAAACCACACCCAATTACATCATACCCTAGGAATTTCCAATCAGATTGTGGAACAGGAGGATTAGTGGTTATAGTAATGTCTGGAAACATGTTATCAGGATAGTTCCTTGAGGCTTCACTATTAATACTCGAAATACCGACAATAAAGATTTGACTAGTAAATCGTGAACGTCGTTGTTCAAGGTAGTTCAAAAGATCCTGTAAATTTCTCCACAAATCACTAAAAGTTCCAGTCCAAAACCCCTCTGGAAAATCTATAAATCGATCTTCACATGACTCCTCGTATTCAACAAAACTCACCCGGTCAAAAATGGATGGCCAAATATTCCGATCAATCGACAGTGGCGTAATCACTCCGCTTCGTAACATTTGTGAAGTAGTTACACGCTGAAACCACTCATCACTCGTTCCTTCATTATCGATCCTAATATCAAAACCAATGATCTTCTCACTCAGAAAATCATCCACAATATTTCCCTTGACAATAGTATTTTTCCAACGCTCAAACAGAGACTATCGTCTCACGGCATCTGCACCAGTCTACGAGGAGTTACAAGATTATTGATTGGGTAAAGCAACTCAGCCTCATCAGATTTATCCAGATTGAGGCGGTAAATTCCCATGGGCGCAGATCCCAACCACCAGTAATTGCCCCCAAGGAATAACAACTGCCCATCCTTATCAAACACCAAAGAGATGGGAACAACCACTGCTGATGTGTAGACCATTGACACCGCCTCACTCGACGGCGCATCTAGGTCCACCTTCACAATCCCCATGCCCATACCACCCTGTCCCTGCCACTCCTTGCTCAAATCACACAGGTCCAATCCATTGAAGAGGCCATCCGAATTCAGATCGTTCCGGTTGGCTAGCCAATCATTCACATCCTTGCCATCAATCCAGCCATCCCGGTGAAGGTCATAGGACACATCCTTGGAAAAGCTTCCGAATAGCACCACCAAATACAAATCGCCATCCGGTGCAAAGGCGCCATCCAGGGGATATCCCAGGTACTTGTTACGGAAGAGCAATTCGGTATAACCGGTGTTGGGATTCATCCGGTGGATTCCACCCGCCAGTTTTCTTTTGGCATCACCCAGCAGGAAATCTCCCTCCTCGGCAATGTAGACCATGCCATCCGGGCCAAGATCGATGGTGGAGGGTTGCTCCCAATAGGGCGAGGTCGCAAACAGAATCGAGGCGCCATTGGGCTGGACCTCAAAAACCGCCCCATGCGCATACTTGGTGTCCTTGGCTTGTTTGTCTGGAATATAACCCGAATCCAGATAAAACAGCCGCCCATCCGGCATGAACAAGACCTGTTGCGCGATATCATACTCGGGGCTGGCCGAAAGAAGATTGTCAGGAATGTTGAAGTAACCTTTAACCGGATCGAGGGTAAAGATGCCGGCATCACCTCCCTCAAGTTGATGGATACCCGACGAAGTGTATCCATCGATCGCCAGGTAGGCTCCCTTGTCAACCGGGTGGAAAGCCATATCCATCACATCTCTGAAGTTCTTCCCCAATGTGACGATGGAGGTCTGTTTTGTGGTGGGGCTGAAGTGAAAGATTGCGCCGGGTTGCTCCAGATCATCCCCTTCATCATCCACGGCTGGAATCAAATCAAAGGGATCGGCATCCCGGTCAAGAATGAAGAAGTCCCCGGATTTGATGTTCAGATCAGGACGAGTCAGCATGACCGCATTTCTCAGGTTGGTCCATTGCCGTCCATTGTTGTTGGTTACGGCAATATCGAAGGGTCCCAGGCCGGCCGGTATGGCTTTAGCGAACAAAGTTCCCGGTCCACCATATTGCACATCCTTCATGGCCAGATAAAGCGAGGATTCATTAGCTACACCATCCTCCCTATCCCGTGCCACATAATCAATGTCGATATAGGCTTTACAATCGGGTGTGAAATTGACCCCGCTCAAGGTCACCACCGTATTTCCCTCATAACCCGCCAAAGGTGGATTACAACTGTTCAAGTGCATGGCATAGGCGGACAGATCGACCTTATTCAAGGAACCATTAATCGCCTCGATCAAATAGACCGGAGCATTCCCATTGAGAGCAAATCCAGGAGACTCGATCCCAGCCACGCCATGCCCCGTGGTCATTTCAACAAACTCCCCCTGTCCTTGAGTCGCTAGTTCCGTTTTCAATGAGGGGACTCCTCCATCGGGGGCATTAATAATCAAGGCGCCAAGGTTACAGCTGACAAACATTTCATTACCCGAGGGGGTCAGTCCATGGGGGAGACCATACCCTTTGCTTCCTGTTTCGAAGAATTCCTGTGTTCCCTCATATTCTTTATAGGTCACCACACCGGTTTTATTTTCCAATTCATCACAATCAAAGACTCCATGCCAATGGCGTCCATGATAGGAATACAAGGGACGGCTGTTGGTGAAAGAAGATGTAAAACCAGCTGTCCCAAGCAGAGCTTTATCCGTGTAAATGATCAGATCCAGAACACTACATTCAATCGGTAGATTGGGACGGGCTGGAAACAAAAAGGCCCCTCCAGCGAACCGGTCGCCATCGGCCTCCTTTTCCATATAACAGTTCACTAAATCGCCGAGTAAAGGAGTCATACCACTAGAACTGGATTCCAGAAGTTCTCCGGTGGTGGCATTGAACATCGTGAATATGCCACCGTATTGAATGGCGATGACACGGTCAATCTCATCATCCGCAAGCAATCCTTCATACGCGCGGATGGAATAGGGCTCCCCATCCGGAGTGAGATTCTCAAGAGGCCCGCCTGTTGCCGGCATCCGGACTACATAACCGTTCATTCCGGTGGCTCCGGATGAATCATAGGAATGGCTGAAATAGACATAACCGCCACTCTGACTGGCGACAACCTGATCATATCCCTGCTCAATCTGCATGGGAGATCCCATCCAGCTCCCCATGCTTATATTATCGGGATACCAAGTAGGATTGATTGAACTGTCTGGTATGAAGGTCACCCCACCATCACAAGCGACAAATGCATTTCCAGATTTTCCATCCGCATCCACCTCATTGGGAGAACCATAGGAAAGTGACACCAGGCGTTCCACCAGAAGAGACTGATTGAGCACAAACAATCCATAGGCTGGGTGAAAATAATAAATACGATTACCACGGGAAATGATATTGTTAGGTTGTGCAGGTTGTTGAAATGTTAGAATACATACTAAAAAAATCAGACAATAACGGATTATAAAGGTTGTGAAAAATCGATATGAAAGCATCGTAGCTCCTACCTTTAGGTTTCCAACCACACATCGGAGACAATACCTTTCTTATAGGCCAGGAGCAAGTGAAAAAATGAGAATAGGAGGGATGAGGAGAGTACTTCAGAAGGAAAGATGAGATGAGTTGGGCCCGTGGTGGCCAACTCGATACCCCACCCGTGAAAAGTCCGGCTGGCCCCGGAGTGGACCTCCAGGGCCAGCTCATCATTGGATTCCCGCTCGCGCGGGAACTACGGAATGGAGACCTCGCCTTACTACTTCCCCCACTCCGCAAGCAGCATCAACAGGTCGCGCGTATCCACCACATCATCCTCCACCGGGTTGCAGTTCCCCTCGGCTTCGGAGGAAACCGACTTCCAGGCCCGGGTGAAGAAGAACACATCGTTCATGTTGACTTCGCCATCGCCATTAGTATCGCCCACCGATAGTGTGGGAGTAGCGGTGGGGGTGTAAACCTGTGTGGGTGTTCTTGTAGGAGTCGGGGTGGATACAGGGGTCTTGGTCATGGTGCGGGTTGGAGTTGGGGTAGGAGCCTCATCTCCAACAATATAAAGACCAGGCTGAGCCTGCTTGATGGGTATTCCCTTACCATTCATACCCGAGAATACCACCGAGGAAAGGATAAGGTTTGACTGCCCGGAGGAGTTGGCATGAATCGTAATGGTTCCGAGCACTCCCATACCACCCGGGCCCACATTTTGCCCTGTGGCGAAGGCGCCGGTACGATAGCCGGACTGGTAACCGGTAGGTCCCAAGAGGTTCATAGCATTGCCGGTTGATCCCAGGAATGGGGTAACTGCTGGCGGGGTGGTCTGTGAGCAGGCTCCTCCCATCATCGCGGCGACAAACTCAAAACCACCCAGGTTGTCCAACCCCTCGCCGATCAGTTCAACACTGAGGTTCTGCCCAGGCTGAAGGACCGCATAGGCGGGATTGAGACGTAGGATGATTCCGGTCGATCCCACCGATTGGGAGATCGTATCCGAGACGATATCCCCAGCCGGTATCATCCCCCAACGATCCAGGACCGCTTGCTTGTCAGAGGCGTTAATGATCCCATTCTCATCCAGATCCTTACGGAAATCATACTCCGGGGTTCCCCGGTCTGCCCCATCCGAGGCTTGGACAAAGACAATGTCATGGACATCCACCCACTTATTCTCGTTAAAATCGACCCCCTTGAACCTGGCGGAAACACCACTCTTGGGATGAGTGGCTCCCAGAGTTCCGAAAACAAAGGCATCCAACGAAGTGTTGGGGGAGGAACGCCATGTGAAATTGAACCGTCCCCCGCTGGAGGCAATCTGAAGCCCATCCGTTCCGGCATCCGCATCGGGTGTGGTGATGACACCTGTCCAGTTGAGAAGGGTCATGAAAGTTCCTTCGGGAATTGTAACCCCATTCTCCTGAACCACATCGCTGGAAACGGCGATGGTGGAAATGCCATCGGCGATGGCCACAGCGGGAGTGGCCAACATATTGAAGCCTTCATCATCCACCACGAACCAACGTCCCCCCAGGGCATTTTGGTAGCCGGTTTTGGAGGCGGTGGAGACAATGCCATAGACACCACGGGCCTCCGCGGAATTCATCACAAAAGAGGTCGAGTAATGGGGGGAGAACCAGTGAGTATCGAGTGTGGGATAGAAGAAGGTCAGGCTTGGGCGCATGATCGCCACTCCGGCATTGTCTCCCAGACCAATCACTGAACCATCTTCCCGGTAAAGGTTGCAGGTGCCCATGATCTTGTCGCCACGCATGTAGACATCTTGTGGCAATGACCATCCCATCCGCATCGGTTTCACCCGCTCGAAAGAAATCACCTTAGGCTCCGTTGTCCCACCCCGGTGAATACACCATCCAACAAACTGGTACTCACCGGCGGCCAGGTCGCCTGTGTTCCACACCTGCGAGCACTGCATGCTATTCCCATCCGCCAAGGACTCCTTGTAGCAGGTCCACTCCTGAATGATCTGGTTGTCGCTGACCCGTTTGATCTGGAGGCAACAGGTCACGCTGTTAGGGATGTCGCCGGTGTTCTTGACCTCCATCGACAACCCCACATCTTCATTCCGTTTGACATACCCCGGGGCGTGCGAGTCCATTTCAAAAGACTGCACCGTGACCGCCAAGGTCCCCATGCGGAACTGGGCATAGGCCACATCCCGTTCATCTCCCGAATCCGCATCCGTCAGAGTGGCGGTTGCCAGATATCCAGTGGGCGGTAAGGAAGCCGGAAACCATACCAAATTCTCTCTCTCAGTTTTGTTGATACCCACTTCAAACGCGTTTTTCTTAAGGATTTCCACCGTATCATTGGATCCCATGTCGGTGATTTCAATCATCAGATCGAGAATTTGGGAGGTACTCTCCCCATTGTAGACATCAACATTGAATTCCTGCCCCTTTTGCAGGGACATGGACTCATAGGCGGGAGTGATTCCCAGGATCGAGACCTTGGAGGAGGCCGAGTCCATGTTGAAGGAATAGTTGCGGTAATAAGTGGCCTCCTTGGTATCGTAGTTGTAGAGGAAAGGATGGACAGTCAAAACCACTTCAAGAGCTCCATTCGGTCTCTCAATACGGGTCCAGTGGAAGGCATCGGAAGGGAAGACCCCTGGTGAGGGAACATCCCCAGGACCAGGTGTTTCGGTCTCATTCCCCCATGCCAAGGGAAGATTGAGACCATTCACGGTGGACTTCCCATCGCGTAAGGCCATGGAAATCTTGTTAACACGTACTCCTGGGGCATAGAGCGCCTTCCAACGGTAGATGGGCATGATCGGCTCATTCAAGACTAACAGAAGGTCACCATGCTCTTCATCGGGAATGGTCACATGGTCGTAGCCATCCAATCCCTTTTCCGTTTCAAACATGGGGATCTCGATGGCAAACTCTTTCTGGGGAGTGTCATAGACCGCTTTTTCCTTTGTATGAGACTTGGGAGTCCCACCGCGCATGGGATCCCCATAGAGGTTGTACATGAGGATCTCTTTCTTAATCTGCATGTCATCGATACACAAGGTGTACCAATGGATGTCTCCAGCAAGATCGCGTTTGGCATTCCGGAAGGCTTCGCCAATGGTGTAACCATCCCGGTGACGGGCGGTGATCTTGTTCCCCAGGCTATTATTCTCGCTACGCGGCGAGACCTGGGTTGCGCCGATGAAGACCGAGGCGCAACGAGAGAGGAACTCATGAGCAAGATTGCCGTTGGTTTGAACTTGGCCGGTCAGGCAGGCGTTGGAGTACACGATTGGAAATTTCCCACCAAAATTCAAGCCCGCCACATCACTCACTCCTAAGGAGTCGATCCCATCGACACTGCCATGATCGCGGTAGTAGAGGAAATCGGTGTTGTTGGTGTTGTCCTGGTAGACTTCCAGACGGTCGGTATCCGCGTAGTCATTAAGGCGGAAATAAGGAGAATCCGTATAACGGGCATCCAGACGGACACTGCACTCCTCGGCATTGTCCGCGAAGCAGCCCTCGCCATCTCCAGTCCCCGATATACTCAACGCCTTATCATAGGAGTGAGTGGTTTGTGCACGGGTAAAGAGGGATACAAATGTGTCTGGGGTGTCTCCAGTCATCCGTCCAATACAGAGTTCCGGGGTGTAATGGCCATCTTCATCCAGATTGGCGTAAGTGTTGTCGCTCATCCATAGATCAAATGAATCATAAAACGTGCAGTCGAGATGCCAGCCAAAGGCGGGAATAGCCATGCTACAACCCACCAACAGGAGGTACCCTCCATCTCTCCAACCATCCTCCACTTTCCCATTGAACCGTCCTTGGATGAAATCGCGGATGGTTTCAGGATCACCCGTAGTCATATACACCAGTGTCGCCTCCCGGTTACTGGAGAATTGGGCCATTGAACGCGGCATTTGTTGAGCGGAGGCGCCACTGGGGGCATTAATCGAGTAGAACCTTGAAAGGTTGGCGAGAACCACGTAATTGGTGTAGAAAAGGGGAGACTCTATATCCTCATTATCCCAATCGTATGCCACCGCATGGGATTGATGGATATTGTGCCCCCAGTCATCCTCGGTATCGGTGGTACAGGTGTTCATCCGGTAATCAATGGAACCCGACTGGCTCAGATATGGCACCACATTGAGATTCAGATAATGAACATCTCCCGGCCCCATATCCGGAATCGGAATGGAGGGATCGATACGATCCGAGGTGACATTGGTGTAACTCGAATCGACACCATCACTCATGGGTTGCATCCCATACAGACGGCAATGAAGCATTCCATTATTGGCCGATCCAGCACCGTTGTTGACCACATAGAATTGGAGCGAGAAGTAGGTGCCATGATCAGTCATACTATTAAGGGTGACGGATAAATCAGGAGCATCCTCACGGACTGTAACCTGATAATTCGCTCCACCATTGTCATCGGTGGTGGTGCTTCCTGATTGATCCGTAGCATGGACATGGAAACTGATACTGGTTTCGGTGGTGATTGAGGAGAGATTGATACTGATCTGGTGCTCGCTCCGGTAACCAAGAGGAGTAGTGGCTTCTTGCCAGATTCCAGACCCAATCCGGTAGGAAAGTTCGGAGGTACAGTTCTCATCGGTCAGCCAACGGACAATCAGGTTGCTATCGGAGGTGCGGGGGTACATCGGGGTCCAGTTCACGCCCACGATGACCGGTGGGAAGGGGGTTGAGCCAGTAGCGTTTTCCGTGAGCGGGATGAAGGACGCTCCATACCCCTTGCCGACACACACAGTCACATCCTTGTCGGCGCGGATCCGCCAGGTTCCCAGGCCTGGATTGACATTCATCACACTCGCTTTATCGACAAGATAGTTCGCAATCAAGCCTTCCGTGGCCGCATTGCGAACCTCGATATGGGTTCCTTCCTCGAGGCCGGTGACATAAATAAATCCGCCCGTATGGCTCTTGGTGATGAAATCAGTGCCCTGCATGTGTCCATTGGGATCCAGTGCATAAGTCATGTAATTCGTGTTGTCCGCGTCGCTACCCCCCAGGACTGAGACCGAGGTTTGTCCCTTGGTAGTACTCACCCTCACTACCCGGTTGAGGGGGGAAAAAGATCCCGCTACTGTATGTGTTTCTCCCTCATTCAGTGTTCCCGACCAGATTGATAATGGGGGCGAGGTCTGAAGACTCAAGACACTGACTTCAGTTCCGTCCGCGAAGCTGTGGATGTTGAGATCATCATCCGCACCCTGGTAAGTGTAGTAATAAGAGGATCCGGATGTTGCGCTTGTATGCGGTGGTACGAAATACCCGGAATCATCCCGGGCTAGAACCATCACATCTCCACCGGTATCCACCTGGAGTATCCCGGTCAAGTCACCCGGATCAAAGGCATGGAAATCCGTGCTGGCATCGAGAGAGAAGGTTTCGCCACAACTGGGTTCCAGCCAGATCGTGTCACAGCAGGTTCTGCCAGTCGACGCGCCATTGGGAGA
>CAYRBI010000021.1:26459-52639 GCA_964422415.1 uncultured bacterium | reverse complement strand
GTTCCCGTCGGAGTCAGAGTGGCCAGTTGAGTGACAGTCGCGGTGAAGGTCTTTGTGGCAGTGGGAGTGTTCGTGCGGGTTGGAGTAGCGCTGAGGGTTGGAGTTCCAGTCGGGGTCAGAGTGGCCGGTGGAGTGACAGTCGCGGTGAAGGTCTTTGTGGCAGTGGGAGTGTTCGTGCAGGTTGGGGTAGCGGTGAGGGTTGGGATTCCCGTCGGAGTCAGAGTGGCCAGTTGAGTGATAGTCGCGGTGAAGGTCTTTGTTGCAGTGGGGGTATTCGTGCGGGTCGAGGTAGTGGTTGTCGATGTTTCAGTGGGGGAGGGGGTGGCGGAGGTTGTCTTGGTTGTTGTGGCGGTGGTGGTCTTGGAAGGAGTTGGAGTCCAAGTCATGGGTGGAGAGGCGGTTCCCACAATGGCGAAGCAGGAAAGTGAGGTGACCGTGGCACCAAGAAGGTTGCGCGAGGCCGAGAGAACCTGGTCAGCCACCAGATCCCAGGTTCCTTCCGGACTGGGTGCTTGATATAGATGGAGACTGGACTCATCCAATCCAGCAATCTCACGGTCCACATACTGGAAATGGATATACGCTGTAATGAAACCGGTACGGTTGGTCTGGAGTTTCCAGAGCACATCCGCAAGGTTTTCATCAGGTCCCAGTTCAAGGTTTTCAATTGTGTCATTCGAGCGTGTGAGCGTGGTGGTTACCATCGTGGTGAGGCCCGCCTCGAAGCCCACCCAACAACGGAGAACTGGGGAGAGTCTCCCACCCAGACCCTTTGCGGGGACATTCCCCTCGTGGAAAGACTCGATCACCGTGGCGGTGGTCGGCTCCAGCTGCTCTCCGAACACTGCGGCCGCATATCCGCTGGCATTGCCGCTCTCCAGCGAAGGATTGTCCCCCGCACGGGCGGAGGCCGCATAGTCAGCGAACCCATCCCGGTTGAGATCGGCCCCTCCTTCACAGGAGTATCCAAAGAAATCTGAATTAGTGACTCCGATAATGGTTGCGTCCGCCGTGGCTGTGGTGAGATGGATGACATCACCCGCCAAGATGGAAGTACCCCTTATAAAACTGACCGCTCCCCTCTCGTTGTGTCCGGACATGTCGAATCCCGGAGAACCCACAGTCAAACCATCCCTTCCATCCGAGTCGTAATCCATAGCCGCGAGCGAAATTCCGAGTTGGTCTTTCGCGAGACCCCCCAAAAGATGAGCGAATAGGCTACCGGGTGAAGTACCTGTACCGCTGAGATCCAGAATTGAACCTGTCCCACATAGCGTACCAGGTTTGCCGGTTGCCCCATATACAATTACAGTTTTTCCGCATTGGCTCTGGCCCGCGTAGGTAGTCTTTGGAGCGCCTATCAGGAGGTCACTCCGGCCATCCTGGTTGAGGTCTCCTGATTCGATAGAGGAACCAAGATTATCCATGAATCCGGTTCCGAGGATCCGTGTCTCCCCATAAGTTCCCGGTAGATTATTGAGATCCAGCGTAGAGATGAGCACATTACTTCCATACACGATTGTGACTTCACCCGCCTGATCGGTGTCTGTCTGATCAGCGTTACTGGCTCCCAACAGCGTGTCCTCATAACCATCTCCATTCACATCACCAAAAGCGGCCGAATATCCGAGGCGATCATCGGGGTCATCTCCCAGAACCTTGGTGATGAGACAACCGGAAGGGGGTGTGGCAAGATCGATGGCCGATGGAAAAGCCTTCGAGCCCGGAATGAGATAAACCTGGCCAGCGTTTGTTCTTCCGCTTGGATCCGCATACGGTGCACCCACCAGAATGTCATCGTACCCATCCCCATTCATATCGCCGCAAGCCAGTGATCGTCCCGTGCAAGCATATTCTTGCTCGCCAGAAATGCTGGTGTGGCGTATACCAGCGGGTGGTTTGTGGAGATCGATTGCCGTGCCCATAAGTTGGGGGCTACCAAAGATCACATGGACCCCCCCTAAAACTTGCGAAGCTACATTTTTTTCATTGTAAGCCCCCACGATAATATCGTCGTATCCATCCCGGTCGATGTCTCCACAAGCAACCGCATACCCGAATAGCGAGTTGCTGGTGCTTCCGGATAAACTTGTTACTACTTGATCTGAAGGGATGTGAGCCAAGTCCACTTGGGTACCACCGGGACCATTGGCTCCATACAGGATATACACCTTGCCGGCGAAAGTCCGTCCGGGGAGAGAAGCCTGAGGTGCCCCCATCAAGAGGTCATCATACCCATCCCCATTGATGTCTCCAAAAGCGATTCCATCTGGCCCCTCGGAGCCCAATATCTCCCCCGCCGAAGCACCAAAGACATGCATGACATGGGGCAGATTCGGCGTAGATAAATCAATGATTACGGGCAGCTGACCATAGGCGGTGTGGGAGACAAAAGCCCACACCAGGAATCCTGGGAGTAACAGACCGAACGGTAAACACACCCCCCAGATTGGCCGGTGATTGCACGGGCGGGAAGGCATAATACGGCCTTGCGTAGTTCCTTATTATGGAAGTAAGAATGTGGAAAGGGTACACAACGGATATGATGTGTCAATCGAAAAAATGCTCTTTTGTTCTTCTTACAAAGGTGGAAAACCGAAGGTGTATGCCTGTATGTTAAAATTGTTCAGGTGGGAAACTCTGTTTTAGATCCTCACTCGATGGAGTTCTCCGATCGTGGTTTCCATGTGTTCATCCCAGACTCCCTCGATGGCGGTCCCGCAAGAAGAGCATTTTCCCCCCACCAAGCCTGTGTTGGTGACACCGAACCCATGACGGCGGATGAGAATGGCGCCACACTTGGGGCAGAAAGTGTCCTGTCCCCTGTGGCCAGCGACATTTCCCAGAAACACGTAGTGCAGCCCAGCTTCCTTGGCCATTTTCCAGGTCTGGTCCAGTGTGGCCATGGGAGTAGCAGGAAGGTGCGAAAACTTGAGGTGGGGTTGGAAACGTGTGACATGCCAGGGGGTGCCTGGGCCGAGTCCGTCACGGATCCATTCAGCTATTGCGCGTAGCTCCTGGGGATCATCGTTGATTGTGGGGGTTACATTAGTGACCACCTCGACATGCATCCCATGTGTTTTCTTGGCGCGTTCCGCCAGTTTGGGGATAGTCTCCCACTTCCCCAGTCCCGAGATTTTCCGGTAGGACTTCCTGGAGAAGGCTTTCAGGTCAACACGGAAGGCATTGAGATAGGGCGCGATCTTGTCGAGGGCTTCGGGCGTAGAGTAACCATTGGTTACATAGACCGTGTAGAGTCCTGCCTTCTTGGCCAACACCGCCGTGTCGTAGGTATGCTCGAACCAAATGCAGGGATCATTATAGGTCCAGGCGATTCCCGCGCAGCCATTCCCCACCGCGGCCCGGATTGAATCCTCGGGCGTAAAGGTCTGGAGATTCCCCGCGTCCTCCTCGGGCTGGTCATGGGAGATATGCCAGTTCTGGCAACCTGGACAGCGAAAGTTACATCCCAGCGTCCCCGCCGAGAGCACATAAGAACCGGGATGAAAGTGATACAGAGGCTTTTTCTCGATGGGATCAGCACACACCCCGGAGGTGGTTCCATAGATCAAGGAATAGATCTGGCCATTGCGATTCAGCCGGGTTCTGCAAAAGCCACGGCCGCTTGGTTTGAGGACACAACGTACCTCGCATACATTGCAACGTACCCGCTCCTCGGAAAGGAACTCGCACAGGTCTTTGTCGGCCTCGTACATGGCGTTTTATTCTACACCCGGTTCTCCTTGAGGTGGGAGGGCCTGTGTTTGGAGTCCATACCATACATGCAGGGCAATCCAGATGGCGTTCATGTTGGAGCATGCTCCCAGCTCGAGAGCGAAACTCGCACGTTAGAGCCTTGTTGGATTGGTGGTACAACGTTTACAAGTCCCTCGCCACGCTGGAGAGGGGATTTAGGGGTGAGATGGCTGTTGCTTCATCAATCCAACAAAGCGCTAGAACGTGAAAATCATTCAACACAACCCGAAGTTTATTTTAAATCTTCGAGGCCAATATTTGTGCGGCGGCGGTGATGGCGATGAGCGCCACGGGGTAGATGGCGGCATAGGCCAGCGCGGGTTCATCGGATTCGAGCGCCGCGCAAGCCGCTCCCAAGCCCGGAGTGCTGGTCTTGGCGCCACACACAGTTCCCATGCAGCTGTTGATATCGAACCGGAAGACATACCAGGTAAGAAAGAAGGCCACCAGTACCGGTGTGGTGGTGACCAGAGCACCCGCGCACAGAATGGGAAGCCCTTGTTCACGCAGAACCTCCACGAAGTGCGCTCCAGCCTGGGTGCCAGCCCCCGCCAGGAAGAACACCAACCCGAGTTCCCGTAACAAGTAACGGGCCGCATAGGGGGTTCTCATTTGGAAATGCCCCACCCGCCCCAAGTAACTGAGCACCAGAGCCACGAGTAGCGGTCCCCCCGCCAATCCCAACCGGACAGTCACACCTCCCGGAAGTGGGATGGGAAGATATGCGAGCAGGATCCCCAGTGTGATTCCCACGGCGAAGGGCAGAATGGGTGTCTCATGGATTTTCTTTTCATTCCGTCCGATGAAGTTAATAAAGGCTTCACAGTCCTCGGGGTTGCCCACGATCCGTAGCAGGTCACCGATCTCTAAAGGCATCTTCCCTGTAGGAACTACTTCGATGTCTTCACGGTCAAGGCGGGTAACAACGACTCCGAAGCGTTGGCTGACCCTTAGTTCAGACAGGCTCTTGCCTGCCGCGCGGTGTTCGGAGACATACACCTCGCGGGTGACCACGTCCTGCGAGAGCGGAATCTCCTGATCGGTTTCGGGACCGAGGAGAACCTCCATCTTCTCCAAATCCGCCACTGTTCCCACCGCCAAAACGACATCGCCCAGTTTCAGGACAGTCTCCCACTTGCCTGGGATGATCTTGCCGTCCCGCTTGATCCGGGCAATGGTGACATCCGCCCAGCCATGGAGACGGACATCCTCTAGGCGCTTTCCCTCGCAATGGGGATTCTCGATCCGGAACTTGCGGGTAATGATGGAATCCGAAATGAGAGAGGTTTTCACCCCATTACCATGACCGGGCGGGCTGGGTCTGGGTTTGACCAGACGGGGCGCAATCTGCACGAAAAGAACCACTCCCAATATGCCGAAAGGATAGGCCAGGCCATACCCAACCGAAACACGGGGGTCTGAAAGGGTGTCCAGAGCCGCCGCTAAGGCGGGAGTGCTGGTCATCGCTCCCGCGAACATGCCTGCCCGCAGCGGAGGGGGGAGATTTAACAACCATCCCATTAGGTAGGCCATGCCTGCCGCCGATACCACCGCCGCCAGTCCGATCTGGATAATGCTTAATCCTTGCCGTTGGAATGTGGCAAAGAAACGTGGCCCCGCCTGCAGACCTACCGCGTAGACAAAGAGGATGACTCCCAGATCCGCGATCACACGCGGGATACTGAACTGCATGTGGCCAAACGCTAAGGCGACAAACAACACCGCTGAGGAGCCTAGCGCGACTCCCTTGATCCGCACCGCCCCGAACGCATATCCCAGAGCGATGATCAGAAACAGGATTGCCACCGGGTTCCCAATGAACAGTTCAAACGTACTCAATCTTGTTTCTCCGGCGAGGCTTCCCGTTCCTGGAAGACCTCCTTGGCGGTATGCAACGCGTTGAGGGCCGCTGGAAAACCAGCATACACCGCTAATTGCATTATGGCCTCGACTAGTTCTTCACGGGTCCAGCCGGTATTCAAAGCAATATGCAGGTGAGCCTTGAGTTCCGTCTGTGCTCCCTGGGTGACCAGGGCGGCTACAGTCACCAACTCACGTGATTTCAAATCCAAGCCGGGACGGTTATACATGTCGCCGAAGGGAAACTCGAAGATATAATCCACCATGTCTGGCGCGATGTCCTGTAGGCTCGCGAGGATGCGTTCTCCGGCCTGGCTGTTGATCGATTCCAGCAATTTCCGTCCCCGTTCGTAACGTTCTGATTTCATGGTCTTGCTCCTTTTCCGCTGGGCCAGTCCAACCTAACATCCCCTCAGTTGCATTGGCAAGGATGTGGATTTCCATTGGGAGGCTTTCATGTACAAGTTGGCTCTTCTTCTCTTGGTTCAATCGATACCGGTTCTTGTGGTAGCGGAGGCGGCCCCGGATCAGGCTCCGGGTCTTACTCAGAAGGCTTATCTATTCACATTCTTCCGTGACAATGGCGAGGATGGTCTTCATCTGGCCTATAGCCAGGATGGTTACAAGTGGGAAGCGCTGCAGAATGACAGATCCTTTCTGCAACCTCAGATCGGAGGCAAGCTAGTCCGGGATCCGTGTATCCGGCGGGGGCCCGATGGGGTCTTCCATATGGTCTGGACTACTGGCTGGATGGAGCAAGGATTTGGGTATGCCTCCTCGCGGGATCTCTTGAATTGGTCTGGGCAAGTCTTCGTGCCCATCGCCAAGGATCTTCCCGGAGCCACTAATGTCTGGGCTCCGGAACTGTTCTATGACCAGAAAAACAGCCAGTGGCTCATCATCTGGGCCACCACCATCAAGGGGATGTTCCCAGACAGTGAGAATGATGATGGCGGTCACAATCACCGTCAGTACTACACCGTTACCCGCGATTTCAAGGAGTTTTCCAAGGCCAAACTCCTCTATGATCCCGGTTTTAGCTGTATCGATGGAACCCTGATCGAGCAGGACGGCAAGTACCATTTCATCTTCAAGGATGAGCGGGTGGGGAAGAAGTGTCTCAAGATGGCCACAGCCAGCAGCGCCGAGGGACCTTTCTCTCCCGCCACGGAGACGTTTACACGGGATTGGGTGGAGGGCCCCTCAGCCATTAAGATGGGGGGGGAGTGGTTCGTGTTTTTTGATCATTACATGGCCCCCCAGTTTTATGGCGCGGTCCGGTCCAAAGATCTGGTGAACTGGGAGGATGTGTCGGAGAAGATGAGTTTTCCCGGTATTATCCGTCATGGGACTGTGATCGAGATTGACAAGGAAACACTCGCTGGGTTACTCCAGTAGCCCCCTTGGAAATCCAGGGGGACAGTGCCAACATGCCGGTCCACTACATTCAGCGTTCCACAGGGGGGTTATATAGAAATGCGTGGCACAGTTAGCGCCAAGGCTTTGGGAAACGCGACAAAACTGGTTCAAGGGATTTCTCAGACCAAGATCTCGAATCCGATTGTTGAGAACACTGTCATCCGGATTGAGGAAGACCACATCGATGTCCTAGCGACCAACCTCTCGGTTAGTATCCGGGTACGTCTAACCGCCGAGGATACTGAGGCCGGGGAGGCGGCGCTGCCCGCCAAACTCCTCACGCAGGTTGTCGGGGTGTTACCAGATGCCCCCGTATCTTTTACTAAGAAAGGGAATGAGGTCATCCTGGAATCGGGACGCAACCGGTTCAAGATCTGCTCCATGAGCACTGAGGATTTCCCACCCTTCGTGCCCGAGGTGGAGGGGCCGGTTATCGAGATCCCCGCCGCGGTCGCCCGTCAGGCCATGGAAAGAACCGTCTTCGCTTGCTCCGAGGAGCGCGCGCGTTACCAACTCGGCGGGGTCAAGTTCATCCATGAGGGTGGCAAGATTCTGTGGGTAGCCACCGATGGTCGGCGCCTTTCCAAGGTGGCCCATGAGATCGAGAACATCTCAGCCGCCAAAGCCGAGATGCTGGTACCACAGAAAACCATCCAGGAAGTCATCCGTGCCCTACCCGATGAGGGGGTACTCCGGATCACGATCGGACAGAAACGGGTGCTCTTCGAAGCGGGTGATAACACCATCGCCTCGACCCTGCTGGAGGACAACTTCCCACCCTATGAGCCCCTCATTCCCGCCGCCTACGCGATCAATATCTCCGCCGACCGGGATGAGCTCATGGCCGCGGTACGGCGGGCCGATGTTCTCGCTAATGAACGCAGCCGGTTGGTGACGCTCATTGCTCAAGACAACACCATCACGATTACTGGCCAGCGTCAGGAAACCGGCGATGTCCGTAGCGTGATCGATGCGGTCACCGATGGAAACACCGCCACGGCCTCCTACAACGCCATGTTCCTGATGGAATGCTTGCGGGTTCTTACTTCCGGTCAAACCCTGTGGAGACTGGTACAGGATGGCGGTCCCGCTTATCTCTCCATGCAAGATGATGATTCCTACCTCCACATCATCATGCCCATGACGGTCCGCGAAGAAGAGGAACGTCCTCCAGAGAGTATGGAGGAGGATGAGGACTTCGAGGACGAGGACATGGATGAAGAGGAGGATTTGTGATTTCTACCGCCCCAAGTCCTGCGTTGATGGACCTCTCCCGGGAGGATCTCTTGGAGTGGTTGGACAACGCCGGGGAAGAGGCTTACCGGGCGGGACAGATTCAGCGTTGGGTCCATGAACAGGTCCCTATCGCCGGGATGCATGATCTCCCGGGCTGTCTCAGATCGCAACTGAGCGAAGCCTTCGAGGAGGGATACCTTCCGGTAGAAAAGTTGGCTGAGGGGGAGGGAGCTGACCGTTTTCTCTTCCGGCTCCGGGATGGAGAGGCGGTGGAGAGTGTGCGCATCGGTCCCCATGAGGATTACACCGCCTGTCTTTCCACCCAGGTCGGGTGCGCCTTGCGTTGTGCTTTCTGCGCCTCCGGAAAGTTTGGTCATACACGGAATCTGACGGCCGGCGAGATTGTTGGTCAGGTTCTGGCCCTTCGCCGGGAAACCGCCAAACCCAGTGGACCGGATGGCTGGCCGAGGCATTTAGTCTACATGGGTATGGGCGAGCCGTTCCACAATTATGGCGCCACGCTGGAATCCATCCGCCGCCTGATCGATCCCAAGGGGATTAATTTCGGCGCCCGCCGGATCACTATCTCCACCGTCGGCGTCATCCCGGAGATCTACCGTTTCGCCGGAGAAGATCTCCAGGTGGGATTAGCGGTCTCCCTTCATGCTCCCAACTCGGATCTGCGCAAGAGCCTCATGCCTGTCGAGGAGGTTTTCCCCCTGGCCAAACTGCTCCGTGCCTGCGCGTTCTACCTGGAGAAGTCGGGACGTCGGCTTACCTTTGAGTATGTCCTCTTGGCGGGTGTGAATGACACTCCGCGTGAGGCCAAACGGCTGGTCGAACTGTTCAAGGATTGGAAACTGGTCCACATCAACCTGATCCGGTATAACTCTATTGGTTTGACACGCTTGAAAGCTCCCTCCGAGACAGAGGCGCGAGGCTTTCTCAAACGGCTGGTGGATGGTGGGCTTCAAGCGACCCTGCGCAAGAGTCCAGGGAAGAACATCGACGCCGCCTGCGGACAGTTACGCGGTCTGGAGTACGAGAAAGCGGGTGTCCACGGGCAGGTTGATCTCTCATTGTCATCATGAGTTACCCGCCACCTCCATGGAAACTGTTTGGCTGGGCAGGTCTGTTGGCCGACTGGCTCCCCATGGAACGCGCCAAAGAAGCTCTCCTCCCCTTGGGATTCGTCAAGACTCCATATCTGTTGGGCAATACGCTGGGAGGGCACTACATCGCCTCCTATCGCCCCCAAGAAGGAACCACCATCCCCGAGTCTTTCCACGAATTCGGATTCCTATCATGCCTCGCCAAGTTGGGAAAGGAGCCGGGATTACATCTTGCCCGCATGGCCGTGGATCACCCTCAAGCCATCGAGGGGGGCAGGGAACTGTGGGGACTCAACAAGTTCGAGGCCCATTTCGAGGAGATTGCTCCCTATGGCCTCCGCGCGGTTTCCGGTGAAGAAAAGCTGGATGTCGCGGTGATCTTCAAGAAACGTATCCCCCTCGGTCCGTGGACCTTCTCACGCACCTTTGTCAACCGGGTGGAGGGGAAACCCATGAAATATCAGGTCACCCTGAAAGGATGGGTTTACTTCTGCACGGTGGAGAGGAAAGGTTTCCACCACAATGGCCGCCTCTTTCCCCTGCTCTTCGACCGCTGCTCGGTTACCATCGAAGCCCCTACTGCAATTCCAGAACCTACCAGTCCGGAGTCAGAGACTTCAGAGTAGCCAGGAAACGGGGTGTTGCCTGTGGAGCCAAAGGGCGACGGAAGGTGAAACGCTCTGATTGGCGCTTTCTTTACCCCTTTTGTTTAGATGCAACCCACAGGTTGAATCCTCATCTCTTTGGATTACAGCTCCGGTGCTGACAGTCCGGGCGGGAGCGGGTAAACTCCCTACGCATGATGAGAACAGACCTTCTCGATTACGAGCGTATCCGCTTCCTGCGTCTGCTCTTCACAGGTTTTCTTGAATTCCGTGAACTCTATTTACTCTTCGAGAACGAGGGGAAGGTCCCCCGGGCGCGGTTAGTTGAGCATCTCTGCCAAGGTGTCTTTCATGAACTGCGGATATGCGCGCATAAAGTATTTGGTCCTTCCCGGGATGGTGTTGACTCTCCCTGGCGTGACCAGCAGCTCCTCTGTGACCTGGTGGTGGGAGCTTGTTATCACGAGATCCTCCAGTTACAGGAGAACCTTTATCTAGTCCGGCTTTACCGTCCCCGCTATGAGGAGATCCAGAGCCATACAACCGACCAATCTCTGAGCGAGTATTTCCAGGTGGGACGTAGTCTCATCAATGAGGCTGAAATCCAAATCCCCAAAAATTTAACCTGGATCTGGCAATTGATCCAGGAAGCCCTCCGTCTCATGAAAGGGTTGCTCTCCTCCCATCATGACAACCGGATACTACTAAGGTTTATGGCACAGAATCTTGTATTACTCGAAAAGGTTTACGAGAAGAAGGATATTGAGGATATATTTGGAAAGATGTTCCCGGGTGGGTTGCGGGAAGCTCTCTGGGAGAGCGCGCGCGACCTGATCCGTGGTTCCCACCTGACAGGGGCAATGGACACCCTCAGCCGGTTAGTGGCCTTGGAAAAGTCATCTCCAGACACGGTGGTCAGCTCCGACCGTATCAATGAAGCTCTGCATGGTATCTTGGGAACAGCGCGGATGAATCGCAGCAGCGAACTCGTGAACCGCTGTGAAATGCTCATCGCGCAGGTGAACCGGCCGGCTGATTCCTCTAATGGATAGAACCCCCCATTCGATTCAGGTAAAATCTTCTTGCTAAGAAGGAGTTGTTATTACCATGCCCACACTTGAGGTCCATGAAGCGATTGACCGCCTCCGCCGGGGGGAGTTACTCGTTGTAGTGGATGAGGCGGATCGTGAGAACGAAGGTGATTTCATCTGTGCCGCCGAGAAGATCACTCCGGAACAAGTCAATTTCATGGCCCGTTATGGCCGCGGCTTGATCTGTGTCCCCACGACCCGTCCCCGCTTGGATGATCTTGGGATCCCCATGATGGTCGAGCACAACTCGGCCCTCCTCGGAACTGCTTTCACCGTCTCCGTGGATTACAAGATCGGCACGAGTACGGGTATCTCCGCCGCTGACCGCGCAGCCACAATCCGTGCCATGGCGGACCTGAACTCGAAGCCCAAGGATTTTGGCAAGCCGGGTCATATCTTCCCCCTCAGCGCAGTCGATGGGGGAGTGTTACGGCGTGCTGGTCATACCGAGGCGGTGGTGGACTTGCTCAAACTGGCCGGAATGCAACCGGTCGGGGTGTTGTGCGAGATCCTAGATGATGATGGCACCATGGCACGGATGCCACGTCTGGAAGCAATCGCCGAGGAGCATGGGCTCGGTATCCTGACTCTGGTCGACCTGATCGAGTACCGGATGCGCACCGAGCGTCTGGTGCAACGGGTGGCCACAGCGAAACTGCCCACCCGTTATGGCAATTTCATAGTCCATGGTTATTCCACCACGGTCGACAATAGCGAACACCTCGCACTCGTGAAGGGCACCCCGAATGTGAGTGTCCCGGCCCTGGTCCGGATTCACTCCAGCTGCCTGACCGGCGATCTACTGGGTTCATTGCGGTGTGATTGTGGTTTCCAATTCCACATGGCCCTGGAGGCGATTGGAGAGAGCGACTGCGGAGTAATGCTTTACCTGAATCAAGAGGGTCGTGGCATCGGCTTACTCAACAAGATCATGGCTTATCAGCTGCAAGATGGCGGTGCCGACACGGTGGAGGCAAATCTCCAGCTGGGATTTGAAAGCGACCTCCGGGACTATGGTATTGGCGCGCAGATCCTGGTTGATTTGGGAGTCCGGCGGATCAGTCTGATGACCAACAATCCCAAGAAGGTGGCTGGACTCGCGGGATATCACCTGGAAATTATCGAAACAAAACCGCTGGTGACCGAACCTACCCAGCATAACCGCGAGTATTTAAAAACCAAACGGGATAAGATGGGACACATCCTTCCCTATGAGGAGCACGAATGTGATTGTTCTTGAAGGCCACTTAACACTAACTCCGGGCGCGCTATATGCCATCGTCGCCAGCCGTTTCAACAATTTCATTACCGGGAAACTTCTCGAGGGGGCCATGGATGCCTTCAAGCGGTATGGAATCCCAGATGAAGCACTCACCTTGGCGTGGGTACCGGGTGCTTGGGAGATTCCTGTGGTGGCCAGCCAGCTGGCCCAAAGCGGGAAGTACTCGGCGGTGATTTGTCTCGGCTGTGTGATTAAGGGCTCCACCGATCATTATGAGCATGTCGCCGGCGAGTCGGCCAAGGGGATGGCGCAAGTGGCGCTGGCCACTGGAGTCCCCATCATCAATGCGGTTCTGGCCAGCCAGAACCTGGAGCAGGCCATCGAAAGAGCCGGTACCAAGCAAGGTAATAAGGGCTTCGATGCGGTCTGCACGGCGATCGAAATGGTTAGCCTGCTTACTAAATTCGGCCCGGACTGGAAATAGGATCCCGACCTCATGTCTTCACAACGCAGCCAGGGCCGCCGGCTCGCCCTGCAGATTCTTTATGCACATGACCTCGCGGGCGGGAAGCCCGCTCCGATCCCCGACCTGATCGCTTCGGCGGCCCCGAAAGCCCCCGGAGAGGTCGTGGATTTCGCACGGACTCTCGCGGAGGGGGTTCTCCAACTGAAGGACCAACTGGACCGGTCTCTGCAGGCTGCTCTGGATCACTGGAAAATCGAACGTGTCCATCCGGTGGAACTGAACATCCTGCGCATCGGTGTCTTCGAACTCACCTACCGCCCGGAGGTTCCCGCGACAGTTGCGGTGAGCGAGGCGGTGGACCTGGCGAAACGCTTCGGCGACCCAGAGGCCTGGCGGCTGATCAATGGGATTCTCGATCATATCGGGAAGGCGCGGTTGGCTGGCGAGGAGGGTGAGAAAGGGATTACGGAACAGGCATGATGGAGTAGCGGGCTTATTTGCCTTCATTGCTACTCTGAGTGAAGAGAAGCCTGAATCCTGTCCTCGTTCTTCGTATATTTCGCTTCAATCTTTTGCCAGAACTCGATCTGTTCCTTAACGCTCTTCCCCTTGAGCTTCTGATAGATCTGTTCGCCCGCTTTGTGCTTCATCTCGACACAGTCAAAAGCCTTAATCTTCATCTGAGATCATCTCCAATGGGGTATGGATGCCAATTTCCGCATAACCCATGAACCTGTTGACTGCATTATACAACGGGATCTTCTGAAAATGGACGATATGCTTGAAGTTCCAGCTCGTTATCACGCGGCAATCGAGAACAGACGCCATAACTATATGAAGTGCATCCGCGATCGCACTTTCCCCCAATTTTTTATGTGCATATCACACCCCTTCTTCCAGCATATGCCCAATCATCCTCCGGCTCACCTTCACCACTTCCTCGGCCAATTCCTGTGTAATCCCCGGTAGCGTGCACAGGTCCTCAACAGCAGTTTCCGCGATCTTCTCCACCGATCCGAAACGGATCAGGAGTTTCTCCAAGCGGGAAGGGCCGATACCGGGAATCGCGGCCAGGGCGGAGGTCTTCATGTCGGCGGCCTTGCGCTTGCGGTGAAACCCGATCGCGAAGCGGTGCGACTCATCCCGCACCTGCTGCAGGAGGAGCAGCCCTGGATTCCGTTCATCCAGACGCGCAGGCTCCTTTTGACCCACCTGGTAGATCTCCTCCTCGCGTTTGGCCAAGCTGACCATCTGCTGTGCGAGGAGGCGTGTTTGCAGTGGCTCTTCTTGTTGGGCGGCTACGGCCTGGAGCGCCTGATGGGCGAATTCGAGTTGGACCGGCCCGCCATCGATCAACACCAGGTCTGGCGGCGCGCCGAAGGTCTCATCCATCTTGTGCGAGAAGCGCCGGGTGATGACCTCCTCCATCGAACGGAAGTCATCTCCGCCCATCGCTGTCTTGATACGGAACTTGCGGTAATCGGATTTCTTGGGAGCCCCATTCTCGAAAACCACCATGGAGGCCACTGGCTCCTCGCCACGGTGGTGGGAGATGTCATACCCCTCGATCCGCACCGGCAGCGGCGACAATCCCAGGTCCACTCCCAGGCGCAGAACCCCCTCATCGACCTTGCGTTTGCCACCATGGGATTTCCGGTAGCGTTCCGCCGCGTAGTATTCGGCGTTCTTGACCGCGAGATCGAGCAGCCGCACCCGTGGCCCACGGTGGGGTTTCCGGACTTCCACCTTCTTGGCGATGAGCGAGGTCAGCCAGGATTCCAGAGCCTCGGTGGCGGCGGGGAGCACCGAGCAAAGCACCCGGCGCGGGACCTCTGGAGATGACTCATAATGCTGGGTGATGAAGGCCGCGAGAATCTCGGACATCTCGGTCTCCGGTCCGGCATCGAGAAAGTAGTGTTCGCCACCCCGGATATTGCCACGCCGTCGGCGGATACAAACCACACAGGTCACATCGCCCACTCGTGCGCAGGTGAGGTAGTCCTCCGAGTCCTCCTCGATCAATGAAACCGTCTGCCGTTCACGGAAGACCTCCAGCGCCTTGAGGGCATCCCGGTAAATGGCGGCCTTCTCGAAGGAGAGCTCCTCCGCCGATACCTGCATTCGCCGCTCCAGCTCCTCCCGGATGCCTTTGTGGTCTCCATCCAGGAACTTGAGAACCTTGAAGGACATCTCGCGGTACTCGCTCTCGCTGCAGATCGATTCGACACAGGGAGCCAGGCAGCGGTGCATCTCGAACTGCATGCAGGGACGGTCGAGTTTGAGTTCCTCCGAGGGGGTTTTACAGGTACGCATTGGCAGAACCTCTTGGAGGTTCTGGAAGAGGGTCCGTGCCTCGTAGACATGCGGGAAGGGGCCGAAGAAGCGTGGCGCCGCGCCGGTCCGGCTACGCTTGAACTCCCCCTTCTTGGGGAGTGTGCGTGTCAGGAAGAGACGCGGGAACTTCTCGTTGAGAGTGAGTTTTAAATAAGGATAACGTTTATCGTCCTTGAGTTGGACGTTGTACTTGGGCAAGTTTTCCTTGACCAGGGAGATTTCCAGCAACAACGCCTCGAGTTCATTCTTGGTGACAATGAAATCGATGGTGGCCACCTGTTCGTAAAGCTGGTGAGGGGCATGGCCACTCGTGAAGTGCGACTTGAGGCGGTTCTGAATGTTGATGGCTTTCCCGATGTACAGGATCGTCCCCTCGCTGTCCCGCATCAGGTACACCCCCGGCTCCTCCGGGTATTGGTTCAGGTCTTCCGTCTGGATCATGGCTCAAGTAATGGTGGCAGGATTCTACCCCCTAAGAGAAGAGGACGCATGGGTGTAAGATTGCTTTTTCTGTCCGCTTGACGCTGTTTGTGGGGTTAACCCAAACATACCATAGGAGGAGCAACAGAGATGAAACTTCTCTGCAAGTCCGCTGTCCTTGGATCTATCCTGTTCCCGCTTTTTGTCTGTATCGCGCTACCATCCCTTGCGGAGGTTACAACCATGCAGATAAAAGAAGTCACCACCCCTCCACTCCTTGTCGAAAAGAATACTTCTCTGTTTCAGGTTATCCGGGCCACTGTGGTTAACACCGGTGGACCGGCAAATGCGGTTTTATCCGTTCCGGGGAGCGAGCCTCTGGAGGTGGCCTTGAAGGAAGGTGAGCAACGCCTTGATCTGAATGTCCCTGCCGTTGAACAGGAGACAGAGATCGAGGTCTCGTTCCAGGTAGCGGGACAGCCGGCCGCCGTCACCAAGACGGTCTTACATCCGGTCCGGAAGTGGACGGTCTACCTCATGCCGCACTCCCATGTGGATATCGGCTACACCAAGGTCCAGACCGAGGTTGAAAAAGATCAGGTGCGGTTCCTGGAGGAATCCATCGAGGCGGCGCGCAAGACCGAATCCTATCCATTTGGCTCCCAGTTCAAATGGAACTCGGAGGTCTTCTGGGCGGTCGACAGCCTCATCAAAACCGCTACCGAAGGTTTGAAAAAAGAGTTTTTCAAAGCCGTTCGAAAGGGCTGGATTGATTGTAATGCCCTGTATGGCAATGAGCTTACCGCCCTCTGCCGTCCGGAGGAACTGGTCCGGCTGGTGGAGCCCGCCTGCCGATTGCGCCGTGAGAATAAGGTTCCCATCGAAACCGCGATGATCAGCGATGTCCCCGGTTATACCTGGGGCATGGTGCCAGTCTTGGTGGAAAGTGGCGTCAAGTATTTTTCGATAGGCTGCAATGAGACCGCCCGTATCGGCTTTACCCTCTCCGATTGGGCGGATCGTCCCTTTTACTGGGTCTCTCCCGCCGGTGATTCCAAGATCCTGGTGTGGATTCACGGGCATGGCTACTCCTGGTTCCACCGGGGGCCGCTCCGTGATGGAGACCGGGTGATCGAATACCTGGAGGGGCTCGATAAATCCAGATTCCCCTATGACTTGGTGGGTCTCCGTTACAACACGGGTGGCGACAATGGCCCACCAGATATTGAACTCAGCGAGTTCGTCAAGGATTGGAACAGCCGTTATGTATATCCGAAGATCGTGATCTCGACCGCTACCGGGATGTTTCGTGACTTCGAGCGCCAGTATGCCAATGCGATCCCCGCCCGGAGCGGAGACTTCACCCCCTACTGGGAGGATGGCGCGGCTTCCTCAGCCTTGGAGACCTTGCAGACCCGGGCTGCAGCGGAACGTCTCACTCAAGCGGAGACTTTATGGGCTATGCTCAATCCGAAGGAATACCCCGCCAAGGGTTTCCGCGAGGCCTGGAGGAATGTGGTCCTTTACGATGAGCATACCTGGGGCGCTCACAACAGTATTACCGAACCCGATAGTGAATTCGCCCTCGCTCAGTGGAAAATCAAACAAGCTTTCGCAGTGGATGCTGAAAGGCAATCCCGCCGGCTCTTGGATGCGGCCCTTTCCGCTTACCCATTACCAGCTGGTCCCGCCGAGGCCTTGATGGTCTTCAACACCTCCTCCTGGACCAGAACCGAGGTGGTCCTGTTCCCCGCTGGCCAGAGTCTGGTGGGAGACCAAGTAACTGACATCAAGGGGAATGCGGTACCCTCGCAACGCCTTTCCACGGGTGAACTCGCTTTCCTGGCGGAAGATATCGCTCCCTTCAGCTCCAAGAAGTACCTCCTCAATGCGGGATCCGCTCAACCGCAAGGCACAGCCAAGGCGGAGGGATGTTCTCTGACGAATGGGATCCTCAGCCTAAACCTGGATGAACATTACGGCGCCATCGCCAGTCTCAAGATGACCGGTTTAGAGAGCGATCTGGTGGACCATGCCAACGGGGTTGGATTGAATGACTATTTCTATGTGCCTGGCACCGATCCCGCTGGAGCCAAGCGGAGTGGCGCCACTAAAATTTTTGTGAAGGAGACTGGTCCCTTAGTGGCCTCTCTGGTGGCTGAGTCCACCGCTCCCGGATGCCGTAAACTCACCCGCGAGTTCAGGGTCTACAGTGGAGTGGATCGTATCGATCTCCTGAACACAGTGGATAAAGAAAAGGTCCGTGAGAAAGAGGGAGTTCACTTCGCCTTTCCCTTCAATGTGCCAGATGGAGTCATGCACATGGATACCCCTTGGGCGGTGGTTCGTCCCGAGGCCGATCAGCTCCCGGGTTCCTGCAAGAATTGGTTTACGGTGCAACGCTGGGTGGATCTCTCCAATCAAGATTATGGCATTACCTGGACTACCACCGATGCGCCCCTGGTGGAGGTGGGAGCGATTACCGCTGAAACCCCCTGGATCAGGAACCTGGCTCCCACTCAAACCCTCTACTCCTATGTCATGAACAATTACTGGTTCACCAACTACAAGGCGGATCAGGAGGGTCCCACCCCCTTCCGCTATACGCTCTATCCCCACGGATTTTTCAGTTCCACCGAGGCTACGCAACATGGTGTTGAAGCCAGCCAACCCCTGGTGGTCCGCCTGGTTCAGAAAAATGCTAAACCGGTGGTGAGCCTAGTGTCGCTTGATCATTCCGGGGCAGTGGTCTCCGCGCTACGTCCCACCGATGATGGCAAAGAACTCACCCTCCGTCTCTTTGGAGCCTCGGGGCAACCGGAGCAAGTGACCCCCACTTGGCGGAAGCGGTGGCAGCCATCATTAATGATGAGCGATCTGACTGGCGCGCGTGGAAATCTACTTTCAGGAAGTGTCACTGTTCCTCCTTATGGAATGGTGACCCTGAACGCGAGTCTTCCACCTAAAGGGGGACCAAAGAGATGACCTCCCGCGAAAGAGTTCTAGCGGCTTTGAACCACCGCGAGAGTGACCGGGTGCCCATCGATCTCTCTGGACACCGTTCCTCGGGCATCGCGGCCATGGCCTATGTGAAGCTACGGAAGCATCTCGGTCTACCCGTGAGACCCATTCGTGTCTATGACCCAGTCCAACAGCTGGCCATTGTGGACCAGGATGTGCTCGATCTCTTCGGGGTGGACACCCTCGAGCTCGGACGCGCCTTCGCGCACGAGGATGAGCATTGGAAGGGTTGGGTGTTGCCCGATGGAACTCCCTGTCAGATGCCGGCCTGGGCGTTGCCTGAACGTGAGGGAGAACGGTGGGTGCTCCGTTCTCAGAGCGGACGGGTGATTGCTCAGATGCCTGATGGCGCGATCTACTTCGAGCAGACCCATTACCCCTTTCTGGAGCAGGATGACCTGGAGGCCATCCCCGAGGCGATGCGTGAGTGCATGTGGACCGCCATCGGTTCACCCCCGGGGCCGCTTATCTCCGGACCGGATGGACCGCGTGTCCTGGAGGAGGGGGCGCGCTGCCTGAGGGAGTCCTCGGACAAGGCCATCATCGGTTTGTTCGGGGGAAACCTGCTCGAATGCGGGCAATTCTTTTACCGCAATGATGGCTTCCTGCTCAAACTCGCGGAGAATCCCCAGCGGGTCCATGAGTTTCTCGACCGGCTGGTGGAGATTCACCTCGCCAACCTGGAACGGTTTCTCGCGGCGGTGGGCAAATACATCGATGTGATCCTCTTTGGGGATGACCTGGGGATGCAGAAGGGTCCACAGGTTTCACCACGGATGTACCGTGAGTTCTTCAAACCCCATCACAAGCGTATGTGGAACCGCGCCAAGGAGCTCGCGGATGTGAAAGTAATGCTTCACTGTTGCGGGGGAGTGTATGAACTTCTTCCAGATCTCATCGATGCCGGCCTGGATGCCATGAACCCAGTCCAGATCAATTGTTGTGGGATGGAGCCCTCACGGCTCAAGGCGGAGTTTGGTGACCGGATGGTATTCTGGGGTGGTGGCTGTGATACTCAACGGGTCCTGATGAATGGAACCCCCGGTGAAATCCGTGAGCATGTACGCGAGCAGGTGAGGATCCTCTCGCCGGGTGGCGGCTTCGTGTTCCAACAGGTGCATAACATCCTTGCATCGGTACCCCCGGAGAATGTGGTGGCGATGTTTGAGGCGGTGTTGGGTTGAGTATCAGTATTGAAAAGTGAACGGCAGCTGCCTTTTTTTCTGTTGTTAGCCGGTGGCAAGGCAACGGGGCTTCAGATTACTGGTTATTCGATGCCGCCGCCCCCGGAGAGGTATACAGTGAAGACACGATCCGCTGTGTACCGGGGACGGCGGCATTGAATCTCAAGCGAGTGATGGAATGCTGTTGCCTTGCCACCGGTTAACAACAGAAAACGGTTGACATTCTTTTTTCTTGACAAGTACGGTGCATATCCGCTCCAATAACTATAGCGGGAGTGGCATATGATAAACACAAGCGAGATGACGCCTGCTGCGATTAGAAAAGCGGGCCTTGATATTCTTGCGAAGGAACTCGGTCCGAATGGATTCGTCAAGTTTATGCAGCAATTTGAGAATGGATCGGGCGATTATACCGCTGAGCGCCACCAGTGGCTGGATGGCGCCGACATTGACAGTATCCTGGATGGTCTGCGGAAAATGCGCGAGGAACAAACCAAAGCATAAAGACATCATCCAAGGAACTACTGGTCAAACTGCAACGACATGCGACTTTCATTAGCTGACCAGATTATCCTTGTTCTCTACCTCGCCGTTGTAGTCGGTATCGGCTTCATCGCCAAGCGCCGCGCGGCCAAGGGATTGGAGGCTTATTTCCTTGGCAACCGGTCGCTTCCCTGGTGGATGCTGGCCATGTCGGGGTCTTCCTCTTACTTCGACATCACGGGTACCATGTGGATTGTCTCGATCCTGGTTCAGTGCGGCTACCGCGGCATGTGGATCCAGTGGCTGTGGGGCTTTCTGATCGCCGCCTTCTACATGACTTTCATGGGCAAGTGGATCCGCCGTAGCGGGGTGATGACCGGAGCGGAGTGGATGATTCTACGCTTTGGCCCTAAGCGGGATGGGGAGCTGTCGCGCCTCTCCTATACGTTGTATGCGGTTCTCACCATCTCCGCCTTCATGGGCTACACGGCGGTGGGTATGGGGAAATTTGGCTCTCAGTTCCTCCCCTTTTCGGACCAGACCTGCGCCACTCTGATTATCGGTGTCACCGGTCTTTATGTGGTACTCGGCGGTTTCCGTGGACTCACCATTGTCGAGTTCTTCCAGACTATCATCCTGACCACGGGCGCATTGGTGATCGCTTACCTGGGGTATGAGGCCTATGCCACTCAACAGATGGCGGTTCAACCTCCAGCGGACTGGTTCTCCCCCTGGCCGGTGTGGAAACTCGACCGGGATGTGGCTCCTGATTCTCCCTTCTTTGTCTCCCACGACTCGATGTATTACCTCTTCGGGGCGGTAGTGCTCACCTATCTCGCCAAGGGGTTGTTATTGTGCTTTTCTGGGCCCGAACAGCTCTATGACTTCCAGAAGTTCTTGGCTGTAAAGAACCCCCGCGAGGCCTCGTTGATGGGGATGTTGTGGGGCGTTTTCCATGCGGTTCGTTTTCCCATGGCCATGGCGGTGGCGATCCTGGCCTTCACCGGCCTGGGCGGGCAGGCGGATCTGCTCAGTCTGGTCCAGAAAGATCCTGAACGGGTCATGCCGGTGGTGATTGCGCATAGCCTCCCATCGGGATTGGCGGGGTTTGCGCTCGCGGCACTGGTCTCGGCCTTCATGGGGGCCTTCAGCGCGATGGTCAATGGTGGAGCCTCCTATCTGGTCCGCGATGTGTACCAGAACTATCTCCGTCCCCATGCCCAACAGAAGGAGCTCATTTATGCCAGTTATGCCGCCTCGCTCCTGTTGATTGCGACTGGCATCGTGATCTCACGTCACGCCGAGAGCATTAACGCCCTGTTCACCTGGATCATGGCGGCCCTGGGGGCGGGCGTTCTGCTGCCGAATGTGTTGCGTTGGTACTGGTGGCGGTTGAATGGTTGGGGTTACTTTACCGGGACAGCTGCGGGGATGCTACTTTCCTTATTACAGGTGGTGCTTGAATTGGAGCTTGGATGGGTATGGCCGGTGTATGTCACCTTCCCCGCACTGGCTCTGTCGGTGCTTGTAGTCTGTGTGACCGTGACCTTGTGTACTCCCGCCACGGACATGGAAGTCCTCAAGGAGTTCTATCGCAAGGTCCGTCCAGCCGGAAATTGGGGCCAGGTGGCCAAGGCGCTGGAGGGAGATCCCAGTGCGGCCGCCAAGGGTGGTTCTTTCAAGATGGACTTGTTGTCGCTTGCGATTGCGGCTCCCTGGCTGGCGGTTCTCTATGTCGCACCGATGTACTTGATCACCCACCGTTATACCGAGGCGGCCATGGGCGCTGCCGTGTTTTTCGTCCTCACCATTGCCCTGGTAATGACCTGGGCGCGCAACCTTCCGGAGTCCGATGTATGACTCTGGTGGACCTTTCGTGGAGGGTATCATGACTCAACCAGTTCAACGTTTCTGTGTGTCCTTGCTGTGTCTGTTTACTTTCCTTACAGGCTGTCTGGCGGAGAAAACCTTTGCTCAGGCGGTCTCTCCGGCCACTGGGGAGGTGAATCTGACCGCACCGCCCGAATCCATCGCCAGATGGCGTGATTGGAAATTCGGTCTCTTCATTCATTGGGGTCCGGTTAGTCTGAAAGGAACTGAGATCGGTTGGTCGCGTGCTGGAGAGCGGCGTGGAACTGGTGGCACTGGTACGATTCCGGTTGAGGTCTATGACAACCTCTATAAGGAGTTCAACCCGGTGGCTTTTGACGCCCAGGAATGGGTCCGTATCGCTCAGGATACGGGCATGAAGTACCTGGTCTTCACCACCCGCCACCATGATGGTTTCACCAACTTCGATTCCAAATATACAGACTACAAGATCACTAGCCCTGAGTCCCCCTATGGCAAGGACATTGTGAAACAGCTCGCCGATGCCTGTCATCGGTCGGATCTCGCCTTCGGGGTCTACTACTCACAACCCGACTGGCACAACCTTGATTACCGGACCGAGCGCCATGGTCAGTATCTCCGTTATATGCATGGCCAGGTGGAGGAGCTCTTCACCAACTATGGACGGATCGATGTGCTCTTTTTCGATGGCCTGGAGGGAACAGCGGCGGATTGGGATGCCTACACATTGATACCGAAGATCCGGAAACTTCAACCCTGGGTGGTCATCAACAACCGTTGCGGAGTCCCCGCGGACAATGACACTCCGGAGCAGAGGATTGGCGGGATGCAAACCGACCGTCCCTGGGAAACCTGTATGACGATTGGCGACCAGTGGGCCTGGAAACCGGACGATAACATCAAGTCACTCAAGACCTGTGTCCAGACTTTGGTGCGCGTGGTGGGCGGTGATGGAAATTTCCTATTCAATGTGGGGCCGATGCCGGATGGACGTATCGAGCCGCGCCAGGTGGAACGTCTCCATGAGATTGGTGAGTGGCTGCGTCAATATGGGGAGACAATCTATGGAACCCGTGGCGGTCCCTTCACGCCAGATACCTGGGGAGCGGCCACACGGAAAGGGAACAAGATCTATCTTCACCTGTTGGATCCCGGCCTGGAGGTGGTGAATCTACCCGCACTCCCAGAGAAGATCGTGTCCTCCTCGGTGTTGACTGGTGGCGAGGCCAAAGTGATTCAGACCGGTCAGGGGATTCAGGTTTCGGTACCGCGGCAGAACCGGGATGAGATCGACACGATTGTAGCGCTCGAAGTGAAATAGATTGTCTCCTCAGACTGGGCAGTATTTTCCCAGGAAGCACACGACTGACTGGGACAGGCAGTCCGCATACAACCACAAGCCCTCGCCGGAATCGTTGACCTCGAAGTGGGTCACCCGTACCGCCTCCGCATGGCGGGCCTCACCAGGGAACAGGGATTCGAGTTCATTCGGTAAGTCATCCAAGATCTCTGGATGGATCAAGGTCCCATCCCGGTTGGGATAGAGCGCGGTGTAAAGAATGTCGCTTTCGATCAGGCTGCTGAAGAAATGGGTTCCCAATGAGACTTCGGGGACTAATCCCTCCCGCATCATGACGAGTTCACAGAGAACAGAGACACCGTTGATCTCCGCGAAGCAGACCGGAACCCCTAAAGAGGGAGTTGTGGTTCCCCACCGTCCCGGCCCCACCAGCAGGGTTCGTTGACGGGGCTGTTCACGGTCCATGTGGACCAGCTTCCCCACCAGCCGTGCGACCGAATAGCGGTCTTGTTGGGACAGGTTGCCATACACGCTGGGAGTTACCGAGATCAACCGTTCGATGCGGATGGAACGGCTGGTGCCAATCACCGCGCCCTTTCCCTGGAAGAAGACTCTCTCCGGGGGAACCTCCGGAGCGGGAGTTGGGGCCGTGCCGATGCCTTTCACCTGGAAAGGGCGGCACTGCAGGAGGTTGATCCGGTAGTCCTTTTCATCCAGGAAGTTGGCGGTGAACTCGATATCGACCGGGCTTCCATAGGCGGTTTGCAGGATCTTAAGCATTTGCTGAAGGTCATTCAGGAGCGGTGTCTTTTGGAATAACCGGTCGAAGGAGAGAAGACAGGTGGGGCCCCAAGATAGGCCGCGTTCACGGCTGAATTGCTCAAGGTCTTCATCTCTCACACAGAACAGCTCACTGGGAAGGCCGGGGCTTTTTTCGAGGGTTTCATCGAAGAAGTGAGTCCGCATTTCCTGTGTGCTCAGGTCCAGGACATCAATCCGGCGCTGGGTGTATTTACGGATCTCATCGGGGGTGCATTCCGGGCGCAGGTGGGGAGCATTAAAGGCCACTAGCCGGGTGTAATCGTCATCCCTTGCCGAGACCGCCCGGGTTCCCAAGCCAAACACCAGGCGGGCGACTCCCACCGCTGGATCGATGTTCTTGGACCAAACATAGGGATTGAAGGAATACCCGACTCCCGCTACCTGCGGGTAGAACAGATCTCCATACTGTGCTCCCGAAACTCGCTGGACCAACAGAGCCATCTGTTCGTCTTGATCGAGAACGCCATGCTGAGCGCGGTACATCAGTGCTTCCTGGCTCATGCTGCTGGCATACACCAGGCGGATCGCGTCCATCAACTGCTCCAGACGCTCTTCGCGGGTGCCTTGATTGGCGCAGAATACGCTCTCATATTTTCCAGCGAACATGTTCCCATAATTGTCTTCCAACAGGCTACTAGAGCGGACAATGATGGGAGATTGGCCAAAGTATTCGAGCATGTTCTCGAAACGGTGGATCATGTAATCCGGAAACTGCCCCTGCATGATCCGGCGGCGGGCTTCTCCAGCGGTTTCAGGTACCTTTGCGGGATCCCGCTGGTCCTGACGGATCCACCAGCAATCGTTCAATATGAGATAGGTGTAAAAAACCTCCGAGGCGATATAGAAGGAGTCATGCGCCTCTAGCCGGTCCGCCCAGGAGGGATCCTCATGGAGCAGAATGGCATGGGCCAAAAGCATCCCCACCGATTTCCCCCCCAGGTATCCGGTTCCCACCATCCGGCGGCGGATGCTTAATAGGTCGGGGAAGGTGAGATACCTCTCCGCCAGCGCCAAGATCCGTTCATCGCGCGAGACCGCCATGCGTAGTAGGCGGTGGAAAACCGCGCGTGCCCGCTCCGGAGGACACTCCCCTTTTTTCAAACTCTCGTAGATCTCCTCGGCCTGGAAAAAGGCCCGGTTCCAAACCCCCGCTTGATAACTCGGCATCTCCAGCCCAGGCCATGGGGTTGAGGTCAGCACCTCCGCCACCGTCGTACTTTGGGAAACGGCCTTGAATCTTTCCTGGTCGCGTAGATGCAGCATGTGAATGCTGGGAGTGAATCTTCCCAGCACCTTGCGTGGATGGATATAGGTCCGCTGCTTGTGATGGTAGACATCGATCAGCAGCTGAGTGGTTTCTGCGATGGGAACCGAGGCATGGAAGGAGTGGTAGTGACGCAACACCGCGAAATAAGCGAGCGCCTTGCGCTTGTAGAGGTAAGGGCAGGTGAGCATAAAGAAGTTTCCCACCATCCGGTCGCTGTAACAGTCAAGGGCCAGTTCGGAGAGGGAGTCAAAGACATAAAATCCAGCCTCACCATGGGCCTTGATGACCTCATGAATGGAGGTGATGAAGCTCTCGAATCCCTCCTCGGGTTTGAGGGTATGGACCTCACAAGGAATCCCATCGGGAATGAGGTAGGGATGCCGGGCGAAACGGAAATAAGTCAGCTTCTGTCTTTGCCGGGCGGCACTCTGGCAGAAGGGAGCCACGAATTCGGCATAAGCCTCGATGGAATCAACTTGCCAGACCACATTGTCGCCCGGCATCAGTCCGAGTAAGACCTCATCCAGCCCTTGGAGGCCTGTACTGAATCGTTCTCCGGATGTCATCGTCTCTCTCCCTGGTATCATGGCGCCGCGATAACAAGATTCCCTTCTCACTGCAGGGGTGAATCGGAATCCGTATCTCTCCCCCCCCACCCTACCCTCCCCCGCCAGGGGGGAGGAAAAAAAACACCACGATGTTTGAGTGAATCATATTTACTCACCATTGGT
>CAYRBI010000021.1:0-26449 GCA_964422415.1 uncultured bacterium | reverse complement strand
CCGGGGTGAATCGGAATCCGTAGCGCGCCCCCCCCCCCCTCCCCGCCCCCGCCCGGGGGGAGGAAAAAAAAACCTCGATGGGTGAGTGAATCATCTTTCCTCCCCATTGGTTTCTGTTTTCCTCCCCCCTGGCGGGGGAGGGTAGGGTGGGGGGGGAGGACCTCCTAATACCGTTCTTGTCTTCTCCTAATATTCCTCCCGTGCCACCAGGTCCGCGACTGCCTCGTAATGCATCAGCCGTTCGTATTCATACAGGGTGCTGAGGGCGTGATTGGAGGCAGGGATGCCGGCCTCCTCGACCGCCGCGACTGGATTCAATCCACCACATACCAAGAAACCGGTCCGGTCCTCCTCAACCGGAAATTCGAGCAGGTCGCGGTTGGGCTTCCCGATCAACAGGCAACCCCCAATACCAATCTCATGCAGCATGGGGCTGAGACGTTCGACCTCGGCATAAGCGGGGGAAGGGAACTCACGGAAGCTGGCTCCAATACGCCCACTACCGGTTTGGGCGGCCTTGCGGACACTGGTCAGTTTCCCCTTGATGAAGATCTCCAACGGATCGAGAGAGGTTCCGCTGTAGTTGATCACATCGGTAAACCGCACCGGTTGACCCTCGCTGATCTCGAGCACACCCCCAAAGACCGACCGGGTGGGAATACGGGCGCTCAACAGGATGCCATTGAGAGTCACGCTACAAACCGTTCCGATGCCGACCTTGCCGGGTGGGATCGAAAAACCACCCAGCTGCTCGCCGGGGCGTACCAAGGCGACCAGTTTACCCATACCCAAGGAAGCACGAAACACCGGCACCATCTCGCGTATCGCCGAACGCAAGAGAGAATGTTCCAGGATGGTCGCATTCAAAACGACTAATCCACTCCGGCATAGCGGGTCGAAGGTGACTTGGCAGGCAAGACTGTCTACCCGGCTGGCCATGAATCCCACCCGCTCCTTGACCAAAGCATTGCGGATTTCTTCATGCCCCATATAGGTCAGGGAACGCCCTCCATCCCGTCCCCGTTTGGCGGGAGTGACCAGACCCTCCTGTTCCATTTCCTGGAGGTAGAGCCGGACCGTGCGCCCACACAAATCAAATCCGTGAGCCTGTAGTTCCTCGGCGATATGCGCGCTTCCTACGGCATCACGGGAATCCTGAAGAATCTTCAGGATGGCCACCTTCTGACGTGCCTGATTATCTCTCAAGGGGGTGTTTCCCTCCCATTTGAATACGGCAACTTACCATAAAAACCAAGGGTCATCAACCAAAATAATGGAATGTTAATGCCAATAAATCCAGGATTCAAGTGTAGATAGACCGTGTAAAGTGGCACAATGGAAAAACATCCCCTCTATTTCCATGATGAAAACAACCATATCCATTCTGTGCGGCCAGGATAAGCATGAAAATAATCCTTGACACGGTCCCAAAGCGGATTTACTATTGGCAATGCAGTACCAATTATATATGGCATGAGTATGCCATATTATGTTGCGGTTGTTCATCTTGCCTGAATCATCGGGCTCTTGGTCCAGCAATATCAGCCATCCTGATGGGGATCGGCTGAACCGGGTGAATCCGGAAGGAGAAAAATCGATGTCGTATGTTTCAGAAGTTCTGGAATTGGTCAGCTCAAGGAATCCTGGAGAATCTGAGTTTCTGCAAGCGGTTAGAGAGGTTTTGGAGACCCTGCAACCGGTCCTGGACCGTCACCCCAAGTACCAGAAGAACTGCATCCTTGAGCGGATTACGGAGCCCGAGCGGGTTTTGATGTTCCGTGTTCCCTGGCAGGATGACAAAGGGCAGATTCAAGTGAACCGTGGTTTCCGTATTGAGTTCAACAGTGCCATTGGCCCCTATAAGGGTGGGTTGCGTTTCCATCCGACGGTCTATCTTGGCATCCTTAAATTCCTGGGCTTCGAGCAGGTCTTCAAGAACTCCCTGACCTCCCTGATGATGGGTGGTGGTAAGGGTGGTAGCGATTTCGATCCCAAGGGCCGTTCCGACAGTGAGGTCATGCGTTTCTGCCAGTCCTTCATGACTGAGCTCTTCCGTCATATCGGGGCGGCCACGGATGTGCCCGCAGGCGATATCGGCGTAGGTGGCCGTGAGATTGGGTTTCTCTTTGGGCAGTATAAAAGACTGCGCAATGAGTTCACGGGCGTGTTAACTGGCAAGGGTCTGAATTGGGGGGGCTCGTTGATCCGCCCTGAGGCAACTGGCTATGGCGCGACGTATTTTGCTCAAGAAATGCTGGCTACCCGGGGCGACTCGCTCAAAGGCAAGACCGTGCTAGTCTCCGGTTCCGGAAATGTGGCCCAATATACGGTCGAAAAGGTTACCCAATTGGGTGGTAAAGTGGTCACACTTTCTGATTCGAATGGAACCATTTACGATCCCGCTGGCATTGATGCCGAGAAGTTGGCGTATGTGATGGAACTGAAGAATGTCCGCCGTGACCGGATCCGTGAGTATGTTAGCAAGTTCAAGGGTGTGGAGTATAAGGAAGGCCAGCGTCCGTGGGGTATTCCGGCGCAAGTCGCTTTCCCCAGCGCCACCCAGAACGAGATCAGCGAGCAGGATGCCAAGACCCTGGTGAAGAATGGTTGCTTTGTGGTCAGCGAGGGAGCGAACATGCCCTCCGAGCCGGGAGCCATCCAGGTGTTCATTGACAGCAAGATCCTTTACGGTCCTGGTAAAGCCGCTAATGCGGGTGGTGTGGCCGTGTCCGGGCTTGAGATGGCCCAGAACTCCCAGTTCATGTCGTGGTCACGGGAGCAGGTGGACAACCATCTTCATGACATCATGTGCCGCATCCATGCCAATGCCTCGAACACAGCAAAGGAATATGGCCATCCCGGCAACTATGTGGTCGGCGCGAATATCGCCGGATTCGTTAAGGTCGCTGATGCCATGATCGACCAGGGCCTGGTCTAATCATCGTTCCGGGGGCCGTCACAAGGAGAGATACCTTGAATTACGCACTCATGATGCAGCACAGGAAGAAGGCCGATGCCGCTCTGCGCAAGCATGACTTTGCGGCAGCTGAAAAGGCCTTCCTGGAGGCCCTTGATGAGGCCGTAACCGGTCCCCAGCCGAATGCTTACGCGGTTCTCCAGTTAAAGACCCTGGGAGTATTTTACTTCTCCCGGGGCCGGCTGGAGGAAGCCGAGGATTATCTCCAGCGCGCCCTGGCCACTGAACGGCAACTACTGGGGTCAGGCTCGCTGGAGATTTGTAGCGGATTGAACCTGATCGGGCTTCTGTACCATGTCCGGCAACGCTTTGACCGTGCCGAGGAGGCCTACAAGGAGGCTCTCGAAATCCAGGAACGCGCGGCCTATGCGCGTGTCCCGGGCGCCAGCGCGAAGACCTATCACATGAGTCTCCACCACTTGGCCATGGTCTACTGCTCTCAGGGCAAAGTGGAGCAAGCGGTTGGAATCTGCCAACAAGCCTCCGGACGGATAGGTCAGATCGCGGGGCCGGGTGGACGGAATCTGGCGGTCGATTTTCAGAATCTCTCGGTCAACTGTTGCGCCGGGGGACGCCCGGATGAGGCTCTGGAAACCTGCCAGTGGATGCTCGATCTGTGCTTTAAAGAACTGCAACGCGAGTTTCTTGGAAGTGTGATTGATGAGGGTGGGCTGGGCCAATTAGGAGCCAAGCCCTCTCATCTTTCGGTGGAGGTAGATTCGTTGGCTTATCTTTACACCGAGGTCTGGCGTCCCGCTGGGAGCTACAGCCAGGCCCCGGGTCAGACTCAATCCCTTGAAAAATCCCGGGAAGAGACTCCTGGCCAACCCATCAGTCCGGACCATGAGGATTTCTGGAGACCGGAGAAGCGATAGGAGACCCCTCTCATGTCCGTACTCAGCTCTTTCGATGTAGCCGATAAACAACTAGCGGAATGCGCGGAGATCCTCAGGCTCGATCCGGGGGTTCACGCCATGCTACGCCAACCCATGCGGGAGGTGCATGTCTCTCTGCCGGTGAGAATGGATGATGGTTCCATCCGTGTCTTCCCCGGCTGCCGTGTGCAATACAACGATGCCAAGGGGCCGACCAAGGGCGGGATCCGTTTTCACCCCGACCGGACCATTGATGCCATGCGCGCTCAGGCCGCCTGGATGACCTGGAAATGTGCCCTGTTGGATCTCCCATTGGGCGGGGCCGGTGGCGGTGTGATGTGCAACCCCAAGGAGATGTCGCGCGGGGAGCTGGAGCGCCTCTCGCGGGCCTATGTGGATGCCCTTGTCGATCTTCTCGGACCTGAGAAAGACATCCCCGCTCCTGACCTCTACACCGACCCACAAGTGATGGCCTGGATGATGGATGAGTATTTCAAACTCAGCCGTCAGAGCCAGTTTGGTGTCATCACCGGAAAGCCATTGGCGATCGGTGGTTCGGTGGGGCGCGCCGATGCCGCCGCGCGGGGTGGCATGTACACGATCCGTGAGGCCGCTGGTCTGTGTGGAATCGACCTCTCCCGCGCGCGGGTGGCGGTCCAGGGATTCGGGAATGCTGGCTATTTCGCCGCTTTCCTGAGTACTACTCTCTTCGGAGCTAAGGTGGTTGCGGTCAGTGACAGCCGGGGCGGAATCCTGAATAACGCCGGGCTTGATCCTGAAGCGGTCAGGAAATTCAAGGCCATGACCGGTTCGGTCTCCGGTCTGCCGGGCTCCGAACCGATTTCCAATGAGCAGTTACTGGAACTCGATGTCGATATTCTGATTCCCGCCGCGATCGAGAATGTCATCACTGAGTCGAATGCCTCGAAGATCAAAGCCCGCATCCTGGCCGAGCTGGCTAACGGACCCACCACGCCCGAAGCCGATGCCATTTTACACCGTAAGGGAGTTCACCAGATCCCCGACTTCCTTTGTAATGCGGGGGGGGTGACCGTCTCCTATTTCGAGATGGTACAGAATGCTTACATGTACCACTGGGACCGGGAATTGGTGCATGAACGGCTCGATAAAAAGATGACCGCCTCCTATCACGCGGTGTTGGACGCTTCTAGCCGTTTCAGCATCAACATGCGCAAGGCCGCGTATGTGGTCGCGGTAACCCGTGTGGTCGAGGCGATGAGGATTCGTGGTAGAATCTAGAGGGGTGTTCCATGCAACCCAATCCACGCATGATCAAAAGCGGTATCCCATCCCTCGATGAGGTCTTGCAGGGTATTCGCCTGGGAGACAACGTGGTTTGGCAGGTGGATAACCTGGAGGTCTACCGTTCTTTCGCGGTGCCATTTATCAATCAGGCGTTGCGGGATGGCAGGCGCTGTATCTATATGCGCTTTGCCTCACACCCTCCCATCCTGAAATCCCAACCTGGTCTGGAAATCATCGAACTCGATCCCAGCGTGGGGTTCGATCCCTTCAGCGCCAGCGTTCACCGGATTATCGAGGAACGTGGGCTGGAGGCTTTCTATGTCTTTGACAACCTCTCGGCCTTGGTGGCGGAATGGGCCACCGATGAACTCCTTGGTAATTTCTTTCAGGTCACTTGCCCATTTCTCTTCGAACTCGATACAGTCACCTATTTCGCTCTGACGATGGGCAGTCATGAGGATGACACCGTGGCCCGCATCCGTGAGACCACTCAATTGCTCATCAATGTTTACCATGTCAAAGAGCAGCCCTTCTTCCATGCGCTCAAGGTGTGGAACCGTTACTCCTCGCAGATGTTCATGCCGCATGAGATCACCGAGCAGGAATTGGTTCCGGTGATCCACAGTGGGGAGGCCGCTGGGATTACCGCTATGGCGCGCAAGAATCCCCTGCGGGCGGGCGCGGACTCTATTGCCCCCTGGGAATCGGTTTACCGGAAACTTCTACAGTATAGTGATGAACCCGACGAGTTTATCAAGGCGCACATCGAGGCGGCCTCGCTAAAACAGGAGCTTTCCCGCATGTTGTTGGGCAGCCATCCCGACTTTGCCAGGCTTGCGGATGAGTATTTCTCTCTCGAGGATTTGTTCTCGATCCGCAGCCGGATTGTCGGCTCGGGGCGGATCGGCGGGAAAGCGCTGGGTATGCTGTTGGCGCGGAGGATCCTCCGCCGTGCCTGGGGGACCGAGATGTTCGAGGCCAGCATGGATGACCATGACTCCTTTTACATTGGTTCGGATGTCTTTTACACCTTCCTGGTCAACAACGATCTGTTCCGTTTGCGCCTCCAACTCTCCCGTGCCACACAGTTCAAAGAGAGCGAGTTCGAGGTTCTGGAGAAAAGGTTCCTGGAGGGTACCTTCCCCCGCGATGTGATGGAGCAGTTCCAAAACATGCTCGAGTATTTCGGGCAGGCCCCCATCATCGTACGCTCCAGCAGTCTGCTGGAGGACAGTTTCGGAAATGCTTTCGCCGGAAAATACCGTAGTGAGTTCTGCACCAACCAGGGTAGTCCCGAACAGCGCATGGAGGCCTTCCTGAATGCGGTGAAGCTGGTGTATGCCAGCGCACTCGATCCCAATGCCCTCTCCTACCGCCGAAAACGTGGACTGGCGGAGAGTGATGAGCAGATGGCGCTATTGGTTCAACGGGTGTCGGGAATGCCCTACAACCGGACCTTCTTCCCTAGTCTCGCGGGAGTGGCCTTCTCCAAAAACTTGTATGCCTGGACTGACCGCATCGACCGCACTAAGGGAGTGATCCGCCTGGTGTTTGGATTGGGAACCCGGGCAGTCGACCGGACCAACTATGATTACCCCCGTATGATAGCGATCAGCCATCCCGAATTACGCCCCGAGGTTGGCGTGGAGATGGTCAAATACTCACAGCGCGAGGTGGATCTTCTCGATCTGGATGAGAACGCCCTGGTGACCCGGTTCGTGGATGATGTCCTGGAAAAAAAGGATTATCCCAACCTGCACCTGTTCGTGTCCACACGCAGTAATGGTTTTCTCTCCGATCCATCTTCTGTCTTCATTGATTCCGAGGTGGATGCCTTGGTGCTCACCTTTAACAATCTGATCCGGAACACCAATTTCGTGGCTCTCCTGGGGCGTATGCTGGAGGATCTGGAGGAAGCCTATGGCATCCCCATCGATACCGAGTTCACAGCTTTTGTGACTCCTACAGGCAAGGTCCGCATCAACCTCCTGCAGTGCCGTCCGATGGGATTGCCTGGGATTGAGGGGGTAGAAGTGAGCATACCGGAGGAAATCCCTACTGGAAGGGTCCTCTTCCGTGCCAACCGGATTGTCAGTGGTGGTGTGGTTCAGGATGTCCGCTACCTGATCTTCATCGATCCGCAGCGTTATGCGGCGATTCCCGCCAATGGGATGAAACAATCCATCGGGCGGATTGTCGGACGGATCAACAGCCACCCCCGGATTCAAGAGGGGGGTATCATCATGGTCGGGCCGGGACGCTGGGGGAGCAGCAATATCCAAATGGGCGTGAATGTCAGCTACGCGGATATCAACAACACCTCGGTCTTGGTCGAGGTGGCCCGCGAGGAGGCTGGCCATGTCCCCGAGGTCTCCTATGGGACCCATTTCTTCCAGGACCTGGTAGAGGCCAAGATCATTTATCTTCCGGTGTATCCCACGGACTCCAATTCTGAATTCAACGCTGAGTTTTTCAACTCTTCCCGGAATCATCTCACCGAGTTCTACCCCGAGGGTAAAGACTTCGAGGATTTGGTACGGGTGATTGATGTGAGCGAGGCCTCGGGCGGTCTTCTCTTGCAAGTGGTCGCCGATCCACACAGTCAACGGGCGGTGTGCTTCCTTGGCGAAGTGGGGAAACGATAAGACCATATCCCGATTGTTGTGACAGCACCCCCCACCCCCAACCCTCCCCCACAAGGGGGGAGGGAGTTGTATGTTGTTCACGCTTCAGCGTGTTTGGTCCGTTCCCCCTATTTCTTCGTCGGTGGTATGGGCGCAAGACTTTGCTCGAAGATTTGCATCTCCCGTTCCATCTGTTCCACCTGGGCGGGATTTTGTTCAGCCAGATTCGTTTTCTCGGAGATGTCCTTCTCCAGGTCAAAGAGATAGACCGGGTGTTGATCCCCCGGCTCGCAATAGATCTCGCCCTTAAAAGCGCGCTTGAGTTTCCAGTTGTCCCAGCGGAAGGCCTCCAGATTCTCGCCCCGGAAGAAGAAGAAACGGTGGTCCGCGCGGGGCCCGGTGTTCGTTAGGATACCGCGAATATCTTTTCCATCGAGGATACGATCCTTGGGAAGTTCCTGTCCCGCGAGGAGGAGCAGGGTGGGGAACAGATCGAGGGTGATGGCACCTTCATCTGTTGTGGAGCCTGCCGGGATGGTTCCGGGCCAACGGAAAATGGCCGGTTCACGAATGCCCCCCTCGAAAGTGGTTCCCTTGCCATTACGGAGGGGGCCGGCGCTGCCGCCATGCTCCTTCTTGATAAGCCAGGGGCCATTGTCGCTGGCGAAAACCACCAGCGTGTTCTCATCCAAACCGTTCTTCTTCACCGCCTCAAGCACCTGTCCCACGCTCCAGTCCACCTCCTCGACCGCATCGCCATAAAGCCCGCCCGCCGAATGCCCCTCGAATTCCTTGGAAACATGCAATGGGACGTGGACCATGGTGTGTGGGAGGTACAGGAAGAAGGGCTGGTCTTTATGGCTGTCGATGAAACGGACCGCCTCCTCGGTGTACCGTTTGGTGAGTGTGTTCTGGTCAGCCGGTGCCTCGGTGATGGTCTCATCCCGCATCAAGGGCAGTGGAGGATCGCCACGCTGAAGGTTCTGCATATCGTTGCTGTAAGGAATCCCGAAGTAGGCATCGAAACCATGGCGTGTGGGGAGAAACTCAGGCAGGTGTCCGAGGTGCCATTTGCCGATGCAGGCTGTGGAGTATCCCCCCTCTTTGAGCGCTTGGGCCAAGGTGACTTCCCCGGAGCCGATCCCCTCTGTGCTATAGGGAAACAGGACCCGGTTCAACCCACTCCGGATGGGATAACGCCCTGTCAAAATCCCCGCACGCGAGGGGGTACACACTGGAGAGCAGGAATAGAAACTGGTGAACCGCATCCCCTGCGAGGCCATCTGATCCAGATGGGGAGTCTTGATGAGCTCCGCTCCATAACACCCCAGATCTCCATATCCCATGTCATCGGCATAGATGATGATGAAGTTGGGATGAGTGTGCTCGGATTTGCAGGTAGCCGGAGAGATGAAAACCAGGTGAATGATCAGCAGGAGGCTCATCGAAAGGCAAGTTCTGGGCATAATCAATTCTCCCCCATTTGTGTGGTTTTGGAATGAGACAACATAAGTTACCACCCATCGTAGAGAGTGTGGTTCTTCTGTGCAATCATGAATCCCGCAGACAGCCTGACATCCCTCCTGGATTGCCATACAATTCCTATTATATCGGTTGACGTATGGCGGTTTCTTATCTCGCCCATCATTGAGTCCAGGAGCATTACGACACGTGAAAAACCTCCTCCCCCTGATCCTTCTTCTTCTCTCCGGATATGGAGATTGTGACAGTACCGTGGTTTTTAACGAGGTCATGTACCATCCCTCCGCGAGTCAGACTGATGTGGAATGGGTGGAGTTTTACAACCAGATGGCTGTGAACATGGATCTCTCCGGATGGTCTCTGTCGGGAGGAATCGAGTACACCTTTCCAGAGGGAACCGTTGTATTGGGTGGAGGATATTTGCTGGTGGCGGGTAATCCTGGAGCGTTGGACTCCCTGATGCAGACCACGGGGACACTTGGCCCTTGGGAGGGGAATCTGGCGAATGAGGGGGAGGAGGTCATCCTGTCCGACAATAGCGGCCGGGAGATGGACACTCTGGATTATGGGGACTCCTACCCCTGGACCGACGGTGCCGATGGGACCGGATATTCTCTGAGCAAGAAGCTCTCGTGGATTGGTACGAAAGATCCATCCAACTGGATCGCCAGCCTGGAACTGGGGGGTACACCAGGCCTGGTTAACTTTGAGGAAGGCGCTGGGAAAACGGAAATAGCTTGCGCCATCCCCGTTGACGCTGAGTGGAGGTATTGGGATTCGAGCCAAGCCCCAACGGGTGATTGGAAGGCCACCAGTTACGATGACTCCTCCTGGAAGACAGGTAAGGCTCTCTTTACTGCCGGTACAGTGGGATTGGTTTTAGGACCGGGATATCCCGGCAGCAATCCCAATGATGGCATAGTGGATCTGACCAATTCCAGCTTTGAGGAGGGCGCTCTCAACGCCTGGCCTGGCATTGGCCCAGTGGAGGGATGGACCGGAACGGGATCTGTTGGAAACAGCGATATCTCGGGTCCCATTGCGAATGGATTGATCATCCCGGATGGTGAACGAATAGGCTTCATTAAAGGGGTGGGAACCCTTACTCAGGTGGTCTCCGGTTTGGTTGTAGGCCAAAAATACACGGCCCGTTATCGTGTCAACGAGCGGGGGTATGTCAGCACGGCTGTTGCGCGGCCCTCGGTGAGTCTGGGGGGAACCGTGGTGGTCTCGGAAAGGGATGATGTCTGTACCAACCGCTACCGCCTGGTGGTGGGTGACTCTGCCTTCACCGCCACTTCGACTACAGCGGAACTGGTACTCAGGAACAATGCCGCTGTTGCCACTTATGGAGACAACACAGTTCTGTTTGATGACATCGTAGTGGCTAATGCCGCTCCTCCCGTGGTGGATGGGAGTTTTGAGTATCCGGATATCGATGGTTATGTGTATGGTCCGTCTGGTTCGGCTTGGAATTGTTCGGTGGGGAGTCTCATCCTCTCTGACAACGGGTCGGGGTTTGGGAATCCTGCTTTTGAAGGAACCCAAGCCTTGGTGTTACAGACTGTGGAGACCATCTATCAAGATATCAGCGGTTTCGAGATCGGTAAGGTGTATGTCCTGCACTGGGCCGAATGCGACCGGTCGGGTTTGGGTGGGAATGACATCAAGATTTCTTTGGGTTCCACGGTGGTCTCCCCCTTGCATACGGTGACTTCGGGTTGGGTCCGGAAGACCTCGGCACCTTTCATGGCCCTTGCCACCTCTTACCGCCTCACCATCCAATCTTTGAACACGGCTGGTGGAGATCAGTCCACCTTCATTGATGAGGTCTACCTCGCTCAGTCCGCATCCGCTCCTCCGCGCAACACAGCGGTTCAGGCCGGAGATTACGCCACCTACTACCGGAAAGAATTCACCTTCGACGGTGATCCCTCTCAAACCAATCTGCTCTTGGATTCCGTGGTGGCATCGGGCGCGGTTTTTTACCTGAATGGCCAGGAATTGAGACGTGTGAACATGCCCAGCGGAACGCTTGAGCATACCACCCCCGCCTCCACCGATGTTTCCAGTACTTCCTTTACAGGTCTTGTCTCCTTCTCGGACACCCCCTTGGTCTTCGGTACGAATGTCCTCGCGGTCGAGGTACATCCCTCACTTGAGGGAGGTGGAAATGTCTTGTATGGCTCCGAGCTTCAGACTGTGGAGTCTCCCGCCAACTTCATTGAATCCAAGATTCCCACCTTGCATTTCTCGGAGGTGGAGGGGACTTCCGCCGCCTCTTTTTGGGTAGAGATTGAGAACTTGAGCAACTCGATGGTGAACCTGGAGGGATACCAAGTGGGTGACAATACCTCCACCGCCCACCAGTATGTGTTCCCCGCAACTTCCCTACAGGCGGGTGACCGCTTGGTTCTTAGGGAGGATCAGTTGGGCTTCCATCCCTCGGAGGACGATGTTCTTTTCCTGGCTGATTCACGACAGCAATATGTTGATTCTGTCCGGGTGAAAGCTGATCCCCGTGCGCGCTGCGCGGAATGGGAACAGCGTTGGCTACACCCCAGTCAGACCACCCCTGGTTCCAGGAACTTGTTCAACCTGAATGATTCCGTGGTCATTAATGAGATCATGTATCATCCCCGGCCCCAATTCGCTGTGGACCCGGTCTCCCATTCACGGACATTGCTCTCCATGGATGCCGTTTGGAAATACGATCAATCCAACACACCGTTTGGTCCGGAGTGGTACTCCACCGATTACAACGACTCCGCCTGGTCCTCGGGTAAGGGGCTCTTCTATGTCGAAACCTCTACCCTGCCAGCCACGAAAAACACTCCCCTGACACTCGGCCCTGTGACCTTCTATTTCCGGACTGAGTTCACCTACACCCCGGATGCACAGGAAACTTCTCTAGTCCTCAGTCACATCGTTGATGACGGAGCCGTGTTCTATCTCAATGGCGAGGAGCTCTTCCGCTTCAACATGGATGAGGCCCCCACCCCGATCACACATAGTTCCGTGGCCACCTGGGTCGACAATGGCACGCTTGTGAATGTTCCCCTGGACTTTGATGACCTGGTGGAAGGGACCAATGTCCTGGCGGTTGAGGTTCACCAGAGTTCGGCCGGTAGCGGAGATGTCGCTTTCGGGGCGCAGCTCATATCGCAATGGGTTGAGGGGGGGGGACCCTATACCGACACCGCACAGAGCTGGGTGGAGCTGTATAACCGGGGCACTCAAGCGGTCAATTTGGCCGGATGGAGTTTCGGTCAGGGGATTGATTACACCTTTGGAGATGGGGTGAGCCTGGCAGCCGGTGGATACCTGGTTGTCGCGGAGGATGTCACCTCCTTGAAAGAGGAATTCCCCACCGCCACGATTCTGGGCCCCTTCGATGGCAAGCTTTCGGGTGATGGCGAACTGCTGTCACTGGTGGATGCCATGGGAAATGTGGCCGATGAGGTGAAATTCGATGATGAAGGGCGTTGGCCCTCCTACCCCGATGGGGGCGGTCATTCTCTGGAACTACGGGATCCTGATGCTAGTAATGATAAGCCTGAAGCTTGGGCCGCGAGCATCGAAAAGCAGAATGCCAGTTGGAAGACCTACACCTACCGTGGCACGGCGCAGACTCCAGCAGGCACAAGTTTCCCAACCACCTGGCACGAGTTGGTGATGGGGTTGCTCGCGGATGGGGAGATTTTGATCGATGACATTTCGGTGATCAAAGATCCCGATGGCTCCAGAACAGAGCTCATGCAGAATGGTTCCTTCGAGGATGCCCTCAATCACTGGCGTATCATTGGAAACCATTATGGAACCATCGAGGCCGATCCAGATAATCGCTCGAATCAGGTCTTGCACCTGAAGGCTACTGGCGCAACCGAGCACATGCACAACCATGCCGAGTCCACCTTCGTCAATAATACCGCCATTGTGGTGGGCTCTGTTTACGAGATCAGCTACCGGGCGCGATGGCTCGCGGGATGCTCACAACTCAATACACGCCTCTACTTTAATTATCTCCCCAAGACGACGCTTATCGACACTCCCGAGGGTCTGGGTGGTACTCCCGGCCAAGCCAATAGCGTGCTCGTGGAAAATGCCGGTCCCACCTATGAAGGCTTGGGACACTCGCCAGTAATTCCTGAAGCGAATACATCCGTACAGGTGACTATCAAGGCTGCGGATCCCGATGGGATCGCTGAGATGAAGGTTTGGTGGCGCGAAGATGGTGGCACATGGGAAGAGACCGCGATGACCTCCACCGATGGGAGTCTCTACTCCGGATATATCCCTGGCCAGGCGGCCAGCACGGTGATGCAGTTCTATATCGAGGGCATCGACTCTCTCGGCGCGAGTTCCTATTACCCCGCGGAAGGACCCGATTCCCGGGCCATGATCACCACCAAAGATGGGCGGACCAACACCTCCCTTCGTCACAGCATCCGGATGCTCATGTTCGATGCTGATGCCACTAATCTGCATGCTTATACCAATGCAATGAGCAACGAGCATCAGCCCTGCACGGTGATCTATGATGAGCGCGAGGTCTTCTACAATGTTGGCGTCCGCCTCAAGGGGAGTGGGTTTGGCCGTGTTGGATCGCGTTTGGGATTCATTATCTACTTCACGCCCGATCACCTTTTCCGTGGCGTGCATCACGAGGTCGCCTTGGACCGCAATGGAGGGCCGTGGACAGTTGGCGCCAGCCAGCACGAGTTGGTTTATAAGCAGATCCTCAACCACGCGGGGGGCGTGCCGGGAACATACGATGATGTAGTGGATGTCATCTCCGCGAGCGGTAACGAGGACACCACGGCGCAGCTCTTGATGTCACGCGCCAATGACCTCTACTTTGATTCCACCTATCCGAGTGGAAGCGATGGTTTCCTCCATGAGTTCGAGTTGATCTACTACTCCACCCAGACCAGTGATGGCAATGTGGAGAGCTTGAAACTTCCACCCGGTTTCTTTTCGTCGGGTTTCCCGGTTATTGGGGTGGAACTGAATGATATGGGTAACGACAAGGAATCCTACCGTTGGTATTACCTGATCAAGAATCACCGGGACCATGACTACTTCGACCATATCATGCAAATGGCGAAGGCCTTCAGTCTGAGTGGAACCTCACTGCAAGAGGCTGCTGAGGAAGTCATCGACATCCCTGAGTGGATGCGTGCCTTCTCCTCCATAGTCCTCGGTGGTATCGCCGATATCTATCACAACGGGCTTCAACACAACATCCAGTTTTTCGAGCGTCCAGACACCAATAAAATTGTGGCCATGTCCTGGGATACGGATCACACCTTCTATATGGGATCCACTTCCAGCATTTATGGTTCAGGCTCCAATGTCAGCAATCTGATTACCATCGCCGAAAACAAACGCCTGTACTTGGGTCATATGCTGCACTTGCTGAAAACCTCCTTTAATCCCACCTATACCGCCCCCTGGATCTCTCATTTTGGTTCCAAGACGGGCTTGTCTTTCAACTCCACGATTACCACCTACATTCAAGAGCGTTACAACTATGCCCTCAGCCAGATGCCCACGGAGGTTGCTTTTGCGATCACCACGAACAGTGGCAAGGATTTCTCCGTCAGCACCAGCCAGGCTCTCCTGACAGGTTCAGGCTGGATCAATGTACGGGAGATCCGGATCGAGGGGCGCTCTGGGACTCTCACACTGGAATGGCCATTCCTCACTACCTGGCGGTCTTGGATCACCCTGGCTCCGGGGATCAATCCGATTGTCCTGACCGCTTATGGTTACCAAGGTGAAGTGCTTGGGACTACTTCAATCAATATCACCAATACCAACTCCGGCAACCCGCTTGTCGATAACCTGCGCTTGACCGAACTCATGTACGATCCAGCGTTGGGTTCGGACTACGAGTTCATCGAAATGCGCAATACATCTACCACCGAGACCCTCAATCTGGGCGGCGCCACCTTCTCGAATGGCATCACCTACACCTTCCCAGCGAATACCTCCTTGGCGCCCAATGGATACCTCTTGCTGGTGAAGACAAGTGATACCGCAAACTTCCTCGCCCAGTATGGACTCTCCGGGGATATTCAGATTCTGGGCGGATTCAGCGGTAAGCTAGCGAATGAAGGCGAGCGGGTTACCCTTGAAACCTTCAGCGGTGGAACAGTCATATTCGATTTCGAGTACGGTGATGGGCGGGGTTGGCCGTTGGCGGCGGGTGGCGCCGGGCATTCCCTGGTTCCATTAGCCAGTGTGAATGACAATCAACCCTATGGTGCCCTGTATTATGGTGGAAACTGGCGGGCCAGCGCCTATATCAATGGTTCACCCGGCGGTGAGGATCCCACGCCTCCGGATGCGATTGTCTTTAATGAGATCAAGTCGAATACCACATTCAGTGATCCCGCCTATCCCGGTTACACCTCGAATGACTGGATCGAATTATATAACGCGGGTGATTCGGCGCGGGATCTTACGGGCTGGTACCTGAGCGATAGCGTAGACAACCTGCGTAAGTGGAGTATTCCCTCGGGGACCATCGGGAGCTTGGGAACAATCAGTTTCGATGAGATTACTGGTTTCCATAATCCGGTCACGGCGGGTTTCGGCTTGAGTTCCGCGGGAGAACGTCTCTACCTTGCATACCTCCCTGGAACTCCGGAGGACCGGGTAGCCGCTTGTATCGATTTTAAGGGGCAGCAAGAGGATGAATCGACAGGATGTTACCCCGATGGAAACCGTTTCGATTTCTCCTTGCCACCCTCGCGTGATTCCGCGAATGGCGCGCCGGAAGCCCATCCGGTGATCAGCGAGATCATGTATTGTCCCCTGGTTAACACGGCTAATCCGGATGACAACACAGCGGAGGAGTTCATCGAGATCTACAATCCAGCCACGGGGGAGATCCCTCTTTGGAATGTCTATGGGGTCTGGCGCCTGGATGGAGGCGTTACCTTTGAGTTCCCTTCCAACGTGACCCTTGGGGCTGGGAAGAGCCTGATTATTGTTGGGTTTGATCCCACTGACACAGATAAGTTGACGTCTTTCTGCTCCGCATATGGTATTGCTGCCACCGATTCAATTTTGGGACCCTATCAGGGTGTTCTCTCGAACCGTGGCGAACGTCTCGCACTGGAGATGCCGCTTTCTGACCCGGATGGTACAGATCCATCCTGGAAGATCATCGATGAGGTGATGTACTTCAACCAGTCACCCTGGGATTCATCCGCCAAGGGGACAGGGTTATCACTCCAACGTACCTCGGTGACTGGATCGGGAAATGCTCCCGAATGTTGGAATACAGGAATACCCTCGCCGGATGTAGAGGCTCCCGATGATCCCACCCCCACTCCGACATGTACGCCGACTTGGTCAGAACCTGTGACCCCGACCCCGACCCGGACAATTACCCCCACGCCCACGGAGACTCCCGAGGGGGCCTCTGTGGTTCATGAATGGAGCTTGTATAGACCGTAAGGAAATAATGGAGAACCTCACCCCTAAATCCCCTCTCCCACAGGGCGAGGGGATTTATTCTCCCTTTGCTGTTGGCGCGAGAGCAGGCATGATAAGCCTCTCTCGTGCCTGCATATCAGTTGCCTGTTGTGAGCCGGGGACAAGGGAATGGCGTTTCCTCAGTCTCCCGCCATTGAATACCTGCGCCACCGGTAGTGATCTGGATGAGTCTCCTTACGGCCCCATCATGATGATGTCACCGCGGGAAATCGTCCCGTTGGTTGGGCTATACATCATCGCGGGTTCGCCGCTGAACCAGGCGTTGTTGAAGATCTGGTCAGGGCCGGTATCGCGCAGCATCCACTCCCGGGAAGGTCTCCAGCCGACATCATATTGCTCGTAAAAATAATGGGGCGGTTCATAAGAGGTTCCCGCGTCGGGCCTGGCGTTGTAATTGCCCCCCTCGCGTGAGCCGAGGGTGGTGAAGGAGGCATAAGGGAGAGTTTTCATGAACTGGACGGGAGTGGTGAGCTCGGTCAAGCCCCACCGGACTGTGATGTCATCGATGAGGGGAGTACGCCCAACCCGGCCGATATAGTCATAGGGGAGCGGATAAGCAGTGTAGATTGGCTTACCCTTGGGCGGTACATTGGGGATAAGTGTCTTTTTACTCTCGTAAACGGTCCGATAGGATTCCAACGCGATCTGGAGCGAGTGCATTTCTCCTTTGATCTTGGTTACATGCGCGCGCACCCTGGCTTCCAGAAAATTGGGTAAGGCAATCGAGATGAGGATCAGGATGATGGCAATCACAATGAGCAGTTCGATCAGGGTGAAACCAGATTTCCGGTCTGTCGATATTGGCTCTCTCATCGCAACAATCACCTCCTAGTAGGATGCCCTTGGTCAGCCCCCGTTGGGAGATGTCCCCCCCCTTGAGGCTTACAATCCTTTAGGCAAATCTGTCTGTTAAAGATAGGTGCAGTATTGATCTGTGTAATTGAATTTGTCAAGTAAAAAGTAGATTGGACTGGATATCTGCTTTTTCACTCTCCGCCGCCAGAATCTGCAGTAATTCCGGTTGATTCGCTTCGTGTTTTCCGAACGATGTTCTAAATTTAAGCCTATTCTCAAACCCATTCTTGACAAGTGGTATTTTACATAATAGAAGTAGTGCGCTGAAGTAGAGGGATATGGGGTGCCTCCCATCCATGTGGTGAAAAAAATAGGCCCAATGGAACAAGGAGATCTGAGATGAACCTGAGAGAGCGTTTCCTGGAAGTAATGAACTTCAACACAAATGTGCATTCAATCAAGTGGGAGTTCGGGTATTGGGGCGAGACTGTCACCAACTGGTATTCTCAAGGACTCCCCAAGAAGAATGTACCTTACCCATCGGATGTCATTACCACACCGACCTCATCTCTCTACACCGCCGCATGGACCTGCCAGGGGAAAGAGGTGGTTCCCAATGGTTTCGGGGTCATGGCGGGGGGCCTGTATTGGCCCACCCAGGGTTTTCCACTCGATACGGATGTACGGGGGGCCCTGGGAATGGATGGACCGCAACGGATGGTGGATGTCAATCTGCTTTTCGAGCCGATGTTCGATGTGCAGACCGTGGAGGAGGATGAATCCAGCTTGGTCTACATTGACCTGGATGGAGTGAAGAGGAAGTTCTTGAAGTCCGAGGCGACCATCCCCAATTTCCTGCAGGGTGTGATCCGTTCACGCGAGGATTGGGAGAAGCTTAAGGCGGAGCGGCTCCGGCTGAATGATCTCTCCGCGCGCTTTCCGAAGAACTGGCCCGATCTTCTGAAAGAGTACCGGAATCGTGATTATCCACTGGCCATCGGGGGTTATCCGCATGGCCTCTTTGGAACCCTCGCGCATCTACTCGGTTATGAAACCCTCTTCTACTGGTATCACCTCGAAAAGGAATTGGTCCACGATATTCTCAACACCTTCACCAATCTGTGGATCGCGGTGTATGAGGAGATTCTGGGCCAGGTGGAGATCGATCACATCCATTTCTGGGAGGATGTCTCGGCCGGGAAGGGACCCATGATTTCCCCCAAGACCGTGGCGGAGTTCATGCTCCCGTACTACAAGCGGATCATCGACTTCCTCAAGAGCCATGGAGTCAAGATCGTTCTTGTGGACACCGATGGTGACTGCAATGTCCTGATCCCCATGTTCGTTTCGGTGGGGGTCACCGGGATGTATCCCTTCGAGACTCATTGCGGCATGGACATCGTCAAGGTCCGCAAGGAGTTTCCACGTCTACAAATGTGCGGGGGGATTCCGAAATCCGAAATTGCCAAGGGGCCGGACGCGGTGGACCGGATCCTGGGACCAGTTGAAGAGGTTCTTAAGACCGGTGGCTATATCCCCTTCGGCGATCACTTCATCCCACCCGATGTATCTTGGGACTGTTTCAAATACTACCGCACACGTCTGAATACAATAATTGACAAGTATGGGAGCTGAACCCCGCTGGAGCATGGCGATTCAGATACGACCCACATCATAGTCCGGTTCTGAGTTCGAAAGGAGAAAGTTGATGTCACTTCAACCATGGCAGGCCAAGAGTGAGAAAATCCGGCGGGATTTCCTCAGCTACAAGAATGCCAACCCAGACAAGTTCAAGGCCTCGATGAACCTGTCGTGGAGCAACTGGGGATTTGGTATGGAACCCTTGGCGGTTTCAGCCAAACGGCTGGCGGATAATGGGATTAAATTCATTGAACTGCATGGGAATGCCTATGGTCCCGACCTGGCGTATAAACCCGCCGAGACCCTGAAGGTGCTGAGCGATAATGGGATCGAAGTCGCGGGCATCTGTGGCATGTTCAGTGCCGATAATGACTTGGCCAGCAATCGTGGGGTGGTCCGTCAACGGGCATTGGATTATATCCGCCGCACCATCGATCAGGGCCTAGCGGTTAAGGCCCGGTATATCCTTGTAGTGCCGGCTGCCGTAGGCCGTCCCGCCGTCATTGACGCAATGGAGTTTGACCGTTCCGTGGAAACCATGAAGATCGTGGCGGATGACTTCGCCAAGGCGGGGATTCGTGCCGCGGTCGAGCCGATCCGCTCCGCCGAGGTGAGCATTGTGCACACCTTCGCCGATGCCATCCGCTATATCGAGGCGGTGGGAAGTCCGGGCATTCAACACATCAATGGGGATACTTACCACATGCTGGTGGAGGAGAGCCATATCCCCGAAGCCATCGTAAACAGCGGTTCCCGGCTGACTAACCTGCACCTGGCTGACACGAACCGTTGCGCCCTGGGAGAGGGAATGCTCGATGTGGATACCCTCCTGATGGCCTTATACTTGATCGGTTACAACAATAATAATTGCTTCTGCACCCCGGAGCCGCTTGGCCCCGGCGGAGATCCCTATCCGGCCATGTTCGGGAAGCCCAATCCGGCGCTGTTGGATAGCCTGGTTTCGAAGACAGCCAAGCATTGGAAGGAGCGGGAGGACTGGATTCGCCAGCTTTCCTAACCGGCTCCCTGGATTGAATGAGAGTGTTGTCCAAAGAGTTAGAATACGGCACCCGGCCCTCCCCCCAGGTGGGGAGGGTTTTTGGGGCCCTGTATTTTCGTGAAACTGATCCATCCGGTCTTCCGAATCTTCTCTCTCCCTTCCAGGGGCCAAAGAAAATCTTAGAAAAACCTTGACCTTTTCCCGCCAAATGCGTTTATAATGATCGTGGGCATGAGGATTGCATAAGTCTGATTGAATAGATAGCAACAAGAGGAAGTCAAGAAGAGTTTCTACTATGGAACAGAGGATGTACCTCGAACAACGTCAGGTGCAGCGGATGGTAATGACTCCGCGTATGCAGCAGGCCATCAAGATGCTGCAGATGCCGACTATTGAGCTCGAGGCCCTAGTCGACCAAGAAATGGTTGAGAATCCCCTGTTGGAAGAAATCCCCGAGGATGAAATCCATGCGCCTGACACGGTTGAGGGCTCCGCATCGGAACTTCCCGAGGATGCTTACTTTGAATCTGTGGCCCCCACCACTCCCTCCCAATCATCTGAAGACTGGGAAAGTGTATTACCTAACACCACTGACAAGATGGGAGCTCAAGAGCTGAGTGACGGGAAGATCGAACTCAGCGATGATTGGGAAAGGTTCTTCGAGGATGGGAGTGATACCCCCACCCTTTCAGCCAGTGGTTTTGATGGCCCTCAGGATGATGAGTTTGACCGTGTCATCGCCGATACGGTCTCCTTGCGGGAAGAACTGGAACGCCAACTCGATGTCCAGATCGACACCGAGGCTGACCGTGAGATTGGGCAAGCGATTATCCTCTCGCTCAATGATGATGGATACCTGGGGGTATCTGTCGAAGATCTCGCGAATCAAACCGGACGGAGTGTGGAGGATGTCGAGCGTGTGTTGAAGGTCTTTCACTCTTTCGATCCGCCCGGGATCGCGGCCCGCGATCTCAGCGAGTGCCTCGAGATCCAATACCATGCCCTGAACCTCGACAACCCTCCCATGTTGGAGATGATCCGTAATCATCTCGAGGACCTCGAGCACAAGCGGTACCAGAACATCGCCCGGGCCCTCCGGATCAACACCACTGAGGTGCAGGAGATCGCGGATATGATCTCCAAGTTCGAACCGCGTCCGGGACGTAAACTGGGAGCCTATGAAAATGAATACATCACCCCTGATGTGTTTGTCGAACGGGTGGGTGATGAGTGGCAGGTACGTGTGAATGACGAGGGTATCGCCCCTCTCCGCATCTCCCCGCGCTACCGTCAGATGTTGGAAAACCGGGAAACCCTCGACAAGGAGACGGTCCGTTATCTCCGCAACCGGCTGCATTCGGCGGTGGACCTCATCAAGAACATCGAGCAGCGCAAGATGACCCTCTACCGGGTTACCTCTGAGATTGTCAACCAACAGAAGGATTTCCTCACTAACGGGGTCACCCACTTGCACCCAATGCGATTACGCGATGTGGCTGATGTGGTGGGGGTGCATGAGACTACGGTATGCCGTGTGGTCAATGGAAAATATGTCGACACCCCGCAGGGGCTATTCGAACTGAAATACTTCTTCTCCAGCGCATTGGACACGGACACAGGAGAAGATGCCTCCGCCAAGAGTGTAATGGCGATGGTCCAGGAGCTGGTGGATAATGAGGATCCCAAGAAACCGCTCTCGGACCAGAAGATTTCGGAGATCATGAAGGTTCGGGGGATCACTGTGGCCCGCCGTACTGTCGCCAAATACCGCGATGTCCTTGGGATTCTTCCCACCTCGATGAGAAAAAGGGTGTAGGTTTATACCCGTCCGATCTCTCTCCCTCTTTCCACAAAGAACTTCTCTGTTTCATAGTTGATCTCTGGTGGTTCGGAGTGATCGGTGTGCAGGATGTAGCCACCGCCATTCTGGATGATGGGTGGGATCTTGGCTTGGAGCTCCTCCTCGACCTGCTGGAGGTCATTGCTGATGAGGGTTCGTACATCAATGTTCCCGAAAAATGAAATGCGGTCACCAAAAGACTTGAACAGTCTGCGCATGTCCATGCCTGCCTTGACCTCCATTGCTTGCAGGCAATCCATCCCAGCCTCAATCAGCCCGGGCACCAATGGTTCCACATACCCGCAGGAATGCACGATCACCTTGCAGCCCAGGGAGTGCGCGTAAGCGAAGAGCAGCTGGTGTCCCGGTTGAACAATCTCACGGTACATGGCGGGGGACATGAAGGGACGGTTCTTGAAGCCCATGTCCTCGAAGAACCACATTCCATCCGGTACCCCTTCCTCCGTGAATAAGACCTCCAGGTGGTTGATGGTCATATGAGCGAAAGTCATCACCATGTCCTGAACCCATGCGGGATCGGTGGCCATGCCCATGAGCATGTATTCATGCCCGCAGACCGGGTGCATCTGCTCGAAAGGCGCTACCCCCGCCCAGGTGAAGAACCGGTTCCTTTCGGCGGAGAAGGCCTTGGCTTTATGGTATTCCTCGAAGGGGATCCGGCGGCGGTCCAGGTTCACCAGGTGGGGTTTTATCTTTTCTTCCCAGGCGTGCCGTTCTTTAACCTCGAAATCCACATGCTCAGGGGTGCTATCATGCAGTTTATGCCGGCGCAGCGTGGCTCCATTGCCATCCTTCTGGAGGATCGTTTCTTCGGTCTCCTCGAGCACCACTGACTGGAAATCGAGGTCGGCCGTGCTATTGAGCCATCCCCCTCCACGGATATCCTGCCCGAAGTGTTCGCAGACATCCTCTTCAGCGCCGAGGTGTCCTTCTTTCCGCCAACGCTGGATAGTCGCTTCCCAAGGGCTGATGACCGCCGGAATATGATCGACCGGCTTACGCGCCAGGGTATTAGTAACCCGCTCCAAACTTGTCATTGAAAGCATGATGAATCTCCTCTTTATGCGAGTATGCACTAGGAACTCTGAAGTCGCACGTCCATACCGAGTTGCACATCACAACAAAGTAACAGATTTATTCGTATAAGGGCCCAATCTAATGATTATTTCTCATGACAAATGCGCTCACTTTTGCTATTTTGGGTTTGTTCGAGGAGGTTGATATTGAAGATTATTCTTTCTGTTTGCAATAAGTGCTACATATGATTCATTATTGAATGAATCTAGCATAGAACCATAGGAGGATGCAGCTATGAAAACAACATCGGTTCGATTCTTTGTGTGTGGTCATTCCCAGATTTTGAGAAGGGATTCTGGTTGGCTCAGGTATTCGATCATTTGGAGTATGGTGGTGTTGCTCTGTTTGGCGGTGCCAGCTGTGGCTTACACGATTAAATATGTCTATCGGCTCAATGGCGGTACCGCGACGGTGACGGATGGGGTTTATACCACCAGTTCACAAGATACGAGCGGAGTTTATGTTACCAACGCGGGAGAATTGACTCTCATCAATCCATCAGTTGCTACCACAGGTGGCTCGTCGTCAGGTGATGATAGCAGTTTCTATGGTCTCAACGCGGGTATTCTAGCGAATGCTTCAAGCGCCATCGAAATTACTGGTGGAACTGTAACCACCACGGGTATGGGTGCTAACGGCATATTCGCGACTGACAGCGCGCGGATCACCGCCTCGGATCTGTATATCCACTGCACCGGGAGACTTGGCCACGGGGTGGATGCGACCTATGCGGGAGTGCTTGAATTGACCAATGTTACGGCGATCACCACGAATTCGAATGGTTCCGTGATCGCCACCGATCGTGGTGGTGGGACTATCACAGTCAACGGAGGGTATTATCAGGCTGGTGGTCAAGATTCAGCGGGGATCTACTCGACGGGAACGGTCACGGTCAATGATGCGACTGTCGGAGCCACCTATGGCGAAGCCGTGGTGGTCGAGGGTGGCAACAAAGCGTTTGTTAATAACTCCGTTCTGTATGGAGCCAAAGGCGCCAAAGACCGTGGGGTGATGATCTACAATAGTCAGTCGGGAGATGCGGAATCTGGAACCGGGTATTTGACCATGACCGGTGGTTCGTACACCTGGCCATCGAGTACCGGCCCGGCCTTTTTCGTGACCAATGAAAAAGGGGTGATCACCCTGAATGGTACGGCCATCAATAGCAGCGCCGAAAAACTGGTCTATGCCGCGGCGGCGGACTGGGGCACCTCGGGGAAGAATGGGGGCACAGTCAATTTTACCGCCAACAATGAAGAACTGACGGGTGACTTGATCGCCGACAGCATCAGCTCCATTACCTGTGTCCTCAACTCCAATAGTTCACTGACTGGCGCGGCCACGCGAGTCCGTATGACCGTGGATGCTACCAGTATCTGGAACGCCGATGGCGATTCGACTTTACTCAGTCTGACCAATAATGGCACGGTGAGTGGTGAATCCAGCGATGTGACCCTGACCGATTCTGGAACTTTTACCCAATCCTCCACCGGTATCCTGCGGATCTTGTTGGGGAGCGATTCGAGCTACAACCAAGTCGTGGTGACTGGTGCGGCGGCTCTCGCGGGGACGTTGCAGGTCGATTTGGCCGATGAATACACTCCCACCGTTGGGCAGACCTTTACGATTCTCACCTGTGGGAGTGAATCAGGTTCCTTCACCACCTTGACCACCGATGATACGGGGCTGACTTATTCCGTGACTTATAATTCCACGAGCGTCATTATCGAAATCACGGCGATACCCGGTGGTGGAACATCTGGTGTCTCTCCAGCTTGGTTGCGTGTCTACTAGATTTGTCTGAGGAGTGTGATGTACCCCTAGTGCCTTGTTGGGGTGATGTGGCAACAAATACCTCACCCCTTAAATCCCCTCTCCCACAGGGAGAGGGGACTTGTGTCTCCCCCTTCGCCCTGTGGGAGAAGGGGGGTAGGGGGGATGAGGTCTTAGTCGTTGCACAACCAAATCGACAAGGCACTAGGGGAGAAAACTGAGGCCCCCAATTACTTCAGCTCTTTGATCTTGATGTTCCGGAAATAAATGGGTACGCCACCATGTTTACCCTGGAGCCCGATTTTTCCTTTGGTCACAAGTGAGTTATAGGGTTTTGTATACCACGCCGGGATCTCCGAACCATCGGGATTGGTCTTCACGTTGTCCCACTTCTTCATATCCATATTGATGATAGGTTCACCATTGAGAACAACACTGATGTTCTGGCCGATGGCCTGAATCGAGTAGTGGTTCCACTCTCCCGGCTTCTTGACCATGCTCTTGGTGGGGGGCATGTGTCCGAATATTGCGCCACACTGCCAGGTTTTGGGTTTCGAGGCCCACACTTCCGCGAAGTCATCGGCGATCTGGATTTCCATCGAGTTCGAAATCCAGGTTGCGGCATCAGAACGGTAGATAAAAACTCCGCTGTTGGTGCCGGGCTCATTCTTGAACTCCAGGTCCAGGATGAAGTTTTCGTAATCCTTGAGGGTCCACATCTCCTTATCAGTGTTAGCTGTGATCACTCCATCCGTTACGCTCCACACACCCTCTGGCTTCTCTGTATTAGAAAGATCAGCATTGAACACGGATTCCCAGCCGGTGGTATCCGGGTGGGCCGTTAAAGGAGCAGGCGCTGCTCCTTGATCAGCCGCCATCGCGGTGCTCATCATTGCGGTGCTCAAGGTGACTACTAAGGCCAAACAAACCACAGAAACTCTCATTACTCTCCACCTCACTTCTGTCAGCCCCGGGATTCCTTCATCTTCACTCGAAGGAAGACTGCCTTTCACGAAAGGCTGGGCACCACACAACACATGCCTATCTTCTCTTTTCGGGGCTGATTCCATGAAATGGAGTGTAATCGTTCTTCAATTAGGATTCAAAGGATGGGATGAGTGTTAGGGGGCTGGATGCATGTTCTCCGTGGATATTTACGTCTGGAATTTTTTGGGCTAGTTTATCTTTTTTGGGATAGCTGTAGGTTCGTCCGTCTTTTCCCAATATCTGTCGTCCTCACAGCCATTTTTGAAACCGAATACTAGAAAAAAATGCACGTTTTCTACCGAATCCTTGCTTTCTCATGTGTGTTTTCAGCCCTTTTTGTTCCCGGATACACATGGGGAGAACCAATTGAATGCGATGGTCCTGTAGTCATTAACGAGTTCGTTGCCGCCGCATCCAGTCAGACCACCCCACCATTGCAGTGGACCACCACCAGTTACGATGACTCTGAATGGCGGACAGGAGCTGGAGGCTTGGGGTATAGCGATGGTGATGATGCCACTGTGGTAAACATCCAGAATCAAGCCAAGTCGCTTTACCTGAGAACCCTCTTTTCGGTAACAG
>CAYRBI010000020.1:4020-52736 GCA_964422415.1 uncultured bacterium | reverse complement strand
GGTTACTTCAGGGCGTTGGGCTTGCTCTATAGTGGCAAGACCGCCAAGGGCCTGGAAGAACTCGATGGCTTGATCCAGAAGAATGAAACCTTCGGCGCAGCCACATATGAAATGGCCAAGGTTTACCAGGTACTCAATGAGCCTCAGTTGGCTCTCGCTCTTTATCAACGCTTGGCGGTCACCTTCCCGGAGAGCACAAAACCCATGCTATTGTCCGCGCGCACCCTGGTCCGGATCGGACACCTGGAGCGCGCGAAGATTGTTCTGGATGGAGTGCTTAAACGGGAAGGCAAGAACCGCGATGCGCTCTTCCTCTTGGGGACTATCCATCTCCAGGAGCGGAAATTCGAAGATGCCGTGAAAGTGTTCACATCCTTGGTAGCCAGCGCGACTGCAAGCCAGACCCAACGTACTTTCTACCAAAGTGTCCTCGCCAAAACCCTGGTTTACAACCACCAATACAAACAGGCACTCGAGGGCTATGACAGCATCATCACCGCTAATCCCAAGTACTCCGCTGCGTATATCGAGAAATCGCTCGCACAGATGGCCTTGGGACAGGACAAGGAAGCTTTGGCGGCCTGCCAAGCTGCACTTCAGGCCTCCACTGACACGAGCATTCTGAATGTGGTTCAAGCTGTGATTCTGCAACAGCTGGGACGTGCCGGGGAGGGTTTAAAAGTCCTGACCGATGAGCTAAGTAGCGGTAAATGGGAGGCCGCGCCTCTCAAACGCCTGGTACCCATCCAAGTGAACCTGCAAGTTTCCGCCGGGCAATATGACCAGGCCAAGGAAACGGTCCAAAAGAGTGGTTTTCCGCCGGTCCTGGTAGGTTATATGACCCAGTCGATTGATATGGCGCAACAGAAGAAGAGTGACCTCCGGCAACTCAGCCTCGCGCTCCTGTTCAGCTTCTACCAATGGCCAGATGCAGCCTTGGAAATCTACAAGGATCTGGTCCGCGATAATCCCAAAGACAAGCTGATGATGGTCTACCTGGGAGATGCGCAAGCCTTGGCGGGACGTCATGATGATGCGGTGAAAACCTTCACTCAAGGGATTGAGGCCGATCCTAACGATGCTTATTTCCTCGAGAAACGCGGAGCTTCTTATGCCAAGTTGGGGAGATACGACAACGCGGTCAAGGATCTTTCCGCCGCCTTGGCGGTAGCCCCGGAGAATGCCTCGCTGCAATTCCAAATAGCCTCGTTGTATGAGTCACAGAATCTGCTCGAAGATGCTATCGCGGCCTACCGGACCGTGGTGAAGTTGAATCCCGACCCGGTTATGACCGCGGCGGCTACTAACAATCTGGCTTGGCTGCTGGCGCAGAACGAGAAGACCCGCGCGGAGGCCCTTGAATACGCGAAGAAAGCTCTCGATGCAATCCCCGTCAACCCCACAACCGGGGTCAAGGATGGTAATGTCCTTGACACGGTGGGTTGGATTTACTTCCTGGCGGGCCAGTATGATGAGGCCCGGAAACATATTGAGCAGGCGCTGGCTGCCTTGCCCACGCACCCCACCATCAACTACCACCTCGGAAGAGTTTATGAGGAACTGAAACAGCCCAAGGTGGCGGTGATTCAATACAGCAAGGCAATCGATTTTGGTAAGGATAACTTCAAAGAGGGTGATGATGCCCGTCTCCGCGCCACCCGTTTGGCCACGGAGATCGGTGGTAAAAAGTAAGGAATCCTGGCGTGAGTCTCTTCTCGCGCTCAGGTGGTGAGATAAGGAACGCGAAAGGATTCACGTTCCAGCGGGTGAAAATGGCGGATTCATACCCCCCACCCCAACCCTCCCCCACAAGAGGGGAGGGAATTGTATGTTGTTCACGCTTTAGCGTGTTCCCCCTCCCCCCCTTGCGGGGGAGGGTTGGGGTGGGGGATGTCAAAAGGTTCTACCGCCTGCGTTTATACAACTCCGTGTGGGTTGCGCGGGCGGACTTGACCAGCTCCGGGTAGGGCGTATCGGTAACATCCACGAAGCCAATGTTGTAATTCTCCCCATCAAACCAGCGCCCGGTGGCTGGTTCATCGACATACTGAAACCAGTGGCACCCGATAATCGCGGGGCAGTCAATCACACTCTGAAGATAGCGGGCATAAGCCGCCGCGCGCGACTCCTGGTCTTTGGTGGGGCAGAGGCCGGGGTGGAACATGCCACGGTCGGTTGCCCCGAAGTGGAATTCCCCAATCAGCAGGGGCTTGCCACAGGCCATCGCCTTGTCACAGATGTCCTTGGAGATCCGTGGTAGATACAGGTTGAAACTGACCACATCGGCCACCTCCGCACAGGCGCGCACTACTGGGGCGGGATAGGAACTGAAACGGCAACCGAGATAGAGTTGATGAGGAGCGCGGGCTCGCAGGATGCCGCGGATGGTGCTGAAGTAAACCTTGGCATACTCATAGGCGAAGTCATCCAGATCTACCGTGGCGGTGGCATTGGGGGTTCCGGGAGCGCGCAGGCTGTCCCAATCCTTGGCCTCGGAAGCCCAGGCGCGGTTGAGAGCATCCACACTTTGATACTTCGCCTGGAGTTTTTGAATCATGGCGATCCGGCAAGGTTGATCCGGCGGACACGCCAGGACTCCAGGGCGCAAGGTCTCCCAGGCCAGTTCATTGTCCGAGAAATAACCTATACACAGCGGATCCGCGGCAAGGCTCTCCGCGAGCGGGGTTACAGCTTCATCGACCACATCGGCGAAGCGTGGATCATAGACATCCTTCAGATAACCCCAATATCCATTGGCTCCCTCCATGTTGCGTAGGCCTGCCCCCAGAGAGAAAGAGGTCACATAGGGCAATCCGCTCTTCCTACAAACCTCTCCATCCGACCAGTTGCCAATCGTGTTTAAGCCCCAATTCCGCAGACGCGCGGCGGAGGTCTCTTGCCATGCCTGGCGCCACTCTGGACCATATTTCTTCAAGAGGTTGGCACAGTAGAAACTGAAGGTTCTACCCTTCCCTCCAATCGCCGCGGCCATGCTGTGAGCATTCTCCACGTTACCAAAGAAGTCCGCCGCAGGATTGCTCAGTTCTGGCAGCCACTCAAACCATTTGTCACGTCCGGTTACGAAGGTGTGATCTCCCATCCCCACGCAATCCATGCCAGCCGAAAAGAAAAGTCTTCCCTCTGGATCCACCAACCACCACTTATCATCCACTTGCTCGGTCCGGAAGTAGCCGCTGGCCTTGAGCTGTGGCCCCTCGGCCCAACCACCATACCGGTCAAAGCCCGGAGGCATGGGAGCCTGAGCCAGTTCCACCCGTTCCTGTTCCTTACGTTGTTGGAATTCACTTTCCTCCTTGAGTTTGCCTGGCCAGTCCGCATGTTTGTATTGGCCAAAACGGTCGATGAAGGGCATCTGCACCTCTTGGCCAGGAGGTAGGCCCTTGCCAAAGAGGCGGAAAGCAGTGAGAAGCAGACGGTGCTCCTTTTCTGGGAGGCCGATGAAGACCTGGAACGCGACAATGTGCTTGGTGTCGATAGGAGTACCTGAACCCATCGGACCAATTTCCGGCAGACCGCGCATCCCCCAGAGCCCCTCGCCCGCGCCGGTGTTGAAGGCGAGGCGGAGAGTGGTTACCGTTCCCGCTTCAGCGGAGACCGAGGCCGTGTTGCAGTGGTTGGCTCCATCGGCGCCCTCATTGTCCACACGTATATTCACCCGTACTGCTTCTTCGCCGGGATTCTCAATATCCACCGCGATGCCCGAATGCGCCGACCAGTCCCACCCTTCCGCGGGTGCATGGAAGAAGACATTCGGATACTCGGCTTGATGGAAAAGGACCTCCAGGGCTGCCCCCCGGTCGGTCATGACCGGTGTGGCGGTCGAGTTGTTCTCGGCCATGTTGGCGGGCTTGGTGCTGATGTCATGGCGGAGGATGGGAATCTCCTTCTCATCCGAGGCGGAAAGCCTAGAGGCCAAGGAAAGGGTGATCAGTGAAAGGATGAGGTAAACCGAAGGTTTGCGCATGGAAAACTTTAGGACGGGAAAGGAAGGGAGGCAACAGAGTCACCCAGTTGGAGGGACCCGCTCCACCGGGTCCGTGACCACCCGGAAAATCAGGAGGGGCAGCCCCCCAAGGCTGCCCCTCCTTCCCCTGGACAGACGCAGCATCCGCAAGATGCTGCGGTTAGACACCCAATTCGCGTTCGAAGATCAGTTCGTAATACTTCGCGCAGCCATAGGCTCCGGTGCCCGGAGCAAAGATCTGCACGAGACGCCAGCCTTGGTTGGCGTGGTCGTAAATAACAGACTGGTAGGTTTCCTTGGCTTCGCTACGGACCCCGAGCCAGCCCTCACCCAAACGCACGAACTTGTATTCGTAACGGCGATGCATTTGATCTTAAACCTCGGGCAACTTCCAAGGTGCCCGGTATTCACGCATAACCAGCTTCTGGGCCTCGGGATCGCCGATGATTTCCTCTTTCTCGCGGTCCCAGTTGATCCTACGTCCGACTCTCACCGCGATGTTTGCCAAGTGGCAGGCGATCATCGAGTTGTGACCAATCTCGACATCCGAGTTGGGCTTCTCCCGGGTCTTGAGGCAATCGATGAAGTTCTTCACATGATCCAGATGATAATCATCTGAGGCGCTGCGGTGCGGGACCGGCTTCATCATGTACTCGCGAGCCTTATTCACCGCATTAGTCTCCGCGAAGACCTCCCAGCCATTCCGGTCCACCACAAGGATCCCATTGTTGCCATGGAAGGCAACGCCATGCTCGCGGTCCCAGGGGCCACGTCCAACACCGAGAGCATGCTCCCAGATCATGGTGTAGCCATCATACTCCAGGATCGCCTGCTGGGTATCGGGAGTTTCCATGGCATCATCCGGGTAACCGTTCTTGCCACCGATGGACATCGCGGACTTGGGAGAGACAACATCCATGGCCATGTTGGCGATATCGATCATGTGCGCGCCCCAGTCGGTCATGAGGCCACCGGAGTAGTCCCAGTACCAACGGAAATCGAAATGAAAGCGGCGCTTGTTGAAGGGGCGCTTGGGGGCTGGTCCGAGCCACATGTCATAATCCACGCCCTCGGGGGGGTCGCTATCCTCGACCTTGGGGAGCTCGCCCTTCCAGTCCAGGTAGGCCCAGGTGCGGACCAGGCGGATCTTGCCGAGTTCGCCCGACTTCACAAAAGCGACTGCATCCTTGAAGTGGCCAGCGCTCCGTTGCTGGGTACCCATCTGAACCACGCGGTTGTTGTTGCGGGCGGCCTTGACCATCGCGCGCCCCTCGCCGATTGAAACCGTGAGCGGCTTCTCGACATAAACATCCTTGCCCGCCTGGCAAGCCATGATGGCGGTCAGCGCGTGCCAGTGGTCAGGAGTGCCGATGATGACCACATCAATATCCTTGCGTTCGAGAAGTTTACGGAAATCTCCGTAGCCTTCCGGCTTCTTGCCCTGTTTCTCCTCAACCGACTTCTGGACTTTTTCGAGGTGCCCCTTGTCGACATCGCAAAGAGCCAGGCACTCGATCTCTGGTAAGCGGAGGAAATCCTTCAGGTCATACCCCCCCTGTCCTCCACATCCGATGAGCGCCACCGAGATTTTATCATTCGCGGAGACCTTCTTCTCGTCCTCCGCCGCCATGACCGTGCCCGATGTGAGACCCGCTCCCACCGCGGCGATGGCCGTCTGGCCCAGGAAATTGCGTCTTGATACTGGTTTCATGAAAACCTCCTTTGGGTTCCGGATCAGGTGTGCCGAGTGCGCCCCCAACCCAACCGGGAGATAATATGACCCAGCGGATGGGATGTGTAGACCGGGGCATTCCTTCCTCAGACAAATCATCAGGGTTGGGGATTGAACGGTTTTTGGGTATAGTTTTTGGAGGAGGCGTGGTTGATGGAGACTCAGATCTATTCTTTCACCATTCATCTTGAGCCAGCTGATGAAGGTGGTTATGTGGTCAGTGTCCCGGCGCTACCGGGATGTATCACCGAGGGTGACACTTATGAAGAGGCCCTTGTGATGGCTGAAGATGCCATCCGGTGTTACCTCGAATCGCTTCTCATCGATGGGGAACCGGTTCCGGTAGAGCAACCCGCTCGAACACCTCTTGATGCAAAAGTTATTATTCGTCTCCCTCAACCAGTATGATTCGTCTTCCTTCTGTTAGTTCTCGGCGGGTCATTTCAATTCTCAAGAAAGCTGGATTTACGGAGCATCACCAAACTGGAAGCCATGTAACTCTCAAGCACTCATTAACTGACCTACGGGTTGTGGTGCCACTTCATCGTGGCGATCTAAAGAGGGGAACACTTCATGGAATCCTGTCCCAAGCCGGAATTTCCGAGGATGATTTTAGAAATCTCCTATGATTCAGGGGTGTCCTCAATTGTCCGGAAAAGATACGTGTGATCCCACCACTCTCCTGATCCAATATGACGGCGCGCCACTGACATGGTGGTAGCTCCGCACCAGCAATTCCGCTAAAACCCCGAGCGAAACCAGTAATACGCCCACCATGACCAGCATCACCCCCAAGAGTAGGAGCGGCCGGTCCGCCGCCGGGACATGGTGTATAAATTTTGCGAAAGTGACCTCACCACAGGCCAGTAATCCCAACCCCAGTGACACTAGACCCGCCCCGCCGAAGAGGTGCAGGGGACGGTGCGAGTAACTGAGGATGTATTTGAGAAAGAGCAGATCGAGCAGGACCCGTGGAACACGCCCCCAACCATAATGGCTCCGCCCGGTCCGGCGGGGACGGTGGTGGACTGGTATCTCTGTCGAACGCGCGCCGAGACCCTCCAGCAAAGCGGCGAGGTAGCGATGCTGATCCCCATAGATGTGCAAGCCAGTAAGGATCTCACGCCGGTAGGCCTTGAGGGCGCACCCCTGGTCACGCAGACGGGAGCCGGTCCAGTAACGGATCAGCCCATTGGCCAACCTTGAGGGGAGCCTGCGTGAGAAGCCAGCATCCTGACGGTCTTTCCGCCAGCCGCTGACCAGGTCATAACCTTCCTCCAGTTTGGCCAACAGCGCGGGGATGTCATGGGGATCATTCTGCCCATCGCCATCGAGGGTGATGATCACCTCCCCTTGGGCGCGGTCAAACCCAGCCTGCAAGGCGCCAGTCTGGCCGACCCCCTTGCGGAGTTCGATCCCCACCAGGTTCGGCCACTCGCGGGCGAGGTCTTCGACCACACCGATGCTCCCATCCTGGCTGCCATCATCCACTACGATAACCTCGTAAGTGTGACCAGTCTGATCAAGCACCTCACGCAGCTCTGGTAACAGTCCAGCGAGCGCCTCGTGCTCATCGCGTACAGGAAGGATTACGGAGAGTTTCATGACGGAGCCATCATAGCGCGAAAGGGGGACAATGGTCATGCCTCGGTTCAAAAATCGCTAGTAATTCATCCACTCGCTCACTCTGGTCGGCCCCACATACTCATCCGCTCCCATATCGCAGGTCTGCCCCGAACGAGGGTCGCCATCGATGTCAAAAAGGGGAACCAGAGAATTCAATTCTGGCCCGATGCCCTTGCCGATGCAGGGGGAACCTTCTTGGAGGTGGAAGTCACCCCGTGCGGGATCGACGAAGAGGGGATCCTCATCGATGTTGCCGGTGCCAGTGAAGCCGCCTTGGACATCGCAGTATTGAAGCGCATTACTGGTTGTGGAGATCCCTTGGATTTCGTAGGGAAGATCATTCCAGAGAATGCAGTTTCTCAATAAGGGGGTTCCGCCTAGACAAGATATCCCTCCCGCATGGCCGCCAAATGTGGCGATGTTCCCAGATAGCGTGCAGTTGATTAATTGAGGGGTGGATCCTGTTGATAAATAGAGCGCGCCACCTCTTTGGGCTGTATTGGACAGCAGACAACAATTCCGTAACACTGGTGAGCATTTGGAATACATGTGGATGGCTCCACCTTTTTCACTGGCTGTGTTATTCATCATCACGCAATCAATCAATGTGGGCGAGGAGTTTGACAAATACATACCACCTCCCTGCAGCGATGAGTTATTGGCCATCAGGCAAGTCACGAAGGTGGCTGAGGAGACTCCCTCACATAAAATGCCTCCATACCGGTTGAACTTGTTGGGATTGATATTGCTGGTCAAGGTACAATTGGAAACCCAAGCTGGACAGTTTTCGAGATATAACCCGATTCCATCCGTCTCAGTAATGCTGCAGTGAGAGAGGTATGGAGCGGAAGAGTTGAGACCGTGTAATCCGGAGATGGTGTTCGAGGAAATGGCGCACCGGGTCATCTCCACGGACGAGTTGTCAAGGTAAACTCCATCTCCTGTATTGTCCGTGAAGGTACAATCATCTATTTGGAAGGATGCGGCGGTACAGCACAGGCCACCACCATGATACATACTGGTGTTTACAGCATTACTCTTGACCGAGGTCCGTTCAATCACGCCGTTGGAACTTGATAAATTTATCCCCGCGCCATCCCCCATTGAGGTTGAGTTCGCTTGGATAATACAATCCCGGACATACGCAGTGGAGCTCATACAACCGAATCCGCCACCTTCAATTAGGGTAGAGTTCTCCGAAAGGGTGCACGAAGTGACGGAGAAGGTGGAGTTTGCGCAATAGATCCCACCTCCGCCCATCCAACCATTCACAACCGAAAAACCACCTTTCGAACCGGCTTTATTGGCTGAAATCATACAGTCCTTCATCGCCAATGTTGAATGTGAACAGAACACTCCTCCCCCCGCACCAAGGGTACTATTACCCAGGATCGAGCAACCTAAAATCTTCACGTCGCAATCCATGCATTGAATACCACCCCCCACATACTTGGTGGTATTATTGGTAATCGTGCAGTCTGTTATCTCCAAGGAGGCTCCCTGGCAAGTGATACCCCCACCGTAAATAAAAGCGGTTTCCGAGTTCTGTGTGATGGTACAATTGGCGATCCGGGTGGCAGCTTGATAGCAATAGATTCCCGACATCTTACCGCCAGTGACCTTAAAGCCATCGATTACAGTGCCAGTGGCTCCATAAATCGCCTGACTGGAAAATCCTGACGCGTCAATGGTGGTGGCATGCTCCCGCCAATTACGTTCAGCCAGGGATGATTCTGTTCCCGCGAAGCCGCCATATAGGGATACAGAAGCCTCCAGGATGACCGCCTCGGAATAGGTCCCTTGCGCGGCCCAAAGTTCATCTCCTTGCCAGACAGAATTCAAGGCGTCACTGATTGAGTTAAATGCCTTTTCCCAGCTGCTTCCATCGCCCCCTTCAGCGGCCATCCAATTGATGTAGAAACGAGACGAATCAATTTCCAGTGGACCTTGTGAAAAAGATTCCGGCGCTTCATAGGCCCCCATGTCCGGGGCGCCACCTTGAACGCGTGGATTGCCATCCAGATCGGTTTCCAGGCCAATGGTTGTAGTGGCGCGTCCGATGCAAGCAGACCCATCCAGGAGGTGGAAGTCACCTCCCTCTGGATCCACCATCTGGGGGGGACAATTGATGTTTCCGGATCCATCCCAGCCTCCTTGCAGGCAAGAATAGGAGACTTGAATATCATTCGCATAAATCTCTGGACCCCGGTTCCAAAATATGGAATTTGTGATCTCCGGATGTGAGTCCTCAACGAATTTTACCGCATGGCCTTGTTCACTCGTATTTCCAAACACAATACAATGGTTGAAGGTAGCGGAGCAATCCACTCCGTATAGTGCCGCACCAGCCTGAAGATCGGCGGTATTCTCCGCGATGATGCAATTGGTGATTATTGGCGATGCCTGTTCACAATAGATCCCGCCCGCGTAGAGCGACGAGGAGTTCCTAGTAATGACGCAGTTCTCGATGACCGGCGAACACCCAGTACAGTTCATCCCTCCACCCATAATCGCGCGTCCATGGGTGATCTGAACACCATTCACTGTAACATGGGGGGCCGCCACAACAGCATTCGCCTTCAGTCCCGTGGCATCGATAATGACCGGATGGGCGGCCCAGTTTCGTTCTGAAAGGGCCACTTCTGTCCCCGCGAATCCACCATAGAGAGACATCGAGGGTTCCAGGATGATGGCTTCGTGGTAGGTTCCCCCTGAGATCCAGATTTCATCAGCGCTATTCACCTGTTCAATGGCTTCACCGATGGTGGGGTGGGCTGTTTGCCAGGTCAGTCCATCGCCTCCAGAAGGGGCATTCGCACGGACATAGCGGCGCGTGGGGATATAATCCATCCCAGAACCTTGCAGATACGTTGCGGGAGCTTCGAAGGCCCCCATGTCCACACCACTTCCCAAGGGTCTTGAGGTACCGTCCAGATCCATGGTGGCCGACACAATCTCACTGGCCGCATTGATGCACGGAGAACCATTCGATAAATGGTAGTCGCTCTGGCCTGGGTTTACAAAAGAGGGAGACTTATTAATATTCCCGCTTCCTGGCCAACCGCCCTGGACACAACTGTACTGTACGCATGGTGTCCCACCAGTGATCTCCGGTCCCTGATTTGAAAGAATACAGTTATAGATGTTGGGGTTGGAATTCCTCTCACAGCTAATCCCACACCCTTTATTATCCACAAGGGTACAATTCACGATGGTGGGAGATGTATAGAAACACCAGATTCCAGGTCTGAAGTTGGCGGATGTGTTTCCATAGATAAGGCAATTGCTGAAGACAATGTTTGAGCCATAATAACAGGCCATAGCGCCACCGCCGCCCCGTGCGTAATTATTAATAAATGCACACCGGTCAACGGTTATCCCGGAGGAAGTATAGCAAAATAGGCCTCCACCCGAACTTGAGGCATTATTTCCAATGAATGTGCAATTCCTGATGACAATTCCAGAATCTTGATAGCATTCCATTCCCGCGCCACAGGATTCTTTTCCGCGCGTGATCACCACCCCATCTAGGGTACAATTACTCGCCATGGACACCACCCGCCGCGTCTTCTGTCCGTCCAACACGGTCTCTTCTGTAGCGGATTCGCGTGTCCAATCAGCCAGATTAAAGCCGCCATACACATCGACATAGGACTTCATGGGGAGGGTCCCCGTGTATGTTCCCGAGGCAATCAACAACGCGTAGACATTCTCTTCACTGGCGTTGGTAATCTGGCTCAACGCATAGGTCAGAGTCTTCCAGGGCAGTGCTTGGGTGCCTCCCACGGCGGTATCGGAACCCGAGGTAACACTCACATAACGCACTTGTTGATAGGACGAGAGATCGACTCCGTAAGCCTGGGATACAAACATGAAGACGAGAATCACGATAAGAAGAAAGGTTGCGTTGCGGACACAGGATAACGAGAGAAGCCTCATGACGCCCTCCAGTAGAATAGACGTAGGATGAGAAGCCTCGGTGTTAGTCAGGATTCAATAGCAAGAACCTTAGCCTATAGAAGGGGATGAGTCCAGTAAGGGGCTAGCAATTTTTACGAGTAAACACATATCAGAAGCGGACAAGTAGATCGCTTAGAAAATGAGCAAAATATTGGAATTTGGCAAGATCTGTATGCATTCTATCGCGGGAATGACACAACAGGTGTGCGGATAACGAAGTAGGTACAGATTCAACGAAGAACGAGTAGCGCCAACTTACTGTTCTTCGGATTCAGTGAGGAGCTGCATTTCCTCCTCGGGTCCTTCCTGATTTTCCTGGACCGCGCCAGTCACGGGAGGAACCGACATGATGCGGGGTCCCGAGGGGGTTTCCGAGGTGGCGTGAACTCCATCGACATGGACATTCACTTCCTCGATTAAGATCCCAGTGATCCGTTCGACCTGGGATTTAACTTTCTTCTGGAGCTCATAAGCGACATTCGGGATGGCATAACCGAACTCCACCCGGATTGAGACATCCACCTTCTTGCGTTGATCATCGGGGCCACTGGTGATACGGATTCCCTTGGGGAAGTCGGTGGAACGGAGCATCTTGAAGGCTCCGTTGATCAGGCTCTCCTCGGAGACACTGGCGACTCCGGGGACATCCTGCGAGCAGATATGGATGATGGAGCGGATCACCTCATCCGATACTTGAATAACCCCCACATCCTCGCTCATCCTTCACCCCCACCCAATGGTCTTGGTCCCCCCATGATCCCTTCCGTGGGCTCCTCGCCGTTGACCATTTCCTTCATGGTCTTGCCGGCTTTGAACTGGATGATCCGCCGGGCGGGAACATCCGCGACTTCCTTGGTCACCGGGTTGCGTCCAATGCGCGCCGGCGTGTCCTTGACCTTGAAAACCCCAAAGTTACGGATTTCAATCCGTCCTTCGGTGGCCAGAATCTCGATGAAGACATCTAGCACGGACTCGACAATAGCGCGTGTATGGCCCTTGCGTGTGGAGGTCTTCTCGGAAACAATCTCGATGATTTCTTTCTTTGTCACGTTTGCAATGCCAGGAATTGAGATATCACGCTCCCATCCGGAGAGGAAGGGTTGGATGCGGGGATGGGATTTGAACCCATGACCTCCGGGTTATGAGCCCGACGAGCTACCACTGCTCCACCCCGCGTCCGATTCCGGTTGGAAGGGCTGAACCATCCAGCCCAGACCATCTAATCAATAGCAAATTCCACGGTACTGTCAACTCCTACCGCGTAATTCCCAATTCCATGGATAATTGGGATGCAACCGGAGACTCGATCCAAAGAGGAATTTCCAGAGTTCCCCCCTCAGGGAGGATCCGGAAGGCCCCCAGACAAGGAGACTCCATGGGCTCCATCAAGGCAATCACATGGATCTCTTCGGACCACAATGGCCAACGGGTATCCAGATCATAGAAGGAACCACACAGCTCCCAGGCACAGGGATAACACTCGCCCTGTGGATGGGAGTGACACACGGCCAGGATCCGCTGTCCCCGTCGCAGGATGGAGAGCTCGGTCCGCAGGACATGCTTGGGATCCATGAAAAAGCGTTGGGTCTCTGGATTGAGGTTGTTGATGGGATAGAACCGGTGCGCGAGGCCGTGTTTGCCAGCCAGAAACCCGCAGCCCTCACGGGGATACTCATGCCGGAAGTGCCTGACCATGGCATTCAAAGCCTCATGAGTCATACGAAAAGAACCTTTGGATTCGGGCATGAAGGTTAACCGGGCGGAGCTAGCGTTCGAAGTTCTCGACGGTGCCGGAGTCGGGGCCATAACCGGAGACATTTACTGTGAAAGTGGCATCCTGCATGGCGTTGGCTCCATCCCAAGTCATCTCCAGGGTGATGACATCGGTTCCATTGGTGATGGAGGTTCCCTCATAAGTGACCAGGCCATTGGTCTTCAGGGTGTAGCTCCCACTGAAGATGGCGATGATAGGGTTGATGCTACCGATCTGTGCGGTTGCGTGGCTGCCATCGGAGACTGTCCAGATCAGATCCGTACCCTTGAACAATTTGCCCATCAAATCCCCCATCCAACTTCCCAGCAACTCCACGTGAGTGGCAGTCGGAGTCGCGGTAAAGGTTTTGGTAAAAACCGGAGTCTTTGTGTAGGAGGGAGAAGAAGTGAGGGTGGGGGTGAAGGTGGGTGTGGCCGGGGTTGAGGTGACTGTCGGGGAGAGGGTTGGAGTGAACAAGACACTCGGTGTAGAGGTGGGGGTATGTGTTGGAAACCCGAGGGGATAGAGGGCTATATTCAGAATTGTAACTGGATACACGGCCTCAAAGGGAAGGTTAGCCAACTGGAAACCCTCCTTCGCGGCCTGGATCGAGCTCGTATCAACACGTACCTGGTCCATCACAAAGAGTCCATTGACATTGGTAGTGGCTTGAGCGGTTCCGGCCACCACACTGGTTCCTGCAAGATAAGTGTAATCGGAAGCGGAGGTAACAAACCCATGGACAGAGACATAGGCCGGTGTGGGAGTCGGTGTGACCGTTAAAAAGCTCCGGATTTGCCAGGCGTGGATGAAGAGGAGCAGGTCATTGGCTGAGATCATTCCATCCCGGTCGAGATCAGGATCGAAATCCAGGATCAGAGGCGTATCAGTGGGAGTGGGGGTTTCCGTCTGAGCTACGGCCGCACCAGTCCAGCCGGTGAGTAGAGTGAGTACGATAACTAAAAAACTGGAACGGCTCATGCTCTCTCCCTTTCCATGAGAGTAGCAAACCAAGACACCCCACGCCAAGAGAGAGACTCAGATGGATTGCTTGACGGTCACATACATAGAATTAAGATGAATCAACAGTGACCGTGCGCAAGAAGGAGGAGACGGAGATGTCTTCTATTTCCCTGAAGGTGCTCGTAATTGCATTGGTCTGGTTATTCTGCATACCGGTCGACTCCTCCCATGCGGTCACGAAGGTGGTGGCCTCCGGCCAGATGCTCCTGATGCGGGATGCCAAGGAGTCTCAGTACGGCGCGATCCGTTTGGAGATGGTTGAACCCAAAAAAAACCGGATTGTCTACCGTTGGTACCTCCCCCCGGAACGGGCCTATGATCTCAGCGCCCAGAATGTGGAGAGTGGTACGGTGGAAATCCGCCAGGTGCGTGGGCGGGCGGTGGTGGCGTTTGGCCCCTTTGTCCTGGAGTGGCATGGAAGTAGTGAACAAAAGGGAATCTTCAGCGCGCAGGGCACCTTGGGAACACAACCGCTTTACATCGCCTCCTCCGGTATTCATCAGGCGACACGAATCCAGGACATGCGTGGCGGGTATCTCTATGAAGTGGCCACGCCACGTGAGGCGCCGACTCCGCTGGGGCTGGTCGAAACCTTCGCTGATCTTCCTAAAGCCCGCCTGGGTCTCGGGGTCGAGGAGGTGTTCATCAAGGATGACAACGGCATCGAGATTCCGAGGGTGCTGATCAACCGGATTGATGAGCAATCCAAAGCCTACGATGCCGGAGTCCGGGAGGACCAGGAGTTGACCGCCTTCAATGGTACCGAGATATATTCAGCCGCGGATTTCCATGAGAGCCTGAAGGAAGTCAAACCGGGAGATACGGTGAAGTTGACCGTGATCGAGAATGGGGAGACGAAGGATTTCCAGTTCGAAGCCGATCCGCGTGTTCCAGTGATGGCCCTTCAGCCCCCCCCCACCCCCGATCCCAGCTTGCCACCCGAGGAACGCGCGCGTCAGGAGAAAAACATGCAGGTGCTCCGTCTCATGCAGGAATCGGTCGAGGCCCTGCGCGCGGTGCACTTCGATTGAACATTTGGGAATACTTTACGAAAGGTGAAGGGTGAGTGTGGTTATGTGTGTTTCTTCAGGGAAGGACAAACCTGGTGTTTCGGATCCCACCAGAGGACAAGAACTACGCCCTCTTGGAGAATTCCCCAAACTCTTTCTTCTCCTGAAATTCGCAACGACAAGAGCTCATCGAGGTCATCCAGTTGTAGTTCCTCCAGACGGCTCCGCGCTTCCTTGGAGAGGTCGTCAATGGAAACTGAGTGATTCTGCTTGTTCGCTCCAACAAGGATCTCATTCCAGGTCATGGACTCGAAGTGGCCCAGCCTCTTAATCACCTGGCGAGCCTCCTCGATAGTCAGCTTCTGCCATCCATAGGGATCGGCCAGTTCCATCCTGGAAACACGCCAGGAAGGATTCATTCTCCCAGAATCACGGAATGGACTGGGTACTGGAGTCTTTTTCGGGGAGGGCTGAAATGCTGTCTTGGCTTGTAAACATGGGGAAGGGACAGATCCTGTCTGGGGTTTCTTCTCCCGTTTCCCCATCCTCATAAACCACCATAGTATTCGGCCATCGAGGCCAGGGTGATCTCCCGGTCAGAACGTTCTCCCGGGGGTATTCCCTGGCGGGCATCTTTCCAGGGGGCTTCCGCATGGGTGAGGTCGGAAAGCCAATGAGAGGTCTTGTCTCCATAGAACTGTATGACCGAATCGATGGACTCCTTCATGCCGGGAGTCAAGTTGTCTGGATTTCCATGAATTCCACCAGGGAGAACCTCAAACTGGCTACGGTGGGCATTGTACAGATCAGGACAGACCGGACCATTGGCCCAGGCCTCGATCCGCTCCGAAAACAACGGCTCATCCTCCCAGACAAGATGCCATGCCTGAGAGTAGTACACCAACTTCTGTAGTTTCATGGCGGTCATCTTCCCTTTTTTGGAGAGAATATACGCCGCCACATCATAAACACTTGCTGACATTATCCCATTTCTCTTAAACAGTAGTTTATCATGGTATTTCAATAATGGAGAGTAAAGGGGAAATTATTTGATGGATTGATGGTAGTGCGGAATTGTGCCGTCCCTATACGCTGTGGCATACTGGCCGCACAGCCATGGAAACACTCACTCCAGCTTCTTCCTCACATTCCCGCGTGTTCCGCGTCCTTCCCATTTTGGCAGTTCTGTGTATCGCGTTTTCTCTCCGTCTCTGGGCTCTTGGCCAGAATCCCCCCGGCCTTTTCCGGGATGAAGCCCGTAAGGCCTACGCCACCTACTCGCTAATCGAGACCGGGCGCGACCTGACCGGCCGTGTCTGGCCCCTGCAAGTCAAGGAATTCTCCGCCTACACCACCCCCTTCTACCACTGGTTCTCCATCCCCTTTATCACCTCGATGGGGGTGACCCTCACCAGCACTCGCCTCCTCGCGGCCTTGGCTGGATCGCTGGCATGCCTTTTCGTCTTTCTGCTTGGAAGGGATTGGGCTAGCCGGAGTGTTGGCATCTGGGCTGGGTTGATCCTGGCGGTTTCTCCTTGGCATCTCCTTTTCAGCCGCTGGGCCAACCAAGGGATCTTGATGACGCTCTTCATTCCCGCCGCGGTGTGGATGACCTGGAAGGCATTGGAAGGACGAGAAAGGATTCTCGAACAAGCGCAAGGAACGAGACAGGATCCTCGTTCCGGCGGTAACTCGCTGGCGGGTGAATCCCCTCTCTCATCGATGGGTAAAGAGGAAGCCCCATCTGGGGTGGCAATTCCCTTCGCTTGGGGTTGGACACTGGGTGCCTCACTTTGCTGGGCGTTGGCTTGGAATGCTTATGAGCCTGCACGGTTGTTCGTTCCGCTATTCCTGTTCGCTCTGATTGGGATCGAGGCGTACCGGGCAGGAGTGAAAAAGGATTCTTGTTCCAGCGAATCTGAGAATGCCAACGACAACTCGCTGGCGCGAGAATCCGTTCCCGCGCCGGTTGAAGCTTCGGGCCGTATGGTGTGGAAGCTTTTCGTAATCGGTGTTCTCACCGTGGTGTGGATTTCCCCGTTTGTGGTCGACATCGTATGGAAATGGAACGAGACACAGGCCCGGCTGACCGCCATTACGGGAGATCAACCCTTCAACCCAACCGCATTCGTTGGCAATTACCTCCTGCACTGGAATCCGGTGTATCTTCTCTGGAGCGGAGATGCGAACCCCCGGCACCACATCTCCGGTCAAGGGCAGCTGAGTGGACTGGAATGCCTGGCTTTCATCACCGGTCTGATCTTTCTCTTCAAGGTGAAGACCCCTTGGCGGTCCTGGCTGGTGGCTTGGCTCTTACTCGCTCCGGTGCCCGCCGCCATCACGCATGAGGGGCTTCCTCATGCCCTGCGAACCCTGATGATCGTGCCCGCCATTGCGTTAGTGGCGGGGTATGGATTGAGCCAATTACTGGACCGGTTTCCGTGCCCTTTCCGGATCATAGCTCCAAGCCTTCTGGTGCTGCTAGTGTTGATTCAAACGGGTTATACCTGGTACCACTTCATGGGGCCCTACCGTGAGAAAGCGGCTCTGTATTGGGAAGCCGGCTTTGTGGAGGCTCTCCGTACCGTGGAAGCCAACCGGAAGGAGGGCGAGATCTGCGTGGTCTCCGGGCTGATTGAGTTTCCTCAGGCCACTGTTGAGTTTGTCACGCTTCCTGATCCGCGCTCTATCCAAACTGGCGTGGCACTTCCGGGTTACCGTTTTATCCCCACCGGCCAACCTCTGAACCCCTTGGAATTCAAGGATGCGCGCCTCTTCCTCACCCGGCCCAATGAAATCCGCACCCCACCTTGGTGGCGGGAGATTCGTCCGGATAAGAACAACGAGGCGATGCGGATGAGCTGGCAGCTTTTCAGGTCCTCCAAGTGAGACTTCAGACCTCACCCCCCAATCCCCCTCTCCCACGAGGAGAAGGGGGGTGCTTCTCCCCCTCGCTCTGCGGGAGAGGGGGATTGGGGGGTGAGGTCTTCTGCCGGTGCTGGTGACCATGGCGGTTGATCTACCGGCCCTACTGAATAGACTGCTTTCCATGACGCCAGAACTCTCCATCGTGATCCCGGCTCACAACGAAGCGGAATGTGTGGAAGAACTCCACGCCCAACTCACGCAGGTTTTGCAAGAAACAGGTGTCACTTATGAAATCCTATTCATCGATGACGGCAGTATGGATCAAACCTTCCAGGTTCTGGGAGAGCTGATTCAACGCGATTCCCATGTCCGGGCATTGCGTCTGTCCCGCAACTTCGGACACCAGGCCGCGCTCACCGCTGGTCTGGCGGAGGCACGCGGAAAAGCGGTCGTCTCGATGGATGCGGATCTCCAACATCCCCCCATGTTGATTCCCACCCTCCTGGCTAAGTGGCGTGAAGGTTACGAGGTGGTGGCGACGGTCCGGAGTCAGACACATTCCATTGGCTGGATAAAGCGTTGTACCTCCGCGTTGTTCTACTGGATGATTAACCACCTGTCGCCAATGCCCATTCCGCCTGGAGCCGCTGATTTCCGTCTGTTGGATCGCCGCGCGGTGGATGCTTTGAATATCATGCCCGAACGGACACGTTTCCTGCGTGGCCTGGTGCCATGGATTGGCTTCCGTCAAACCATGATTTCCTTTGAGGCTCCCCAGCGTTTTGCGGGAAAGACTCAGTATACCCTGCGCAAGATGAGCAGTTTCGCCTTGAATGGGATTCTCTCGCTCTCCGCCACCCCGCTGCGAATCGCCACTCTCATGGGGCTCTTCGTGTTGATGGTAGGGTTCATTTATGGGGTTTTCGTGATTTGGAGTGTGTTTACTGATCCAGAACACAACCAACCCGGTTGGGCCTCGATCATCTTGCTAATTCTGTGGTTGGGAGGAATGCAAATCTTCTGCATTGGCATCATTGGGGAGTATCTGGCCCGTGTTTTTGATGAGGTGAAGATGCGCCCGCTCTACATTGTGGCTGAGTCCTTGGGGAGAAAGGCGGAGTCTGCCGATGAAGCAGGTCCTGCAGAGCCTTCGAACAGGTGAACTGACATTGGCCGAAGTTCCCGAACCCGCCTGTCTTCCCCGGCATGTCCTGGTGCGGAATGCCTTTTCCTTTGTCTCGCCGGGAACTGAGCGTTCCGCGCGCGAGACCGCCAAGAGCAGCTTGCTGGCCAAGGCGCGTCAACGCCCTGACCAGGTCCGCAAGGTTCTCGAAAAGGTCCGCTCCGAGGGACTGCTCTCCACTATCCAGAAGGTGCGTGCACGCCTCGAGGAACCTGTACCGATGGGATATAGCTCCGCGGGAGTGGTGATCGAGATTGGGGAGGGAGTGGAAGGGATCTATCCCGGCACGCGGGTGGCCTGTGCCGGCGCGGGATATGCGAACCACGCCGAGGTAGTGTGTGTCCCCAAGAATCTAGTGGCGGTTGTTCCTGAGGGAGTTGCCCTGGAGGATGCCAGTTCAGCAACTCTCTGTACAATCGCCATGCAGGGCGTGCGTGTCAGCGAGGTGGCGCTGGGCGAGAATGTGGGGGTGATCGGCCTGGGCCTGCTTGGACAGTTGACAGTGCAGCTGCTCAAGGCCTCGGGCTGCAATGTTCTGGGAATCGACTTGGACCCAGCAATGGTTCAGAAGGCCACTGAGATAGGCGCTGGCCAGGCAGTACTGAGATCTGGTCCCGTCGAGGAGATGGTGCTTGCGATGACCAGTGGCCAAGGCCTAGATGCGGTCATTCTCACGGCGGCTACCACCAGCAACGACCCAGTGGAGTTGGCGGGAAGGATTGCGCGTAAACGGGGAAGGATCGTGGCCGTGGGCCTCTTCCCGATCGAAATCCCGCGCCGGATCTACTACCCCAAGGAGCTGCAACTCCGGCTCTCAACCTCCTATGGGCCGGGGCGTTATGACCCTGAGTATGAAGAACGTGGGCATGATTACCCCTATGCATATGTGCGCTTCTCCGAGCAGCGCAATCTGGTCTCCTCTCTGGAGCTGATGGCTCAGAAACGTTTGCGGATCACTCCGTTGATCTCTCATCGTTTCCCCGTCACAGAGGCGCTCGAGGCGTATGCCCTGCTGGAGGGAAAACGCACGGAGCGTCCCCTCGGAATCCTTCTGGACTATGGATTTGATGAGAGCGGAGGGCTGAGTGGCATTCGATCGAAAGATACCGTTAAAGCCACCGCTCCAGCCAAACAAGTCTCCCACGGGGAGGTGGGTTTGGGTGTCATCGGCGCGGGGCAATTTGCTACGGGGGTATTGCTTCCCAGAATTGCCAAGATTGACGGTGTCCGTCTGATCCGGCTGGCCACCGCGAGGGGGTCGAGCGCCGAGGCCACGGCACGGCGATATCATATTTCGCGTTTTTCCTGCCGGGTGGAGGATGTCCTTGAGGATTCAGAAGTCAACGCCGTGCTGATCGCCACGCGGCACCACCTCCATGCCTCCCAGACGATTGCCGCACTCCGCGCTGGAAAGGATGTCTTTGTCGAAAAACCCCTGGCCTTGAACATCGAGGAACTCCAGGAAGTTCGGGACACAGTTGCGGCTACGGGAAGAACTCTGATGGTGGGTTTCAACCGCCGCTTCGCTCCTCTCTCGATGCAGCTCCTGCAGTGGTTCCAACCCAGAGAATGGCCCCTTCATCTGCTCGCGCGTATTAACGCCGGCCGGTTGCCGCAAGGTTCCTGGATTACCGATCCCCATGAAGGCGGTGGCCGGATCATCGGTGAGGTCTGTCACTTCATCGACCTATTCCAGTATTGGACCGGCGCCGAACTGGCGGGTGTACATGCCGATTCAATCCACCCAGAGGGAGTCTTCCCCCCCGCCCAGGAGAACATCAGCGCCACCTTCACCTTCACGGATGGTTCATTGGCTACGCTTGTTTACCTGGCTGAGGGAGCCGAGTCGCTACCCAAGGAGCGTTATGAGGTTCACGGTGGTGGGAAGAGCGCGGTGCTGGATGATTTTCGTCAACTCGATCTTTATCAGGGGAGCCGTCGTTCGACAGTGCATTCACGGGCTCAAGACAAGGGGCATACCGCTGAACTGGAACACTTCTTCGCCTGTATGCGGGAGGGTCTGCAGCCAAGCCTAGACTTCGATAGCTGCGCCGCCACCACCGAGGCCACCTTCCGGATGGTGGATTCGTTAAGAAGAGACCCCCCCACCCCCACCCTCCCCCGCAAGGGGGGAGGATAAAAAAAACACGCTGAAGCGTGAACAACATACAACTCCCTCCCCCCTTGCGGGGGAGGGTGGGGTGGGGGGTGAATTGCCACTTTCCATGTCCTGAATATCCTCTTGGTAAAGACACCTTTGGTTTTTCCCGATAATTATGGTCTGATTGACGCACCTCAGCCCCGGAACTAAACTTAAAAACGGGGATGGAAGGTTGGGCGGAATAGTTACTAACCCTATGATATTCAAGCAGTTGGCACTCACCATTCCTCGATTGGTTTCCCCTCGAGTTATGCTCCTCGCATGTCTCGTGGTGGCGCTATGTGGTTGTTCCACCGCTCCCAAGAAGACCGAACCCAAGGAACTTGCTAAGCTTTCGCTCGATTCCCAGGAAGAAGCACAGAAACTCCGCGATAGTGGGAATCTGCAAGCTGCGGCTGCCAAATACCAGGAAGCCTTACGTTATCACCCCAGCCCATCAGTGCACTATGAGCTCGGTGATGTCCTTGAAAAGCTCGGCAGGAATAGCGAGGCCAAAGCCCAGTATGACCTGGCTTTGGCGCGTAATCCCAACATGCCTGAAGCCACCCAGGCCCTCGAACGTTTAAATGCCAAGGTGGAACTCGCGGACCGTTCCATGAAGGGTGGCCCCGCCGCGCCGCTACCCGCATCCGCTTCACGGGAACAAAAGCCTCCGGCCGCATCCGCCTCTTCCGGTCAAAGACAGACTCCACCGGCTGCATCTGCTCCTCCAGAACAAGTGCCTGCGGGTGAGCCTAGCCAGACCGTCGAGGCCACGCCGAAGCAAGAAACTCCACCGCCCCCAGAAGAACAGGTGGATGTCTTCGACGAAGACCGTAAGTTCCGTGAAATGAGCGAACTCCAACCACCCGCACCCTCCAGCGGGGAAGACCGGACCCTACTCGAGTCTCCCGCTCCCCACATCTCACCCAAAGAGGACTCGGAGTCACTCATGACCGATACTGAGGAAATCTATGCCGGACGCGGAACCGAGGAAGTCCACTCCGAACCCGAAGAAGCCGGTCCGGAAGCCGCGAGTTGGGAACCCACGGAAAATGAACCGGTTCCCACTTCTGTTCAGGTGAATCCCAAACCCTCTTCCGACACGATTACTGAGCATACCGCTGAAGTGAATTCCAAACGCACTGTCGTAGCAAATCCCCCCAAGGTTAAACCACTCAAGGGGGGACGTGGTTTGCTCAATAGCCTGGACAGCCCGCCTGAGATCACCACGGCGATCTATCGCCTTCCTTCTCAGGAGGCCGCCCAAACAAACAGCGAACAGATTTTTATGCAGGCCTTTGACACCGAGCTGGCCAGTCCCGATGAATCCGGTACCAAGGTCTTGGTTGCGGAAACCACCAATAGACCTGGCGAGCGTGGGTTGGGCAGCCGCAAACGTCTCCCCCCGGAGGCTCCGGTGACAGTTGATTACGGAGCGAAAACCCGTCAGGCCGGAACCACGAAACCTGCTCCTTCCACCCAAGGAAGTTCACCTAAGACGTCCACTCCAGAAGCGAAGACCAAATCCACTTCGACGGCCACTACCACTTCGGATTCCACTGCCCCCACCCAGGAGAAGAAGGGTTTTTTTGACCGGATGTTTGGCGAAGATGAGATCACCTATCCCGAACCGCCCACGCCCGAGGCGGAGAAATCTCTACCCTCGCCGTATGGACGTGAGCGCGAGGAACTCGACCTGCGTCCCTTCCACGCCGAGAGACTCAAAGGTAAACGTAAGGTCGAGTATGAGATCCAAACCTGTAAGGACCGTTATTACAAAAACAAGGATTTAGAGGGTGCTATCCGTTGTCTCAACGACAAGAAGATCGATTTCCCGGAGAATCCTGAGATTTATTATGAGTTGGGCTTGATTCTCGAGGATGCCGGGGATTACTCGTTGGCACGCAAGAATCTGGAGCTTGCCATCCGCTACGATCCCAACAACGTGGAATACAAGAAGGCCGCTGCCCGTTTAGATGTTAGCCGCGCCAAGGACATGCGCGTGAATGGGGACTATGCCGGGGCTCAGTCGCTCCTGCGAAAGACGGTCGAGAGGTATCCTGACCTGGTCGAAGCCCACCGTGAATTGGGAATGGTCTATAGCGCGGATGCCTTGGCTAAAGAACGGGGTTTGGAACTGGGAACCGCCGCTACACCCAATCTTGAGGAGATCGTCAAGAAAACCTGGCTCTATGCCGAAGAGGCCTACCAGGAAGTAATCACTCTGACGGAGGGAGACTATAAGGACTGGTACAACCTGGGAGTAGCGATCCAAAAACAGAACCGCGATGACAAACATGCCGCCGCGATCAAGGCCTATGAAAAGTGCATCTTGCTCAATCCCGAGTATGCCAATGCCCATTACCACCTGGGCATCCTCTATGAGTCCTCCAACGTGTCCGCCGCCATTAAGCATTATGAAATTGCTCTCTCCCAGGCCAGGCGGATGCCCAAGGGCGAAGGACAGGACCTGGTTATCAAATGCCTGGGATCCCTGGGAGAACTCAATTGGAGAACCGGGAACAAGGAGAAGGCCGCCGAATACTTGACTGAATACATCCAGTACGCTCCTGGCGATGCCTACATCGAGCAAATGCTCAACCAGATCACCTCTGAACCCACCACGGAGGGTTGAGACACCTGGCGTAAATCTAAAAATCGCTAGATCGAGAATCCTTTCTCGATCCTTGGCGCGAGAAAGGATTCTTCCGCCAGCATGTAGGCTGCATATAAGCAGATCAACCCTCACTCCTGACGGTTCTTGATCAGAGTGACCTCGTTACCCGCATCGTTGAACTGAAGGTCGTCCATAAAACACCGGACTAACAGCAAACCACGCCCATGTTCTCTCAGCAAATTCTCAGGATTAGTCGGATCGGGCAGATTGTCATAGTCAAAACCTTCGCCTGGATCCTTGATTTTGAAGACCGCCCGCTCGGGTGAGTAGGCGGCGCTCAGATGGATTCTACGAGAGGCATAGGCCGGGTCGATTTCCCTGGCGACCATGATTTGCTCGAACAAGGCATGGCCCTCCGGTTTTTCCCGTAAGGAGGAATCAATCTGGAGCGCGCCATAGAAAATCGCATTGCTGAGCACCTCATCAAGCGCCAGAAAGACATTCTTGATCTCGGCCTCGGGGATAATGTGAAGCGGGACCAACGGATCGATCAGGTGTTGGATGACAGGATCGGTTTCATCCAAGCGTGGAGGAATGGTCAGGCTGAGATTGATGGAGTCGATATAGTCATAAACCAATCGCCGCCGTTCGGTACGGGCCACCACCTCAATGGCGCGCACCACCGAGGGCAGGATCTCGCGCAGTTCGAAGGGCTTGCGAAGAAAATTGACTGCTCCCAGCCGCAAGGCCTCGATGGCATCCTGCATGTCACCATACCCAGTGAACACGATGACGGGTACTTGGGGATGGGTTTCACGTAACTTCCGTAGGAGTCCCAATCCCCCCAGGTTAGGCATCTGGAGGTCGGTGATGATGAGTGAATAGACACGCCGCTCCAAAGCCGCGAGCGCCTCCAGGCCATCCTCCGCGGTTTCAGCCTCATACCGCCCATCTCTCTCGAAGAGAGTCAATAACAGAGACCGGATGATTTCCTCATCATCAACAATGAGTATGGCCGGCTTGACCGAGGCAGGATATTCCAAAGCTGTCTCTCAACCTCCCCCCACGAAACGCAAGATCTCGACTTGATCACCCTCCCGGACTGGTGTCTCATCCACTTGCGGCCTACGGATAATCGTCTCGTTCAGCTCGACAACAACCTGGCGAGGATCCAGCTCCAGAGCCAAGAGGAGTTCTCCCACTGTCCGGACATCGGAGACTTCACGACGCTTCCCGTTGACCGTCAAAGTCATTGTTTCTATTACTTTCATATCAGATGCTATCATAACGACTCAGCTAACGGCAACAGAAGAGAGGAGAAAGACGAGGTGGCGATCGGGGAACCCGGTGGGCTGGCGCGAAAAACACTGGCTGACTATCAGCGTGGTGTGGACTTGGTCTCGGTGGGTCATTATAGCCTGGCGATGGCCCCTTTGGAGAATTGCCTTCATCAAGAGGCGGATTTCGCCGAAGCCCGCTTGTTGCTGATCCGGATCCTCAGGCGTTTGGGACGCTACACCGAGGCTCTGGCCAAGATCCGGTCTTTCGAGGGCAGCCCTGACAAGGAAATCGAGGTCCTGCTCGAAGCGGTTCCGGCGGCACTCTTCAGTGGACAGCCCGCCTTAGCTCTCCGTTCCGCTTGGAAAGTCTGGGAGCATCTCCCAACTTGGGGACATCAGAGTGTGGCGGTCCCTCAAACCCTGGGTATTCCACGGGAATCCTTGCCGGGTATAGACCTGGACCTGCGTTCCTGGTTGGTGCTGATTACGCTTTACGAGGAGGGACATCGCGCCGCGCTCAAAGCAGTCCGTTCTTGTCTTCACCGGGATTCAAATTGGTTGAAGGGATACTTCCTCCAGGCAGGCATATTGGAACTGTATGGTGATAACAGCCGTGCCGCGGGTACCTATACGCGGATTCTCGAGATTGATCCCAGTCAAACCCAATCACTCGAAGCCCTGCAGCGCCTCTGGGGTGGAGCCACGATAGAGCGGAATCCTCTCCGCACTGAATACGTCAGCTTCTTCATCATGGAAGCCAATCATCTGCTCCAAGTAGACTACTCGGAGTCCATCGCCCACACCATCGAGACATGGCTGGGCTTGTTTCCTGGAACAGCTGAGCTGCTCCGGTGCCTGGTGAATGTATTGATTTCGATGGGGCAACATCAAAGAGCCTTGCAAGCCATCGACCAGATTCCCACGCCGAACCTGACCCTGGATATTCTCTGCTTGAGAGCCGAGGTCCTCGAGGGATCCGGTGATGAAGCCGAAGCCGCCGCGCTTTTCCATGCGATTTTGGCCCAAGATCCCACGCAGAAGCGGGCCTGTGCCGGGATCGTCAGACTGGGCTCCGCGCTGGAGAACTTCAGCCAGACTCTGCACAGCATCGATATCGCCCTGAAGCACTCCCCGGAAGATGCCAACCTGTGGTATACCAAGGCGTTGCTCTTGAAACAACGTGGGATGCGGAGTGAGATGGTGGGAGCTTTGGAGGAGGCGGTCATCCTCGATCCTCGTCACACAGGCGTTCTCTATGCTCTCGGGATGGAACGTCTACACCAGAAGCGTACCGAGGAAGCGGTCTTGCTGTTTGGTGACCTGGTGACGCTCGAGCCCACCAACCAGGAGGGATGGCGCAACCTGGCCATCGCGCAAACCCAACGCCGTCAATGGGAGGATGCGCTGGATACCTGGCGGCGCTTGCTGGAGCTCGCTCCCGGAGACCAACAAGCTCAAGGTAACATCTCGCGTTTGGAGCAGTTTCTGCTTGAACGCAAGGTGATCATACAACCCCCTGAAAAGAGGAATGACTGAAACACAATGCTAGTTCACCCTTTGCTTATTGTGGGCGTAGTACTTCTTTTACTCGGATGGCTGGCCATCCCGCTCGCGGTGACTCTTTCTGGTGGTTTTGTCGGCTTGATGGGGGGGGTTCTATTGATTGATTTCATTTCGACGAACTACCCCACACAACAGTTGCCTGATTGGGCCTATCCTGTCGCGGCGGCTGTGCTGGCTCTGCTGGGAGCCCTGGTGGCGAAGAAGATTTTTTACTGGTTAATTTTTGTGGGGGGGGTCTTCGCCGCGCTGGCCCTCAAGGTCCAACTGGACTCAATTTATAACCTCAGTGAAGAACTCGCCAAGGGCCCCATCGGAACCTTCGCCACCACCCCCTGGTTCACTATGGCCGTGGGCCTGGCGGGCGGCGCGCTGTTGAGTCTTCTGAAGAAGTATCTCCTGATCGTGCTTTCGTCCTTGACCGGTGCGGTTCTGGTTGCGAAGTATGGCAACCTGGAGGATAAGGTGGTGATCCTCGCCCTAGTGGGACTTGGATTCCAAACCCTGTGTTGCACCTTGAAGCCACGCAAGTTATTCAAAAGAAGCAGCGAAGAGTAGGGACAGTTTCACTTCATCGGCCGCCACAACGAAAAAGGCTGGAAACTCCTTGCGGAGCTTCCAGCCTTTCCTGTTTGTGTGCTGCTTTGAATCCCGTTTACACGGGGTTCACTTACTTCTTGTAGCGTTTGGCCATATCGGCCAGGGTCATCGGGGCGTAGTCACCAGCGTGGCCATTGGTGCCGAAGTCCATCATCTTGCCTTTGATGAGTTCATACAGGGCCTCGCGGGCTGGTTTGAGATAATCGCGTGGATCAAACTTCTCGGGGGTCTCGGAGAAGACCTTGCGGATGGCGCCGGTGATGGCGATACGTCCATCGGTGTCGACATTGATCTTGCGCACGCCACGCTGGATGCCCCACTGGATGTCCTGCATCGGGATGCCCATGGTCTTCTTCATCTTCCCGCCGTACTTGTTGACGATCTCAACTAGCTCAGGGGGCACGCTTGAGGAGCCGTGCATGACCAGCGGATAGGTGGGATAACCAGCGGCGGCGAGCTTCTTCTCGACTGCTTCGACGCGGTCCAGGGCCAGGTGCGGCGGAAGGGCATTGCCATCCTTGTCGTAACGCAGGGTCTTGTAAGCGCCATGGCTGGTGCCGATGGCCACCGCGAGACAGTCGCAGCCGGTCTTCTTGACGAAATCGACGGCCTGATCCGGGTCGGTCAGGTGGGCCGTGTCATCAGCGGCCAGACCCGCGCCATGGCCATCCTCGAGACCGCCCAGGCAACCCAACTCAGCCTCGACCGTAACGCCACGCTCATGGGCATACTCGACGACTGAACGGGTGGTTTCGACATTATACTCATAGGAGGCGATGGCCTTACCATCGGACATGAGCGAGGCGTCGATCATGACCGAGGTGAAACCGAGGCCAATGGCGGTCTTGCAGGTGTCCAGCGAGTTGCCATGGTCCAAGTGCATGACGGTCGGGATGTCGGGATTCTCGATAGCGGCGGCCTCCATAAGCTTCTGAAGGTAGATCAGGTTGGAGTATTGCAGCGCGCCTCTCGAGGCTTGGATGATCACCGGCGATTGCGTTTCCTTGGCGGCACGCATGATAGCTTGGATCTGCTCCATGTTGTTGACATTGTAGGCGCCGACTCCGTAGCCTTTCTTGGCGGCTTCCTCGAGCACCTGAAGCATGGGTACTAACGGCATGATTCTTATCTCCTCTTCTTGTGAAGTGTACTGAGCTATCAGAAAACCGCTGTCCCCATGGGAGAAACACGGTTTCACTGTTTTCTCTCGAATCAAAGGTGATATTCTATCATGCCCAGCGGGACGGAAGAATCCCTCACCAACCGTACGGCGCGAGGTAGAGGCAACCCGTATGTTGTTCATGCTTTAGCATGTGGGGATCATTCTCAATTGAATCTTGAGGTGGACTCACATGCTAAAGCATGAACAACATACGGCCCACTTATTTCGCCTTTTCCATTGCACCCAGGATATCCGCGAGCACCACCTCCCATGTATTTTCGTCCTTGGGGGGCGAGACCTCCAGATAGAGCCGGTTCTGCACCGAAACCCGGATCTTGCGGGGATAGGCACGGTCTAGTTCCATCACCATCTGCGGACTGAAACGGTTGGCCGCGCTCTCGGAAAGCCGTAGACGCGCTCCATCATGGCGGATCTTGAGGTGATCAACCCCCGCGCGCTTGGCGCAATCCCGCAGCTCTAGATTGATGAAGAGCTGTTCGGAAACGCTGGGGAGCTTGCCATACAGGTCTTCGATTTCCTCCCGAAGCCGTGCACGGTCATCCAACCCAATCAAAGCTGCCATGCGCTTGTGGAGCGACATCCTCTGGCGTGGACTCGGGACATAGTTGGTGGGGAATTCTCCGGAGCGGTAGGTGTCGATGGTTACGGTGAAGTCCTCGCCGGTCTTCTTCCCGCGCATGTCTTGGACTGCCTTGGCCAACATGCTGCTGTACAGGTCGAAGCCCACCGCCGCGATATGGCCATGTTGCTCACGTCCGAGGATGTTGCCCATGCCACGGATCTCCAGGTCACGCATGGCGATGGTGAATCCCGAACCCAGCGCGGTGTTCTCTTGCAGAGTCAACAGACGCTGGCGTGCGATGCCGGTCAGCCCCTGCTTGGAGGGAACCAGCAGATAGCAATAGGCCTGATGCTTGGCGCGCCCGACCCGTCCGCGTAGCTGGTAAAGCTCCGAGAGACCAAAGGTATCGGCGCGGTTGATCAGGATGGTGTTCGCGTTAGGGATATCCAGGCCCGACTCGATGATGGTGGTGGAGACCAGCACATCCACCTTGCCCGAGATGAAACGGACCATAATTTTCTCCAGTTCATGTCCCTCCATCTGTCCATGCCCCACCGCCAAACGCGCCTCGGGGATGATTTCCTGGATCATGTCAGCCATGGCATAGATCGACTCCACGCGGTTGTGGAGGAAGAAGACCTGCCCGCCACGCGCAAGCTCACGCAGAATAGCGTTCTCGATCACCTCTGGCTTGAACTCCAACACAAAAGTTTCCACCGGCAGCCGGTTCGAGGGGGGGGTGTTGACCAGCGACATGTCCCGTACCCCGCTCATGGACATGTAGAGCGTGCGTGGGATCGGGGTCGCCGAGAGGGTCAGTACATCCACCTGGGTACGCATGTGTTTCAAGGATTCCTTATGTTTAACCCCGAAACGCTGTTCCTCATCCACGATGACCAGGCCAAGGTCTTTGAAGGCGATATCTTTCTGCAATAAGCGGTGGGTGCCGATGAGAATGTCCATCTCGCCTTGCTTAGTTTTTTTGAGACATTCCTTAAGCTCCGAGCCGGTACGGAAACGGCTGACCGATTCGATGGAAACTGGGTATTCGGCCATCCGGTCCGAGAAAGTCTCGAAGTGCTGCTGGACAAGGACTGTGGTGGGGGCCAGGACCGCCACCTGTTTCCCCTCGCAGACCGCCTTGAAGGCCGCCCGCATGGCCACCTCGGTCTTGCCGAAACCGACATCTCCACACACCAGGCGGTCCATGCAACGCGGGGACTCCATGTCCTGCTTCACATCCGCGATGGCCTTCCATTGGTCCACCGTCTCCTCGAAGGGAAAGGAGGCCTCGAAGGCATGTTGCCAGGGGGTGTCGGGAGGAAAGGAATAGCCTGGCGTGGCCTCGCGCTTGGCATAAAGCTTGAGCAGTTCATCGGTCATGTCCTCGATCGCCTTGCGTGCCTTCGCCTTGGCGTTCTGCCAGACCTTGCTCCCCAGTTTCGAGAGTGTGGGATTGGTGGTATCACCGCTGATATACCGGCTGACCCGGTCGATCTGCTCGATGGGAACATACAGCACATCCTCATCGGCATAGCGCAGCTCCAGGAACTCACCCTCGCGCCCCCCGATGGTCAGCCGTCTGAGACCCACGAAGCGGCCTATTCCATGGTCGATGTGGACCACAATCTGCCCCGCCTGTAAGTCGACCAGGTCGATGATCGGCAGCCCCATGGAGAAACGCTTACGGGTACGGATGCGCCGGAATCGTCCGAAGATCTCCTGCTCGGAGACCACGGTCAGATGAGTGAGCTCGCAACGGAATCCATGATGTAGACTCCCCAAGAGCAGATCCACACCAGGAACATTGAAGGCGCGGACCTTGTGGTGCTTGTGGAAGGCGGGTTCTTTGGTGTATTCACGGGCATGTTCGGCGGCGAGAGCCGCGCGGCGCATGGCGGAGGCATCGAGAGCGTCGTTCCCCTCCTCAAGGGTATCCAGGATCAGGTCCTTGAGCCGCTCGCGCTGTCCCTCGGAATCACACACCAGGATGAAGCGTTCTCCGGTCCCGATGCGCCTGACAACCTCCTGGACCTTCATCTTAAAATCGATGCCCATCAGGTTGGGGCTGGAGACTGGCAGGTTGATCTCCTCTGGCGGCGCGGGGGGATGGAAGGGCAGCTCCGAGACAATCTCCACCCATGGGAAACGCTCCATCTCACCCCGTAATCCCACGTAGTCTTTGCAGAAGCTGTGGGGTGGGATCTCAAGGAGCGGATTCTCTTCGACAATCTCTCCCTCATCCTCCAGGAAGGAGCGTTGCAGGTACATCTTCTCTACCAGGGAGCTGACCCGGCTGGCCTCCTCCTCCAGCGAATCGGGCAACAACCAGAAGACCCGTGTCTCCGCGGGAAGGAACTCCGCCAGACCATGCAGGGTCTCGTTCTTATGCCAGGAGCCCATCATCTGGCGGAATTCATCCGCGGCCCCCAGCACCAGTTTATCGAGGATCTGCTTGGAGCGTTGGGTTAGGATGTCGAAGGTCCGGATCGAGTCGATCTCATCGCCGAAGAGCTCGATACGGATTGGCTCGGAGGAGGTGAAGGGAAAGAGGTCCACAATCCCACCACGGACCGAGAACTGACCGCCATCGGAGATGAGCTCACAGGACTCATAGCCCTCATCGACAAGGAAACGGACGAAATCATCGCGGTCAAGGGTCGCGCCCGGGTGCAGGACGCGTTCGGAGCGTTTGATCCGGGCAATGTCCGCCATGCGCGCCATCAGTGCGCGAATGGGAGCAACCAGGATGATCCGCCGGTCCGGCACCAGGACAGGTTTCTCCTGACACAGGTCCGCGATGACTTGAAAGACCCTCAGACGGTCGCTTTTGAGATGGATCTCGGGATCCTTGTTCTCATAGGGGAGGGTTTCATGATGTGGAAAAGGGAGGACCGGGGGCAGTTGATAAGGTTCCGGCTTTCTCCCCATCTTGCGTGACTCCCAGAAGTTCTCCGCGCTCTGAGCGCCGAAGAACACAAGTCCCTCGACCACCTCCTCAACCGAGGGCTGATCATGGACAACCACCACGACAGGACCCTGAGCTTTGCGTGTGACCGCGGCAATGGTGGCCAGATAGCTGGCTCCAATCGCCCCGCCCACGCGGCACCGGTGTATATCGGGCAGATCCGCCCAGGAAAGTTCAGTGATTAGGTCAGCAACCGCCGTGGCTCCCACTTTTTATCTCCATTCAGACAAACGCGGAAAACCCCTGATCCGCCTGGACCAGGGGTTCCAATTCCGCACTTGCATTAAACCACCATGCTCCTCAGGGGGCAAGTTGGGGGGGAAGGAAGTCTACCCCTTTAACTTCAATGTCACCTCCGCCACCCGCTTGCCCAGGTTGCGTGTGGTGGTTAAACCGAAATCATCCCCGGCGATGCTGTCGTCCTTGTTCATCAGCGTTCCCCCCCAATGACCGGTGGGACGCCCCTCACCAATGGGAAACATTTCGTGCGCCATGAACACTCTTAACACCGCCTGCAGGGTCAGTTCCTGCCCACCATTACGGGAGCCACCAACCGCGATGGCCGCACCCACCTTGCCGCTCCAGGCAAAATCCTGTCGGCGGATTTCAACAGTCCGGTCAATGAAGGCTTTGCACAGGGCGGACATATTTCCCATGTAAACCGGAGTACCAATGATGATGGCTCCAACTTCCTTCGCCACCAGCTTGGGCACCAGGGAAGGAAAGTCATCCTTCTCACCCGCTTCAAGCGGAATCCCCGCCGCGACAGAGGCCGGGATCTTGAGGCCACCCAACTCGATGAGCTCAGTCTCGATCCGGTCTGAAACCTTAGCGGCTTCCTCCAGACAGATCCGCAGGGCCTCGGAGGTCGTCTTCCCTGTCCGGGGACTGCAACACAGTCCAATAATCTTGATCTTATCCATTGCAGCCTCCTCGGCATGTGCACTGAGAGAACCCACTGTCCCCGCGGCAAACGCGGCTCCAGCGGTTTCCACGAAGGTGCGTCTTGTGATTCCCTCGGCCATCAGCGTACTCCTTTTTTTTATACCTCACCCCCCTGCCCCCCCTCTCCCGCCGGGAGAGAGGGGGGGGAACTTTCATCACGTCACAAGGATTCCAACAGATCGATCAGATCCATAACTCCATAAGACTCATCTCTCCATTTGATGGTATAGAAGAACATTTGGTCACCCACCGAGGAGGTTTGTGTCTCCGTGGGGGTGGGGGTGGATTCACCGGTCTCCGTGGGTGTTTCTGTTGGCTTCCCGGTTTCCGTAACCGTGGGTGTCCCGGTGAGTGTCACCGTAGCGGTCTCAGTGAAGGATTCCGTGGGCGTTTCTGTTGGTCTCCCGGTTTCCGTAACCGTGGGTGTCTCGGTGAGTGTCGCTGTAGCGGTCTCAGTGAATGTTTCCGTGGGCGTCTCTGAAGGTATTGTGGTTTCCGTAACCGTAGGCGTCCCGGTGGGTGTCGCCGTAACGGTCTCAGTGAATGATTCCGTGGGTGTCTCTGAAGGTATCGTGGTTTCTGTCACCGTGGGGGTCCCGGTGGGTGTCGCCGTAGCGGTCTCAGTGAATGATTCCGTGGGTGTCTCTGAAGGTATCGTGGTTTCTGTCACCGTGGGCGAATCTGTCGGGATAGGAGTATCCGTGGCGGTTATCGTAGCGGTTTCAGTGAAGGTGGCCGTGGGGGTAGCTGTGGGGGTACTGGTGGGAACCATGGTGTCAGTCAGGGTCGGAGTGGGAGTGGGGTCGAAGGAGCTGCCATTGGCCCGTCCGGGAGTGGCCAGATTGCTGAGCAGCTCGTTGTTTTCGTTCAATGCGGTGGTGAAGCCGATGGCGGTGGTGCAGGCCCGCATGTTCAGGGCTTGGAGGCTGGAATCAGTCCAAGGGAAGAACTCATCGATCTTCTCCAGCGATTCACCATCGGTGCAGAGATCCGGAAATTCCGCGGATAGGGAACCATCGATTAAGCTGCCTCCCGTGGCGGCGTTATAAAGAGCGAGGTTGTCTCCGGAGTTCGAGAGCGAACCTTCCGCTCCGAGGACAGCGGTCACGACATTGATCTTGGAGGGCATCTGCCACTGGCTGAAGTTGGCGTTGGCCCACAGGTTGATTACCAGGTACTCACCAGCTCCAAGCACTGTCCCCTCTGGCAGAGTAGCATTGCCCTCCGCCTGTGCTGGATAGTTGTTATCATCCGTCAAGTACCAGCCCGACAGATTGATGGCGGCATTGGTAGTGTTGAAGAGTTCGATCCACTCGATGTCGTTGCCCCGGTTGTTATACATGATCTCGGTGATCGAGATGGCGGGAGTCTTGTATGAGGCTTGAGCCTGTTGCGCGGTTTGGATGACATTCCCACTCACATCCGCGAGACCATTCACCGTGAAGGTATAGGTCACATCCGAGGTCAACGGCGTGGCGAAGGTGATCAACACCGAATCGGAGTGATAAAGCACGGCGCTGAGGGGAGTACCTCCACCGTTATCCGCGGAGTAATGGCTGATCACAGAGGCGGTGGTGCTATTCAAGGGCTCATTGAATTGCAACAAGACCACGTCGCGTTGCGCGAAAGTGGCGGACTGAAGAACCGGCGCCGTGACATCGGTCTGACAGACACCGACCCCTGAGTTGTCCGCGCCGGGGGTTCCCCGGTTCCCAGCGGTCCCATAAGTGGTTGTCTGGAGAGCCCAGGAATCCACGGGTCCCTCGCAGTAATCCGCCGACATGCCAGTGGCCACCCCTTGCGTAGGAGAGGAACCAGCATTGGTCATGATCTCGTCGGGGGTACCGTCATAATCCCCGTAACCAATCGAGTGAATAATCGTCTCTCCCGCCTTGAGGATGATCTCGTCGGAACTATTCCCCAGGGACATACCGGTCCCATAGGCGTAGTCCACCGGAGTACCGCCATTCAATGTGGTGGAGGTGGAATTACCGAGCACCAGGTAATCCTTGGCGGGGACAGTCACGGAGGTGGTGGAAGCGATGGTGTGGATGTCGTTGTCGTTGTCAGAAATCGTCCAACCGGTGATGTCGATGGCGGCATCGGTGGTGTTGTAGATCTCGAACCACTCCATGTTGTCATCCGCACCGGTGGCATTGGCGAAGAATTCGGTGATGATGACATCCCCGGCGGTGGCGGTGGTGGTCAATTTGGGAATGAATTGGACCGGGTCAGACCAGTGTCCCCAACGTCCGGTGTCGTCCTTCATCTTGACCCGGACCCGGTAGGCATGGCCGGCCTGAACCGCGTTGGGGGGAATTTTTATTCCGCTGGTTGGCGAGGTGATCTCTCCCGAGGTCCAGGTGGCATTCCACTCATACAGGGGAGCCGCCCCGGGATCATAGGCGGGGGCGGAGGCATCCGTCACCTCGGCCACTCTCCACATCATCGCGCTGAAGGTGTTATCCCCTTGCGGGTCGGAGAAGGCCGGGGGTTGGAAGACTAGGTTGTTGATGGGATATTCGGAAGTCTTGGCGATGGGGACCGAGGGCTTGTTGGGTATGCTGGTGCCATCATTCCCATAGGAGGCCCGGGCATCGAGCTCCACCGCGCGTCCCCCCGGGGCAACCATCGAGGTGTTGGGACGGTCGCTCACGGGCCAATGGGTTCCGCCCACAAAGGCGAAGGTCTTCATATCCGTGACCACCGCCTCCAAAGTGCCGAAGTCGCTCTTGTAGCTGCCCGTCAGGGGGTGGTCTTTCCAGCGGTCGCGGTCGGCAGGCACAAAGTCAGCGATGACCGCCGCGAAACGATCGATCATCGGATTGAGGGTTTGCTCGTTCCAGACCAAATCGCGGAAATCACGTAATGTATTGCGGTAGCCCAGGTAGAGATTCTCCTTAACATTTTTTCCACCCGTGTAGTTCAACGCAGCTTTTCCGTTGGTTACGGTGGGATCGATCATGGCCACCAGTGCCATGTCCCAGCCCTGGTGGGCGCCATTAGGCCCCCAGCTCTGTTCGGTGTCCCAAGGGAGGTGCCAGAGCTTGCCGTAGGTGCTCCCGACTACGGGTTTGAAATACCAGGTCATGTTCTTTCCGGCATCTGTATCCACTGGGCAGACCCGGTTTTCTTGTTCCGGATACATCCCAAGGTCATAGTGACGGATCGCCTGTTGGACCGTCTCATATAAATACCATTGGTCGTAATCGACATAGGTCTTCAACCATGTCTCGGACTTGGAGTGGTGCAGGTTCGCGACAATGTTTTTGAAATCCTCGGCGTTGTCGATCGCACCGGGAGCATGATAACGCTCCTCTTCGAGCCCGGAGGTCTCGCCATCCTTGAGCTTATAGAGATTCCCCTTTTCCATCCCATGGGCTTCCAGGAAACGTGAGTCATAATCCTCCATGGCCAAGGCCATGCCCCAGAAATCACCGTTATACTGACCACCTATCCGCGTGGGCGCCTCCTCGGATTCATCGACCACCCGGAAATGGAAGGTGTGGACAAAGGGCGCGGGAACACCCACCAGGTTGAACAAGAAATTGTTCATCGTCTCCGCGAGTCCATAGTTGCCATCATTGCGGGGACCGAACATCTTACAGGTGTTGAGAACGTGCCACTCAGTTGGGTATTTGTTTCCCTGCTGGTCGCGGGCCTGGAAATAGTGGCCATCGTTGAAACGGAAACGCATGTTGCGTTTTTGGGCGAGCTGATAACGCTGGTTATATCCACGCAGACGGTATTGGATATGGTCATACACAATCCCGTCATAAACAAAGGTTCCCTCCCAGTTGAAGCAACTCCGCGCGGCCTTATTATCTTTGGGGATCTGGTAAGCCGTGTCATAGGCGATGCACTGGGTCATGTCATCCGCGCGGGTAATCAGGAAATAGACCGGCAATGAGGTCATGACTGTGGCGCTATAGACATACCCCAAACCCTCGGGTTGGACCGTCTGGTCCGTGGGAACATAGGGTGGTACCCCATTGTAGACATAGCAGGCGAAGTTCAATGAAGGGTCATCGGAATAGGGTACCCGGACCGAGGAGCTGGAGGTGTTGGCATCCGTGGCCACAATGCGGTAGCGCACCAGGGTTCTGTTATCTTGGCCAGGCAGAGAGGCGGTAAAGACCCCATCGCCAATATGCTCATCCGCGCCTGTGCCATCATCGGCCATCGCCACCTCAGTCCAGTTGGTGATGTTCTCAAAGTCCGGATTGGTAGTTCTCTCCTGATCCGCGTTGGCGAGTAACTGGGTGTAAGTCAACGGGAACTCCGCTGGGATGTAACTCCCCGCGTTGACTACCTGGTAAAGGACCTTTACGGATTGAATCCCATCCGGGTCAGTCACCTTGGCGGTAATAATGATGGCCTCATTGGCCTTGGGTTGCTGAGGAGAATGGTTAACTTGACGGATCTGCGGAGGCGCCAGCTCAGAGTAATTTGCATTGCTGGCTCCTGGGGTGGGGGCTGCCGCACGCCAGCTCCCGCCCAAGTTGTTATCCAGTGTAGGGTTCATTAATGACATCGAGTTTCCCTCACCCGAGCAGGATAATGGCCATGGGAACTTAATCTGGTACTCGACTTCGTCCTGAAGCGTTCCTAGGGCATCGAGGAGCTCGAGGCGTTCTCCATCATTGGACAACTGACCTTCATAGGGGCCTTGAGGAACCAAGGTAAACTCGGCGAAGAAGGCATCGATATCTTCGGCGATGACCAAGCATCCTCCCTTGGCAATTTGAGTCTTGCTGGGGAAAGAGAAATCGACTGCGCCGGAGAGCATCCATCCGGACAGATCAACAGTTTCCTGGCCTGAATTGTAGAGCTCGATGTATTCCGTATTGGGGGCGTTATCACCCGGTTCATATTGAATCTCATTGATGACCACACCCGCCAGAGCAGGGATCGGAAGGAATAGGAACATGAGGAGAGGAAATAGACTGGCCAGGGTGATTCGGATTCCAAAACTACTACCAGCGTGAGAATGGAGTCTCATGGAAGAACCGCCTAGTATTAGGATTACATGAGAGAGTAGTTATCCGAGGGTAGGCTGTGAAGAGAGTAGGCAAAAAAAGTGAAAACTTACATTTGTCACCCCTCACCCTCTCGAGAGCCTCGAGAATATGGACCGATGTCAGCTGATGTGCCCGGGTGCACCTGGTTGGTTCTACATCCGGGCCCTCAGTTCTATTTCAAATATTATGCGTTCGGCGAGTTCTTCTCAGTGGTTCAAGAGTCTACACCACGCCAGAAATCAGTGAAGGTAGTGGCGGGAATCTTCCATTCATGGACATATTGGAAGGTCATCTCCAACATGCGCATGCCGGGATCGAAACGGTACAGACTCCAGGGATGCCAGATCAGGGTGACCACCGGCATGTCATCCTGTAGAGCACGGTCAATAAAGGGCTTATTGTTATAGGCGAACTCCTCCTCCGGTGTCTTCACATAACCAGGAGGAATGGTTTCGGGCATCTCCGGAGGAAACAGGCACAGCAAGACAGGCCCAATGTCATTGTTTCCCTTGAGCAGGTTCTCATGCCAGCCACAAGCGGGGATCTCCCACAGTTTGGGGAAACCCTGACGGGCATAAGTGAAGGGCGCGCGGAGTGGCGCGGGAAGAGAACAATCCGGACCCCAAGCGCAGCTGCTGACATATTTATATCCCGCCTGGTTTAAGAGGCTGAGCACCTCCGGGGCGGACACAAGGCCATCGGGACCGGCACAGGGAGGACGGAAACCAACTACCTCACACCCGAAGGCCTCCTCGATGCGGGATTTGCTCTCCACGATCTCATGGCCGAATTTGTGACGTGGACCGGCCACGCAGAAACGTGGGGCATCCGTAACGGGCATGTGGGTGTAGCTGTGACAGGCGATCTCGAAGAGAGGGTGATCTTTTAAAAGCGAAAGATACTCGGCCTGTTGATCATCCAGGAGTCCCGCCACAAAGAAGAAGGTCGCCGGCATCTGGTAGCGTTCGTGGATCTCCACGATGCGTTGGACTCCCGCCAAACACGCGGGATTCTCCGTATCATATGCAGCGATGTACTGGGTCATTTGGGAGTCTCCTTATGGAAGACTCCGGACTGCGGATAGCTGTAGGAACGATCCCATTTGGGACGCCACATCAGCACACTGATTCCATCGCGCTCATCGGCGCGGTCAAAATCACGGAATCCGAAGTTCAGACGGACCTGCTTCCAATCACCACCCTGCTGTTCCTTCAGGAGCGAGAGAGGGATGGCGAACTCTGCCTCGAATCCATCCGCCGTGGCTTGGCTGCTCGACTTGACTCCTTCCGGGACCTTACCTTGGTCGGCCTCGGCGGCTTGTTCCGGTGAGATCTTTGGCCCGGTGACGACACAGAAGACAGACTTGTCCTTTTTATCGCTATCGACACCATTGGGATCCACCCACATACCGGCCATGTCCTCCCATACCCGCCAGCCATCAAAACTAGGCTCATCATCCTTAGCCCGCAGTGCGCCATACAGGTACTCATCATCGGCCATGACAGCGAATTCGAAGGTCCCATCCTGGGGCCCTTTCCAACCCTGGGGGTTATGCCAAATCTCCGCGGGTTGCCGCACCTGGTAGGGAAGCGCGGCCCAGTCATCCAGCCTCCCATCGATCATGGGAGCTTTGGCGGTGTGAGGGATCTCAAAGGGTGAATCAATGGGGATGGAACAGGTTCCATCAATCTTTGCCGGGGGCGTGTTGTCGGTGTGGTCATACCAGCATTCCCAGTGGAGGACGATGGGCTGGACCGCGGGACCAGGAATGGGCTGAGCGGTTGTGACTTGGATGTCAGCGGTATATTCGCCCTTACCTGGGACCACCGTGAAGATACTGACCGGCTCGATCCGTAGACCCGCCATGACCTCAGACAGAATGCGCACCCGGACTGGTTTTTCCGAGGGATTGGTGATCTTCAGATGGGAGACACCGGAGGTGAAACCGGGAGTCTCCGTAATGATCGGGCTGGCTGTAATGACCTTGTCGTCCATGAAAGGCTGCAATTCCTTTTCCATATCCGGGGTGCGCATATCTTTATCGAGGATGCCATCTAGCAGCAGGTTGGCCACCCGTGGCCCCTCATCAGTGATCGTCACCCAGACAACTTGGTCGAACTCGCCATAGCCGGTGCCCCGTCCTTGGCTGATGCCACCGGTCGTGGACAAGGTGACATAGGAGATCCCATCCTTCACCTGGCTCACATAATGGTGTGTGTGACCAGCGAAGACCGAGCATTTACGCCCTTTCAGGAGAGAAGCGATTCGATCCCAATCCTTGTTGTTCTTATTATTCCAGATGGGTTGATGTTGAAAGACAAGTGTCCAACGGACATCCGGGTGTTCGCGCAGGGTTTGCGCTACGAAGAGGGCCTGCTCCTGGCTGATCCCGGTGTCGTTGTCCGGTCCTGTGTTAGTGGACAAACACAAAAATAGGACATTCTTGTACACGAAGTGGTAGTACTCCGCGCCGAACCGCTCACGGTAAACCTCGGCGCTGGTGGGCATTCCATTGTCATGGTTCCCAGCCACGAAGAAGAATGGCATCTCGAGTTTCGAAACGATGGGAACGAATTCATCCCACATGGCGCGGATGTGGTCTTGATTCTTGTCATAGCCCTCGATCATGTCACCGATGTTGATGGCGAACTCAGGCTGCAGAAGGTTTACCTTAGCCACCGCTTCCTGGAAGATCCCCTCCCGCTTGCCGCCGCATCGATCCGACATAATGACGAACTGAAAGTCCGCTGGATCGTTGTTCATATTCAAGTGAGTCCAAGGTTTCGCCTGCGTGGTGATATCGGCAATAAACGCCTCCTGGGCCGCTGGTTGAGCCATTACTCCAGATGTACTTGCGATCAGCGGGATGATGAAGACAAGAAGGATCTGAACTCGCACGGTGGAAGGCCTCCCTCTCAAGAAGATAAGGTAACTTGCAGGAACAGCCGAAAAAGTATCCTCCCCGGCTGGTGAATGAAAGAGGGGGAAGGAAAAAACACGCCGTAGGTTGTATGCCGAACGGGACATGTCCGGTGTTCATCCTACGGGGTACACTGGCATGTTAAAGTGTTGACTGTGAACGGCGCCGGAGATCGGCGGCGCGGTCATATATCTCGCTGAGTTCCAAACCTGCGGCGGCATACATGGCGAAGATGTTTTCATCAGGCGTTTCAGGAGGGATGGTGTGCGAGGCCGCGAGGATGTAGCCGCCCCCATCCGAGGTCATACCCTCAAGAAGACGCTCGGAGGCTTTGCGGACCTGATCGGCGGTGCCATGGGGTAGAAGCTCCTGGGTATCCACTCCCCCCATAAAGGTGAGTGAACCGCCAAATTCCCGCTTGAGATCCAAGGGATCCATTCCAGGGCAGTTGCACTGCACCGGGTTGAGAACATCAATGCCGATCTCGATCAGATCCGGGATGATGGGGCGCAACGCGCCGCAGCAGTGATAGGCCACCGGTAGACCCTTGGACTTGCCCACCTCCACCACGCGTTGCAGGTGGGGACGGATTAACTCGCGCCAGGAGCGGGGACTCATTACCAAGGAATTCTGCCCAGCGACATCATCACCGGTCCAGAGCCAGTCCGGGGAGAAACGGGCCAGGGACTCACGTGATAGCATCACCGCGAAATCGGCGCACCGTCCAAACATCGCCGCGGCCAGGCTGGGGTTCTCCGCGATGTCCACCACCGCCTCCTCCAAACCCCGTAGCCGCCAGTACATTTCGAACACACAAGGAGAAACATCCACGCCCAGAAAGATATCCCCCCGCCGGTCCGTCAGGGACTGCATGGGCGCGAGGAGTTCCTCGAGGCAGTCCGTGGGGAAGCGGTAGTTTAAAAGCTCCGTTTCATCCGCATGAGCCAGGGGGAACTCAGCGATCTGGTTGAATTCACCCTCGCGAACCCATTTGATCCCCCAGGAATCGATATGCCACTCCCCCTCGCGTTCGTGGACAATCCCCTCCATGGCAAAGTTGTTATTCACCCAGGTCTGTTGGATGTCATTGCCCATGGCTGTTCCCAACAGAGCGGGAGGGATCTCCAGGCGGTGTGCGAGTCTGCGCGCCGTACTTGGATGAAACCACATGAAAATCGGCACCCGATCCGTCTTGTGACGATTGAGTGCGGCCAGAACACGTTCGTAGGAAGTCATAGACAAAGAAGACTACTGGATTTGGTGAATGATTGGTACCGCAAGGATTGCGATTCTCACGCTAAATCACCCATTGCAGTGATCGGGTGAGAGCATCTCGTGCACCTTTTGAGCCAAAGTCCTCAAATTAAAGGGCTTTTGTAGGAATTGCATTCCGCCCTCGAGGACACCCCGGTCGACAATGACCTCCGTGGTGTGTCCCGACATGAAGAGAACCTTGAGACCCGGGATGACTCCGCTCAAGTGGAGGTAAAGCTCCTTCCCATTCATATCTGGCATGACCACATCCGTCAGAAGCAGGTCGATTATATGGGTGTTCGCATGAGCCACGCGCACACAGTCGAGGGCGGAATCACCGGTGAGAACCCGGTAGCCTAGAGTGTTTAACATGGCGCAAGTCAACTGGCGGACTGTGGGATCATCCTCAGCCACCAGGATCGTCCCACTTCCTGTGACCGCGGGAATGAGATTGGCTTCCCGTTCGCGCGCCCGGTTCTCTGGAATGTTATCGATATCCACCGCGGGCAAGAACAACCGGAAAGTGGTTCCCTGTCCTGGTTCGCTATAAACCCAGATATCACCGCCATGCTGTTTAATGATTCCATAAACCGTCGCCAGCCCCAGACCGGTACCCTTACCAAGTTCCTTGGTGGTGAAGAAGGGCTCGAAGATCCGGGCTTGAGTCTCACGGTCCATCCCATGCCCGGTATCGTTCACGCTGAGCTGAACATAGGGACCCGGAGCAATCCCATGGTGATGAATCGTGAAGTCCTCATCCAGGTCGACCTCGGCGGATTCGATGAGAAGAGTCCCCCCTTGAGGCATCGCATCCTGGGCGTTGACCGCCAGGTTCATTAAAACCTGTTCCATCTGCCGCCGGTCGGCCATGACGGTCTTGGTGATCGGCGCCAAAGCCAGTTCAATATAGATGTCCTCGCGGAGAGTCCGGCGCAAGAGGTTGCCAAAGCCAGTCACCACTTCGTTCAGGTCAAGCGGTTTGATTTCAAGCACCTGCTTGCGTCCGAAAGCCATGAGCTGCCGTACCAGATCCCTGGCCCGCTTACCCGCCTCGACCATCTCACTCACTTCGCGTTTGTTCTTCTCTCCCAGTCCCGCCGAATGCAAGAGCATCTCGCCATATCCCAGGATGGGGGTGAGTAAATTATTAAGATCATGGGCCACGCCTCCCGCCAGCAGACCAACGGCCTCCATTTTCTGCGCCTGACGCAGCTTCTCCTCGAGCGCGACCTCCTTGGTGATGTCTTTTTTAACCGCCACGAAATGGACGATTTGGCCGTCACCATCTTGCACCGGAGAAATAGTCGCGTCTTCATGGAACAAGATTCCATCCTTCCGGCGATTTACCAACCGCCCAGACCAGACACCTCCCTGAGAGATGGTCATCCATAGATTTTTGTAGAAGGCCTCATCCTGCTTGTGACTCTTGAGGATCCGCGGATTCCGTCCCAGAACCTCGCCCGAGGAATAGCCGGTGGTCTTCTCAAAAGCAGGATTCACATATTCAATCGTGCCTTCGGTATCAGTGATGATGATGCTATCGGCGGACTGATGGACAGCCGAACCTAACCGCCGGAGAGCCTGTATGGCATGAGATAATTGACGGCGGCCATGGACTTGCTCCAGAACCTTTCTCACGGCGACGGGCAACACGCTCAGAAAACGTGTGTCCTTGACCAGATAGTCCATTGCTCCGCGTTTCATCATCTCCACCGCGGTACGCTCATCGCCCACCCCAGTCGCTACCAGGAAGGGGGGAAGATCGATCCCCTCGTGGCCGGCCTGAGCCAGAAATTCCTCCCCATTCATGTCGGGCAGGCAATAATCCAAGATGAGTAGCTCTGGAGAACGCTCCCGCAGTACCGTGAGTGCCTCCCGCCCACCCCGGCCACACACCACCGTCCAGCCTTCGTCCTGGAGGACACCATCGATCAGCTCCGCCAAACCGGTATCATCCTCAATGACGAGGATGAGCCCATTCTCAGGCATGAGCTGCGTCAATTTTTCGCCCTCTATTCCCATCACATGCAACCCGGCCACGGACTTATTCAGCCTCCGTTCTTGATCTTCGGAACCTGGATGACAAGTAGAAATAGACCCAAACGGCGAAGGGTCTCGACAAACGAGGTAAAGATAACCGGTTTGGTAATGTAGCTGTTGCAGCCCAGTTGGTGGCACCGCTCCACCTCTCGCGGATCATCCGTAGTGGTCAACATGATCACCGGCATATTCCTGAGATGGGGTGTCCTCTTGATCCGTTCGAGAACTTGCACTCCATCAATCTTGGGCATCCGTATATCTAACAACATCAGATAGGCTTGTCCATGCTGGTAACGGGAGGGGGAGTTGTCCGTGGCGAAAAAAAACTCCAGCGCCTCTTCGCCATCGCTGAAGCGGACAAAGTGGTTATTCACTCCCGCCTCTGACAAGTTTTCTATGATGAGATCGGCATGACCATCATCATCCTCGGCCAAGAGGATGATCACTTCATTCTGTCTTGATTCGACTACCATACTATGATTCCCCCATACCTTTACTGGAATCCCGGGGAACGGAGTCCACGGGAATGGCTTTCCGTGGCAAGGCCACAAAGAACTTGCTCCCCTGGTTCGGTTCAGACTCCAACCAAACGCGCCCCCGGTGTCTTTGTACAATTCGTTTCACCACTGTCAGGCCCAGGCCCTCTCCCGCCACCTGGCCACCTGGATCCAGCCGGGAGAACAATCCCCACACCTTGTCCTGATGCTCCGGCTTGATACCCGGGCCAGTGTCCTCCACGCAATAGACCGCCATGTCATCCTGGACCTCGCCATGGATTCTCACGGTCAATGGCTTATGTCCGCTGCCATACTTGAGGGCATTGTCGACTAGGTTAGAGAAAATCTGGTTGATTTGGGTAGGGTCACCCCAACAGGTGGGTAAACTTCCCACTGGAGTGGAGGCCTCTGCTTGCTGGAGCTGGTGTTTTTGTGAGGCCAGGACATTTGCCACCAGATTATCCATATCAATTTTAACCATGTTGATCTGCACCCGCCCCAGGCGTGAGATCCGCAGGAGGCCATTGATGAGCGAGTCCATCTTATTGGCGCTGGCGACAATATAACGGAGCGCGGCGGGGATTCTTTCATGGAGTAACGACCGCGCCATTGTTTGCAGGTCCGCCAGGTTCTGTCCCTGATCAATCATTCCCGCCAGTTCATTCGTGGCCTTGTCCAGCCGTTGGCTGAACCCTTGGATATTCACCAGGGGAGTACGCAAGTCGTGAGAGCTCACATACAAGAGGCTCTCCATTTCCTCTGTCTTCTCCTCCAGACTTTTAAGGAGATTCTCGCGGGTTTGTTCGGCGAGTTTTCGTTCGGTGATGTCATTGAAGACCGCCGCGCAGAAACCGAGTTGAGGGGAGTAGGCCAATACATCAAAGTCCCGGTTGAGGATGGCGCTGTGTTGCTCCATTCGTTGAGGGATTCCGGTGAGACCAGCCTTCCCGAAGCACTCCACCCAGTGGGGATCCGCTCCTGGAAACAGCTCGGAGAAACGTTGCCCAGTAATATCGTCTACCTTCCTACCCGTCATTAACTCAAAGGCAGGATTCACCTCTACGAACAAACAATCGACAGGAATGCCCTCTTCATCCACTAAAATTTTTGTCAAGGCGAAGCCGGCGGTGAGGTTTTGAAACAAGAGTCGGAACTTGCGTTCGCTGTGTTCCAGTTCTTCTTGGGCACGCTTGCGGTCGGTGATGTCGCGAATGATCTTTTGCAGGAAGGGAACCCCATCGATCTCAATGAAGCGGGTACTCACCTCCACATCAAAAAGGGAACCATCCTTGCGCTTGTGGACTGTCTCATAAAAGGCGAAGCCCTCCTCCTGGGACTCCTGAATGTTCATCAGGTGGTTGTCATGCTCATCGGGAGCGATGAGGCTGGACAAAGACATTTCGCGCAGTTCTTCACGGGAATAGCCATATGCGGAGACGGCACGGTCATTGGCTTCGATGATGCGCGCATCATCACCGGCTAAGAGGATGATATCGTTGGCGTACTTGATGAGATACTCGAAATGCTTGACCAGCGCTAGGCGTTCCCGCTCGGAATGGTAGAGTGCCAGGTATTGTTGGCTCCGTTGATGCTGCCAGTAGAAGGCCGCCGAGCCAAGAATACCCGCGAGAAGAATTAAAGCGATACCCAGGACCGCACGGTTATGAGTCCACCATACCGAAAAGGCTTCCTTCGCATCCATTTTGGCGATGAGAAACCAAGATGAATCACCAACCGGTTCGATCACGGCCAGCACCTTCACTCCACGATAATCCGTGCCCTCAACAGGTCCGCGCCGGCTGGCAATCGCCTGAACCGCCGGATCATCGATTTTTTCGAGCGGGATACCCAACCTGAAAGCATTGTCTTTCTGGTGCCGCGGTTCATTGAGGAAAATAACCCGGTCACCCTCTTTTCTCACTAATAAGGTCTCGGCGGTTTCGCTCAGGGAGGGCCAAGCCTTCAAGAGGGGATAGAGATATCTTCCGGGATCCACACGCAAGATGATGGCCCCAAGGACCGTCTTGGATTCTGTGGTGGTGGCAAACAGCGGTGCAATGACATCCAGCTGGGGAGAGGCTTCTTCCGTGATCTGGTACAGTTCAGTGAGAACTGGCTCACCCTTGATCAAAGCTGAACGTAGGCACTCCAAAGAGGTTTTCCCCAAGGGCGTTGGAGAATCCAAAAGACTCAAACATACCTTTCCATCTACATCTACAAAGAGAACATCCTGGAATCCACAATTTCTTTGAAAGGAACGTAGGCGGGAGAGAGCTCGTCCCGCTATTCCAGAATCTTGAGTGTGCATCCATTGCGAAAGGTTGTCTTGTAAGGAGGGGCTATCAACGACCATGCGCCCATTGGCCAAAAGCTCTTGCCGCCATTCCTGAAGCCGTTCAGATTTCAAGCATACGATGGCATTCAACTCCTTCTCCCGGGACCGTCGCAGATGGTGTTCGTTATACCGGAAAAAGAAGTATCCACCACAAAGGATGACGATGGAGACGGTTGTGAAAAGCAATACCGCTCCCACAGGGGATTGTCTATTCCCAGTTGCCAGATGCTCTTTCCCCATAGTACGTCTCTCTGGACAATCGGTTGCCCAATACCGGTCCGCCTAAGATGAGCCCAAAGAGGGAGTATAGCCGTTCTGGTTATTAAGTGTAAGATGTGATGAAAACGATAAAACCCACTTTATCCATACTCAACAAACTAATAGTACTTGTTACGAAAAAAATCCTCGTAAGGAATCCCCATTGCTTTCTCGGTGTGACGACGGATACGCAGAGCTTTACGTTCGATCCAGGTCATAAGCAGCCGGTGCCAGAAGGTCAGCCGGTCCACTCCCCAGTAAGCCTTGAGGAACCTGAGCCGGTCCACGGAGCGGATATACACTGGGTCGGAAGAGAAATGCAGCGAAGCGAGGTCCTTGATGCGCGAACGAAGCCACCAGGAGGGACGCTTACTAGCCCGTTGGACATCGATCACCGAGAGCATACCTTCTCCACCTTTTCCATGCACAAAGATATGCCCGAGATAGAAGTCCCGGTGAACCAGCCCAGCTTGGTGCATCCGGCGCGTGAGTTGAGCTAGGGTTTGGATGGTGAGCCGCTTGTCAAGAGCCGCCTCGTGTTTCACGGGAGGGGTCCAGTTCTGGAAAAGATAACGTTCCATTGGCAAGGCCTGCAGATCGAGCGTGGCAAGAAAAGAGGCTTTTGACAGACCTGCCCAAGTTCCTTCTCCCCAAGCCACCACCTCGGGAACATGAATCCCCGCTCGATGGAACAATTGCAGTTTACCCACTTCTTTGGCGCCTTCGCTCTCGAGAGTCACCCACCCGAGCCGTTCGAAGAAAGACTCCGCGCGAGGCTCCTCCAAGTGACGCTTGAGGAAAAGAGACTGGGATATCCCAGGAATCTCCAGAGCGACCACGGGCCGGATGGGACGCATAGAGACTTCGTGGAACTCCACTCCAGGTAGTCCCATCCAATCCTCGAATCGTCTCAAACCATATTCATCCAGCAGATCCTTCAGATCTGCTCGAACATGCACATGTCCACATTCCGAGCGAATTTGCACAAAGGAAAGCTTTTTTTTATCCATCATCTCTTCCGATAATACTTCTGTCAGCACGGCTGAGAACCCTCGCAAGGAGCAATGAAGATCTGTTTAAAGAGCCCAATCTGGTCCTTCGCAATTCATGAAGGGGGTTGTAATCTAACGTCAATGCTGACGAGATGGGAATTCCTTTTTCCTTTTTTTCTTCTGCTCCCGTTGGTGGGGTCTCCCCATGCTAATGGAACCGATTGGCAGATTCGTGTTTTCAACACCGATGATGGTCTTGCTTACGAGGTGGTGCGGGATCTAGCCCTCTCTCCCGATCATCACACAGTATGGATGGCCACTTGGGGGGGTGGCATTTCTGGATTTCATGAATCCGAGTGGACCACCATCAATCGATCCCAGGGGTTGCCCACCGATTCGGC